>JAKAJU010000135.1 GCA_021813655.1 Chloroflexota bacterium | reverse complement strand
CGGTTCGACGGTGCAGGCGCGGCCGCCGGCCGGAACGCCCCCGCCAGCGTATCCGCCCGCGAGCGCCCGCCCGATGCCCGACGCGGGCTACCCGGAGGGCCCGGTCGGCGCGGGACGACGCGAACCGGAATGGGACGAGCCACGCCGGTCCAGCATCTGGCCGTGGATCGCCGGCCTCCTCGCGCTCGTCGTCCTCGTGGCCGCCGGCGCTCTCGGATACCGACTCCTCACCGGGGCCGGCGGCGACAGCGCCGCGACACCCCCTCCCGGCCAGGTCAAGGTCCCGAGCTTCATCGGCCAGCAGTACGCGGACGCGCAGACCACCGCCCTCGGCCTGGGGATCGAGGTCTACCAGAAGGAGTTCGTGAAGAGCTCCGACCAGGCGGAGGGCACGGTCACCAACCAGGACGTCGGGCCGGGGACGAGCGTCGACAAGGGGTCCCGAGTGGGGCTCACCGTCGTCTCGGGCAAGGAGCTCGTGACCGTGCCCGACCTGAAGAACAAGACGGAATCCGACGCGCTCAAGGCGATCGTCGACGCGGGCCTGGAGCCGGGGACACGGACCGAGGCTGCGGACCCGATCGTCCCGAAGGACGCGATCTCCGCCCAGGATCCGCGCGCCGGGCTCGAGGTCCCCAAGGGCACCCCGGTCGACTACACGGTCTCGACGGGCCCCGAGCCCACGCCGACGCCGTCGCCGACGCCCGAGCCCACACCCACGCCGACGGAGGTGCCGACGCCGACGCCCATCGTGACGGTGCCCCCGACGCTGCCCCTCCCGATCGTCGGCAGCTACGTCTGCCTCGCCCCGGTCGACGCGCAGACCCGGATCCTCGCGGATGGCTTCTCGATCGGCCCCATCTCGCCGGCCGACGCTCCGCCCGGCTGGATCGTCTCGGCGCAGGACCCTGCGGCGGGAACGAGCGCGCCGCTCGGCACGCCGATCTCCCTGACGCTGCTCGACCCGGCCTCGGTCCCCGGGTGCACGCCCTGACGCATTGACGGGCGCGCGACGCGTTCGGGGGCAGCGCCCGGCTCTCAGGCCTCCGGTTCGACCCAGAGGCCGAGATCCACGGAACCGGCGGCGACGAGCTCGCCCTGCGCGCGCCGATCTCGGAGCGGTCGCGCAGCGGACCGGAGCGGCGCGAGGGGCCGTCCGGACCAGCAGCCGCGGTGCTCGTCGCCGACGATTGGGGTGCGGCGAGGGTCGAGGCCGCAGTACGCGACGCGCGCGACGACGGCCGACCGCACGTGGCGGCACGTGGCGCAGGTCGTGGAGGAGCGTCGGCAGACCCAGCAGCGCGCCGCTTCTTCCTGCGGCGTTCCGCAATGGGGGCAACGCCAGGCTGCCATGCCATGGATGGTAGTGGTCGCGTCAATGCTCCGTCGGGTCGGTGTCGTTGGGTCCGTCGGGTCGACACCCGACCCGGGGCTGCACGGGATCGGACGGCGCAGCGCATCGGATCGGACGGCGGCCTGCCTCGTCCCGCCGTATCGTGTGCCGATGCGCTCGTTCCTCCTCCGCGCCGCGGTCGTCGCCATCGCCCTCGTGGCGATCTCCCGCCTCCTCCCGCAGGTGGTCGTGCCCGAGAGCCCCGTCCAGCTCGCGGGCCTCGCGGCTCTCTTCGGCGCCGCGAACGCGCTCGTGCGCCCGGTCGTCCACGCTCTCACCCTGCCGATCCGCCTCATGACGCTCGGTCTCGCGACCGTCGTCCTCAACGGGGTCCTCGTCCTCGGCGTCGCGTGGGTCGCGGGTCAGCTCGATCTGGGGTTCTCGGTGGGCGGGTTCCCTCCGGACCTGTCACCTCTCGCCGTGGGCGTCGCCGTCGTCGTCGCCGTCGCGCTCGGCGCGGTCTCCACGGCCGCAGCGCTCGTGATCCCGGACTTCTGAGCGCCGGAGCTCGCCGGCACGGTCCGCGCCTCCGGCCGGCGGGAGACGCGGCAGGCTAGTCGAGGATCTCGAACACGAGCTGCGCGCTGGTGTCGCCGTTCTGGTCGGTCGTCACCAGGGCGGTCGCGAGGCACTGGCCCGCGGTGGCACCCTCGGGGATCGTGATCGTGTAGACCGCGCGCCCATCGGACCCGGTGGTGACGTCCTTCGTGAGGGTGGGGATGCCCGGCACGCTGACCGAGAAGGTCACTGCCGCCCCTCCGAGCCTGTTGCCATCGGGGTCGACGACGGTGGCCGTGAACGTCATCTTCGACGGGAGCGAGCTCGTCTTGATCCGGCGCGCCGACGCCACGAGCGTCGCCTTGAGCTTCCCGCCGCCCTGGACGACGGTGAACGTCTTCGTCGTGACGTTCCCAGCCGGGTCGGTGGACTGGAGGGAGATCTCGTTGGTCCCCGTGCCGATGCCGACCTGCAGCTCGAACGTCCCGTCTGTCTCCGCGAGCCCGCTCACGGACTGACCCGTCGTCGTGTTGCGTGCGACAAGGTTGCTGCTCCCTTGCGTCATCCCCACGATCTTCACGGCCGAGCCGTTCACCGTGGCCCCGTCCTTCGGCGCGGTGATCTTCACCGTCGGGGGCTTGCGGTCGACGATGACGAGCACCGACGGGCCTTCGGGGCTGTCGCCCGCCGGCCCGGAGATGCGGGCGGTCAGGACGTTCACACCGAGCTGCAGCGGCACCTTCTCGACGCTGAAGACGGTCGTGGGTCCGACCGCGACCTTCACGAGGTCGACCGCCTTCTCCCCCCGGAGGCCGCCCGACACGATCACCTCGTACCCGCTTCGGCCGGCGACCGATGCCGGGACGGAGCCGGAGACGTCGATGGTGTCCTCGGCGGTCTGCGTCACGCCCGGCATCGCGAAGACCGGCGCATCCGGCAACGGGACGGCCGACGCGGTGGGGGTGGGGGCCTCGGACTGGTCGATGAACCCCGCGAGCGAGGTTCCGATGCCGGCGACCGCCCGGCTGAGGAGCCCGGTTCCGGCGAGGACGATCGCGCCGCCCAGCGCGAGGATCGCGAACCCGAGGATGACCTTCACGAACAGGGGAAGGCCCGAGCGCTCACTGATCCGGCGTGGGGGCGTGCGCCAGGCGCTTCCCGCGATGGGAGCACGCGGCCGGCCGCGCGCCGGCGCCGGCCGTCCGGTCGACGGAGGGCGGCGGCGGACCTGGGATTCGCGGGTGGGCCGTCCGGTCGCCATCGGCCGCATTGTCGCACGCCTCGCGAGCGATCCCGCACCGGGGACCCCCTCGACGGGGGCTGACGCGGCTTGTCGCGTCCTAGTACGCTGGCGGCATCGGGCGGCCGTACGTTCGTACGGGCCGGGACCGGGGAGGCGATCGCGTGGACCGAGCGGACCAGGGGGCGAGGGGCTCTGCCGCTCCGCGCGCCCTGGAGGCGTCGCCCGTCGCGACCGCTCAGACCGATCGTCGGTCCGTGGCGGCTCGTCCCGGCGGATTGGCCATCGCACCCGGGGGCGTGCGCCGCCCGGTGCCGATGCTGCCGAACCTGCGCCGCAATGTCTGCCCGCACTTCTTCATCACCGGTGCGCGCGGCGCGTTCCCGATCCAGGCGCCGCACCTGCTCAAGGCGCTCATCCGCCAGTCCTCCACGGTCTCGCGCTGTCAGCTCCGCGGCGGCGTCCACCTCGCCGAGGACTTCGTCAACGACGTCTGCCTCGGCGCCCGCTTCAATCAGTGCGTCTTCTACGAGGACGATCTCACCCGCGACTCGTGATCGTCCCTCACTCCACACGGCGATGAGCCTGACCTACGCGGACGCGCTGGCGGAGCTCCGGGGCCGCGGCCGATTCGGGATCCGGCTGGGCCTCGGACGCACGCGCGCGATCCTCCGCGCGATGGGCGATCCCGAACGGCGCTTCCGCGGTGCCCTCGTCGGCGGGACGAACGGGAAGGGGAGCGTGCTCGCCCTCGTGGCCGCCGCGCTCCGCGAGGCAGGGCTGCGGGCCGGGGAGACGCCGAAGCCGCACCTGGTGACGTACCGCGAGCGGCTCCGGATCGGCGGGCGGATCGTGGACGCGGCGACGTTCGCCCGGCTGGTGGAGGAGGCGCTGCCGATCGTGAGCGGCGTCGCACGGCGGCTCGGGGAGCCGACCGAGTTCGAGCTCCTCACCTCGCTCGCCTACCGCTGGTTCGCCGACGAGGGCGTGGATCTGGCGGTCGTGGAGGTGGGCCTCGGTGGGCGCCTCGACGCGACCCACGCCTGGGACGGCGGAGTCGCGGCGATCGTGAACGTGGACCTCGACCACACGGCGTACCTCGGGCCCACGGTCGAGACGATCGCACGCGAGAAGGCCGCGATCATCATGCGCGGCGACCGGGCCGTCACCGGAGCGGTGGGCCCGGCGCTCGAGATCGTGCGGCGGCGGGCGCGACGCGTCGGGGCGGAGCTCGTCGTCGTGAGCCCGGCTCCGCTGCTCGACCTGGACCGCGACGGGATCCTCGTCGACCTGCCCCGCCTTGGCGCGACCCGGATCGGCCTCCGTGGGCGCCACCAGGCAGCGAACGCCGCCGTCGCCCACGCCGTGCTCGACGCGCTCGAGACCGCGGGGATCGCGACCGTGGACGCGGCGGCCCGCCGCCGGGGCTACGCCGGAGCGACGTGGCCCGGCCGCCTCGAGCTGATCCACGTTCCGTCGGGTCCGGGTGCCGGGCCGGCCGTGTCCGCCACGTTCCCCACCGGCGACCGCGGGCGTGATGTCCTTCTCGACGGCGCGCACAACCCGGCCGGTGCCGCCGTCCTCGCGACGGCCCTCGAGGACCTCCGTCCGTTCCTGGATGGCTGGGACCCCCGCCGACCGGCGCCGATCACGCTCCTGACGGCGACGATGGGCGACAAGGACGTCGCAGGGATCGTCGCGTCGCTCTCGCGCTCGACGGCTCTCCGCGGCGCCAGCATCGTGTGCACGACCCTGGCCGTGGAACGCGCGCTCCCTGCCGATGCGCTCGCGGCCGCGTGGCGGGCAAGCTCTCCGGATCTCGCCGTGACGACACGGCCCGACGCGCTCGCGGCGCTCGCGGAGGCCGTCGAGCGGGCCCCTGGGCCGGTCGTCGTCGCCGGCTCCCTGTACCTCGTCGGCGCCGTCCGCTCGGTCCTCGTCCAGGATCCCTCCCTGGCGGACCCGGACGACTCCGCCACCGCGTCATCGGCGGGCGCGCGAGAATGGGCGCGATGAACGATCCACGCGCATCCGGCCCGCTGCCGTCCCCCGCGAGCGGCACCCCTGGCGCGGGCACAGCCGGCCCGGGGGCAGCCGGCGCAGGGGCAGCCGGCGCAGGCACTGCACGCGAGCGCCTCCTCCCCGCCGAGCGCGGCGTGGTGCCCGGCGGCCTCGACGCGGGCGGCGGCGCGACCCCCTCGTTCGCGATCCCGCCCGATGCACGCGCCGGCCTTCCGGCGACCCCCGCGCCGCTCCGGATCGGCGGCCGGACGTTCGCCTGGGGCGAGCGCACGTTCGTCATGGGGATCGTCAACGTCACACCCGACTCCTTCTCCGGCGACGGTCTCGCCACCCCCGGGGCTCGATGGGTCGACGCCGCGCTCTCGCTCGCAGGGCGGATGATCGACGAGGGCGCCGACCTGCTCGACGTCGGCGGGGAGTCGTCGCGGCCGGGGCACGCCGCGGTGCTGGCCGACGAGGAGGCGCGGCGCGTCGTCCCGGTCGTCGCGGCCCTGCACGCTGCCCATCCGGCCGTCCCGATCAGCGTCGACACGACGAAGCCGTCCGTCGCCGCGGCTGCGCTCGACGCCGGCGCCGCCCTCGTCAACGACATCTGGGGCGTCGCCGACGACGACGCTCTCGCGCGTCTCGCGGGCGAGCGCGGCATCCCGATCGTCCTCATGCACAACCGCGCCGAGGCGCGCTACACGAGCCTGCTGTCCGAGGTGATCGCGGACCTGCAGCGTGCCGTCGACCGCGCCGTGCGTGCCGGCGTCCCGTGGGACGCGATCGTGGTGGACCCGGGCTTCGGGTTCGGGAAGGCGCCCGAGCACAACCTCGCGCTCCTGCGCCACCTGGGCGCGCTGCGGGCGCTCGGCAGGCCCGTCCTCCTGGGGACCTCGCGCAAGTCGACGCTCGGCAAGATCCTCGACCTCCCGCCGGCGGAGCGCCTCGAGGCGACGCTCGCGACGACGGCCCTCGCGGCCGCGGCCGGCGTCGACATCGTCCGCGTCCACGACGTGCGCCCGAACGTCCGCGCCGCCCGGATGGCCGACGCGATCGTGCGACCGGCCCGATGACCGACCGGATCCTCCTCCACGCGATGGCGTTCGAGGGCCGCCACGGGGTCCTCGCCGACGAGAAGGAGCGTCCGCAGCCGTTCGAGGTGGACGTGGAGCTCGCGCTCGACCTCGGGGATGCGGGGACCCGGGACGACCTCGCGGCGACGGTCGACTACGGTGCCGTCTTCGAGGTGGCGCGCCGCGCCGTGGAGACCACGACCCACGACCTCGTCGAGGCCATCGCCGAGTCGATCGCCCGGGACGTGCTTGCGGGCTGGCCGGCCGTCGACGAGGTCGTCGTCCGGGTGCGGAAGATGCAACCGCCGATCGACGGGAGCCTGGCGTGGGCCGGCGTGGAGGTCAGGCGGCGCAGGGGTGAGGCCGGCGGACGCTGATCCGCCCGGGGACGATCGACCCGCCGGCGCCGCAGCCGCGCGTTCGGACGCCGCCGTGGACGCACCGCGGCCGGCGTCCCCTCCTCACGGACACCGGCCGCGGTTCGTCGTCGAGCCAGGCTCGACGACCGGGTAGTCGACGGAGAAGCGCCTCGCCTGCGGGGCTGCCCAGATCCCTCTACGGATTGGCGGGGCGCGTCCCGAGCGTGACGTTCACCGTGATCGTCCTACCGTCGCGCAGGACCGTCAACTGGAGGACTTCGCCGGGCGCATGCTGGACGAGGAGGTACTCGAACGGCTCCGCTTCGTCGATCGCGACGCCGCCGACCTTCGTGACGATGTCGCCCGCCTTGAGTCCCGCAGTGGCTCCGGGCCCACCGGCGACCACCGCGTCCTGGACGACGCCGCTCTGGTCCCGGCCGCCGTCGACGAGGACGCCCCTCGTGACCGCGAGGTTCCGCTGCTTCGCGACCTGCGTGTCGATCGAGACGTAGCGGATCCCGATCCAGGGGCGCGCGATGGGCTGGCCGGCCTTCGCCTGCGCCATGATCGGCTTGGCCATGTTCACCGGGATCGCGAAGCCGATCCCCTCGGCCGTCGTCGCGACCGCAGTATTGATCCCGATGACGTTCCCTCCCGCGTCGAGGAGGGCGCCGCCGCTGTTGCCGGGGTTGATCGCCGCGTCGGTCTGGATGAGGTTCCGGATCGTCGCCCCGGTGTCCAGGGTGATCTCGCGCCCGAGGGCGGAGACGATCCCGGACGTCACGCTGTTGGTGTACGTCCCGAGAGGGCTCCCGATGGCGATCGCCGTCTCACCGACCTTGATCGCGCTCGAGTCCCCCAGCGTCGCGGCCGGCAGACCGGTCGCGTCCACCTTGACGATCGCCAGGTCGGTGAGCGTGTCGATGCCGTACACCTTGCCGGCGAAGTCGCGGCCGTCCTTGAGGCGGACCGTGAGCTGGTCGGCGCCGGTGACCACGTGCCGGTTGGTGAGGATCCAGCCGCTCGGGTCGTAGATGATCCCGGAGCCGACGCCGGTCGCCGGGATGTCCTGGCCCTGGAAGAACCCGTTGCCGTCGCTTGCGCTCCCCGTCGTGATGATCGTCACGATCGCCGGGCTCACGTTCTGGGCGGCGGCCACGGCTGCGGACGACTCGTCGATCGTCACCTTCTGGGTGATCCCTGCGGGCTGAGCCGCGACCGTCGTGGACACGGCCGCCCTCTGGTCGAGGGCACCCGACGCGCGGAGGAGGCCGTAGGTGCCGGCCGAGGCGAGGACGGCGCTCAGGAGGGAGGCCGCGACGACCGGGCCGACGATGCTTCCGCGGCGGCTCGATCCGACGGGCGCGACCGGGACGGGCGCGGGTGCCGGCTCGAACCAGTGCTCGGGGGTCTGCTGCGTCGGAGCCCCCGAGGCCCAGGTCGGCCGCGGCTCCGGGGCCGGGGCGTACGCAGCCGTCGCGGGCGCCGCCGGGGACGGCTCGACCGGCTGGCTCGGGGCGGTCTCGTCGATCATCGATACGGGTCTCCTCGGCGTCGGGCTGCGAGCCCGCGGCTGCCGGGCACGATCGTGCGGACACAGCGCCGTCCGTCATCGTGCATGACGCGGATTCAGGCGCGGGGCTCGGACGGTGAAGAATCCTCCATGTCCGGCGGAGCTGGAGCTCGATCCGGACCCGGCGCGCCGACGGTGCGGGGGTCTGCCGGCAGCGTCACGACGAACGTGGTCCCCTGGCCCAGGCGACTCTCGACCGAGATCCGGCCCCCGTGCATGTCGACGATCGACCGCACGATCGCGAGGCCGAGGCCGCTGCCGCTCGCGCGGGCCTCGCTCGAGCGCGCGCCCCGGTAGAAGCGGTCGAAGATGTAGGGCAGCTCGGTCGCGTCGATGCCGATCCCGGTGTCGGAGACGACGATCCGCGCGCCGCCGCGCTGGCCGGAGACCGTGACGGTCACCGTCCCGCCGCGTGGCGTGAACTTGAGCGCGTTGCCGACGAGGTTGCTCACGACCTGGCCGATCCGCAGCGGGTCGTGGCGGATGCGGAGCGGCCGATCCGGCAGCACCACCGAGAGCGCGACACCCCGCCGTCGCGCGGCCGCCTCTGCCTGCTGGACCGCCGATTCGACGGCCGCCCGCAGGTCGTCGGGCCGCAGGTCGAGCTGCAGGAGACCGGAGTCGAGCTTCGAGAGCTCGAGCAGATTCTGTGCGAGCCAGTCGAGGCGGTCGATCTGCTGAGCGCTCGACTCGAGGAACTCCTCGCGCGCGACGGGGTCGTCGTCCGCTCCCTCGCGCAACAGGTCGTTGAACGTGCGCAGCGCCGAGATCGGCGTTCGCAGCTCGTGACTCACGTCGGCGAGGAAGTCGCGGCTCCGGTCGCGGTCGCGCCGGATGATCTCCATGCTCTCGGTGATCCGGACGGCC
>JAKAJU010000137.1 GCA_021813655.1 Chloroflexota bacterium | reverse complement strand
AGGCCGCGAGCGACTCGCGGACGCGCGCGCGCGACCCGGCCGTCGGGCGGTCGAGAGGGTCGATCAGTGCGACGAGCGCGGCATCGTACGCGACGAGCTCGCCGGGTCGGGACGCAGTCTCCGTCACGAGCGCACTCTACCGCACCCGCTGACGCCCACAGGCGCGCTCGCGCGACCCCGGGCACGCGATCGCGGGCGCGCCGCCGCGCGCGCCAGGGTGGGGTCCACGGGGCCATAGGTCACGTGCGAATAGGGACATAGCTAACGGGCAGACCACGTGCAGATGCCGCATCATGCGCCGCCATGAGCACCACCGACCGGCAGGGCTCCGCCCCTGCATCCCTCGACTTCCTCCCGGAGCCGGACACACCGGAGACTGGCTCGTCGCTCTCGCGCCGCGGGTTCCTGCGCGTGTCGGCCCTCGCCGGCCTGGGTGCAACCGCCGCGACGGTCGCTGCGTGCACGACGGGGACAGCGCCGGCCTGGACCTTCCCACCCGCACCATCGATCCAGCCGATCCCGAGCGCCACGTCCACGACGGCACCCTCGGTCGCTCCGTCCGCAAGCGCGGCCCCGTCCGCGAGCGCGGCCCCGTCCGCGAGCGTCGCACCGTCGGCCTCCCCGGATCTCGGGCCGATCCCGGCCGGGTGGACGGCCCACGACATGCTGGCGCGCGAGAAGATCCGCAGGTTCGTGGGCAAGCTCGCGGTGCCGCTCGCGGGCGTCTACCCGCCCGCGGCCGGCGCGAAGCTCGCGGAGATCCTCGGCGTCGCGGACAACTACCCCCAGCTCCAGGAGCTGCCCGAGTGGGCCAAGGTCCCGCAGGGGAACCAGGCGATCCAGCCGAAGATCGACGGTGACTGGAAGGTCTTCGACCTGACGATCGATACCATCAAGCACCAGATCGACGCCATGACGCCGGCGATCGACGCGCTCGGCTACAACGCGATCTGGCCGGGCCCTGCGCTCCGGGTGACCGAGGGCGACAAGGTCCGCGTCAACTTCACGAACAAGCTCGGCCAGACCACCGGGACGCACTTCCACGGCGTCGCGTTCGACGACTTCTTCATGGACGGCATCCCGTTCGTGACCCAGCTCCCGCAGGTCCCGGACTCCACCGAGTCCTACGAGTTCATCGCGAAGCCGTACGGCTCGATGATGTACCACTCCCACCACAACGCGACCGACCAGGTCGGCCGCGGTCTCCTGGCGGCCTTCATCATCGACCCCAAGGACCCCAGGGAGACCTACAAGGAGAAGTACGGGGTCACCCAGGAGTACGTCTGGATCTCCAACGACTCCGTCGGCGGCTTCACGATCAACGGCCATGGCTTCCCGGCCGTGCAGCCGATCGTCGCGGCCGTGGGCGACAGGGTCCTCGTCCGCTTCATGAACGAGGGGATCATGATGCATCCGTGGCACAGCCACGGATACCGCATGAAGGTCGTCGCCCGCGACGGTGCTCCCCTCGGAACGGCCGCGTTCGAGTGCGACACGCTCGGGGTGAACCCGGGCGAGCGCTGGGATGCGATCATCGAGGTTGATCGGCCCGGGATCTGGGCCTTCCACTGTCACATCCTTCCCCACGTCGAGGGGCCGGACGGGATGTTCGGCATGGTCAACGCGCTCATCGTGACGCCACAGCCCGTCGACCTGGCGCCCCTCCTCAAGTGACGACCCAGGTCGCGCCGCCTCGCCGGAAGGTGGGCGGCGCGACAGCGGCACGGTCGGCCGCGACGGAGGCACACGTGGCACGGATCGAGACGATCCTGCTCGCGACGGATGCATCATCCGCCTCGGGTGCCGCCACGCTCCACGCGATCGACCTCGCGGCGCGCCTCGACGCACAGCTGGTCGTGCTCACGGTGCTGTCCACCGCGGTCCGCGATCGCCAGGCCCGCGACGCGGGGTCGAGCGCCGCCAGTCGACGCGAGGCCCGGACGCTCGCGGTGCAGCAGGTCGTGGAACGAGCCCGCGCCGAGGGGGCTCGCGCCACGAGCCTCGTCTGGGACGGCGATCCCGGCGAGGCCATCGTGGACGCCGCGGATTCGGAGCAGGCCGACCTCATCGTCGTCGGCTCGCACGAGCGGTCCACGGTCGGGCGGTTCTTCCTCGGCAGCGTTTCCGACTATGTCGTCCGCCACGCGAGGGCGCCGGTCATGGTGGTGCGACCGAGCGCCTTCGCGCTGGCGGCTCCCGAGGCGGGGCCCGATGCAGGGACGGGCAGCCGACACTGAACGTCGGCGCACGGCCCGACCCTCAGGGTCGTCGCGCCGGTCGTGCGCGTCGGGTGCTCACGGAGCGCGGCGCCCCGTCCGGGGAGCGCACCGGCCGGCGGCCGGTCCGCTCCCCTACTTCGTGTACATCCCGTCAGGGTCGAGCTCCTCGCGGATGAGCCGGAGCTCGTCGGCGGTGGGTGCCGGGGTGGTCGCGAGGTCGTCCGCGATCCTCGGATCCCAGCCCATCGTCGCGCGCACCTCGTCGAGGCTCGCGCCCGGGTGAAGGCTGTCGAGGCGCATCTCGCCGGACGCGTCGAAGTGGTAGACGCCGAGATCCGTCACGACGACGGATGGACCGCTCCCCAGCCACCCCTGCTCGCGCCGGATGCGCGCCGCGTTCTCGGCGCCGCCGAGGTTGCCCGGAGAGGTGCGGAAGTCGATCCGTTCCACGAACGAGCGGGCGGACTGCCGCATGATCACGAAGACCTGGCGGGCATTGATCGCGATCTCGCACGCGCCGCCCGACCCGGGCAGGCGGGTCTTGGGATGCGCGTAGTCGCCGATGACCGTGGTGTTGATGTTCCCGAAGCGGTCGATCTGCGCAGCCCCGAGGAAGCCGACGTCGATGAGGCCCCGCTGGAGGTAGTAGCCGAAGAGCTCGAGCATGCTCGTGACTGCCGTCGCCCCGGTGACGATCGTGGGGTCACCGATCGAGAGCGGCAGACGGGCGGGCTCGGCGCCGAACACGCCGGCCTCGTAGACGAGCTCGAGGTCCGGCGAGACCGTTCGCTTCGCGAGGTTGACGGCGATGTTCGGGAGCCCGACGCCGACGAAGCAGACACGCTGCCCCGCGAGCGCGCGAGCGGCGGCGACGATCATCATCTCGGTCCGGCTGAACCCCCCGGCGGAGCCCGACGCGGACGCTGAGGCCGGCCCGGCCGGGGCCGGCATGCGCTGCTCGCTCATCGGTACTCCCCGTAATCCACGACACCGGATGGCGCGGGCGCCGAGGGCCGGAGCGATGTCACGCGCTCCTCGCCGAGCTTCGCGACGTACTCGGCGCGACCGGAGAGGCCATGGACCCACTCGGCGAGCCACCCGTCGGTCAGCGCCGCGTCGCGGCTGATCGGGTCCCAGTCGCGGTAGAAGCGGTTGTCGCGATCGTAGTAGCCCTGGACGTACGAGGGGTGTGCCCCGAACGGCTCCACGACGACGGCGTCCACGACGATCCCCGGCACGATCGTCCGGTTGGGATCGGCGCGGATGATGGATCCCTCCACGAGCTCCTCGACGACGACGATCACCCGGTCGGCGGCGAACGCCGCCTCCTTCTGGCATCCGAGGAGGCCCCAGACCTGGGTGTTGCCCTCGGCGTCGGCGCGCTGCGCGTGGATGACCGTGACGTCGGGCCGGAGGGGCGGCACGGCGTACACCGTCCCGTCGCCATACGGGCTGTCGATCGGGCGGATGAGGGGGTTCACCTTCGGCAGATCGGTCTCGAAGTAGCTGCGCAGCGGGAAGAACGGGAGGTTCATCGCGCCCGCGGTGTACCGCGCCACCATCCCGAAGTGGCTGTACTCCTCCATCTCGAGCGACGCGCCCGGCCCCTCGGTCACGCGGCGGATCGCGTTGAGGCCGCCGACCCCGGGGTTCCCGAGCCAGCTGAAGATGAGCTTGCGCGCGACGCCACCGGCGACCATCTGGTCGTAGATGAGATCCGGGGTCATGCGCGCGAGCGTGAGGTCACGCTTGCGCTGCCGGATGATCTCGTGGCCGGCGGCGAAGCTGATGAGGTGCGTGAAGCCCTCGATCGCGACGGTGTCGCCGTCGCGGACCAGGTCCGCGACGGCATCGCGCATGGACGCGACCTTGGAGCTCACTGCCGCCTCGCGACGTCTTCCACGGCCTCCATGAAGACGCGGACAGCCGCGTCCGTCTGCGCCTCCGTCACGACGAGGGGCGGCGTGAGCCGGACGACGTCGTCCCCGGCGGTGAGGACGAGGAGCCCGCGGCGGAAGGCCTCGTGCTCGACATCGGCGGCGATCGTCCCGGAGTCGAACTGGACCCCGATGAAGAGGCCCATCCCGCGGACGTCGTGGACGATCCCGGGGTACTGCTCGACCATCGGCGCCAGCGCTGCGAGCATCTGCTCGCCGCGCTCGGTCGCGTTGTCCATCAGGCCGCCCTCGAGCAGCCGGATCGTGGCGAGCGCCGCGGCGCAGGAGACCGGGTTCCCACCGAATGTGGATCCGTGCGCGCCGGGACCCCACGTCATGACTTCCTCCCGCGCGATGAGGGCGCCGATCGGCATCCCCGACGCGAGGCCCTTCGCGGTGACGAGGATGTCGGGCTCGACACCCCAGTGCTCGATCGCCCACATCTTCCCCGTCCGGCCCATCCCCGACTGGACCTCGTCGGCGATGAGCATGATCCCGTGCCCGTCGCAGATCCGGCGCAGGCGCGGGAGGAACTCGTCGTCGGGGACGACGATCCCGCCCTCACCCTGGATCGGCTCCACGATGACCGCGGCGAACTCGGTCGCCGGCATGAGGCGGTGGAAGATCCGCTCCTCGAGCTCGTCGAGCCCCTCGCTCCCGAACGGCACGTGGTAGATGCCGGGGAGGAGCGGGCCGAAGTGCGCGTGGTATTTCGCCTTGCTGCCGGTGAGGCTCACAGCGCCGTACGTCCGGCCGTGGAACGCACCGTAGAAGGCCACCACGTTCTGGCGCGCGGTCGTGTATCGCGCGAGCTTGATCGACGCTTCGACGACCTCGGCGCCGCTGTTGCCGAGGAAGATCCGCGTCCTGCCACTCATGGGAGCGAGGCGCTCGAGCTCGGCCGCCAGGTGCGCATAGATCGGCAGGTAGAAGTCCGAGGCGCTGTAGTGGAGCAGCCTGCCGGCCTGGCCGCGGATCGCGTCGACGACCTCGGGATGGCAGTGGCCGGTGACGTTCACCGCGATCCCCGCGCAGAAGTCGAGGAACCGGTTCCCGTCGATGTCCTCGATGATGGCGCCCTCGCCGCGGACGGGGACGATGCCGTAGGCGCGCGGCATGCTCGGCGAGGTATATGTCTCGTCGAACGCGATGTGCTCCGTGGCGAGCGGCCCGGGCAGCGCGGTCCGGATGATCGGCTCGACGGTCTCTCCGAGAGGGCGGTCGGGCGACTCCACCGGGTCCGTGTCCACGAGAGCCGGTGTCACGGGGGCCTGGGTCACGGAGTCACCTCACTCTGGGGCGGCGGCGTGGAGACGACCGCGCGGCCCCCGCCTTCCGTCCGCCTGCAGGGCGCGCGACGCATACGTTCTATGCAGGGTGCATAGAGCAGGATAGCACTCGCGAGAGCCCAGAGACGAGACCGGACGGCATGCGCCCCCGGGGCCTGTCGGCCCGCCGCGCGCGGCGCGACATCGTCCACGGCCGGGACCCGGCCACCGCCGGGATCCGGCCACGGCCGGCGCGTGGACAGCGGGCCGCTCGGGCCGAAGGCACGGGCGAAGCTTCGGCCCGACGGAAGGCGTGTCGGCCGCCGCCGACCGTCGAGATCGGTGGATCCGGTCCGGCCGACGTGTCAGTCGACGATCGTGTGGCTCTGCTCGCGCATGAACTGCGCCGGGTAGTACATCGAGAGGCCGGACTTGCCGGTGGAGCCGGAGCCCTTCCAGCCGCCGAACGGCTGCACGCCCGGCCAGGCGCCGGTCGTCGCGCCCGCCCGGCGGTTCACGTACAGGACGCCGGCGTGGCATTCGTCAAGGAAGGCCTCGACCTCGTCCGGCTTCCCGGTGTACACGCCGGCCGTGAGGCCATAGAAGCTGTCGTTCGACAGTCGGATGGCCTCGCCGAGCGAATCGACGGCGTGGACCGCCGTCAGCGGGACGAAGAGCTCGTCCTGGAAGAGCCGATGGTCGGCCGGCAGATTCCCGACGACCGTGGGCTCCACGTAGAAGCCGCGATCGAAGTACCCGCCGGTGAGCCGCTCGCCGCCCGTGAACACGCGCCCATCGCGGCGGGCCTCGGCGACCGCCTGGTCGAACCGCCCGACGGCGTTCGCGTCGATGACCGGCCCGAGCCAGTTCGCGCGCTCGAGCGGGTCGCCGATGACGATCTTCTCGGTCTTCTCGACGAGGAGCCGGACGAGCTCGTCGTGGACGGGGCGCTCGACGTAGACGCGGCTGTTCGCCGAGCACTTCTGGCCGCCGTACCCGAAGGCCGACCGCATGATCCCCTCGGCCGCCTCGTCGAGGTCGGCGGTCGCGGTAACGATCGCCGGGTTCTTCCCGCCCATCTCGATGATCGTCGGCTTCGGATACCGGCGGGAGAACGAGCGGTAGATCTTCATCCCCACCTCGGACGACCCGGTGAAGACGATCCCGTCGATCCCGTCGTTCTCCTGGATCTCCTGGCCGACGGTGGCGCCCGGCCCGCAGACGATGTTGAAGACACCGTCCGGCACGCCGGCGTCACGGACCGCCTCGGCGAGGAGGAGGCCCGAGAGAGAGGCCGCCGTGGCCGGCTTGAAGACGACGGTGTTGCCCCCCATCATCGCCGCCGCCGACGGGCCCATCGCGAGGGCCATCGGGAAGTTGAACGGGCTGATGACCGCGAAGACGCCGAACGGGCGCAGGACCGACTTCGTGTGCACGGCCGGGTCGCCCAGGTTGTCCATCGCGTGCTGGTAGCCGTCGTTGCGCTCGAAGACGTCGCTGTAGTAGCGGATGAGGTCCGCCGCCTCCTCGACTTCGCCGAGCGTCTCGATGCGGCTCTTCCCCACCTCGTAGGCGACGAGGGCGCCGTACTCCATCTGACGCTCGCTGATGAGATCGGCGACGCGCCGGAGGATCGTCAGGCGCTCGCGCCACGGCGTGTTCCGCCAGGCGGGCTGCGCAGCGCGAGCGGCCGCGACCGCGTCCTTGACATCCTGCCGAGTCCCCTTCGCCACGACCGCGACGACGATGTCCGTGTCGATGGGCGAGCGGACCTCGAAGGTGCCGTCACCGCCGCGCGGTGCGCCGCCGATGAAGTTCTCGTACCCGTCGCCGAGCCGCTTCCGGGCGGCATCCACGCCAGCCTCGTACGCGGCATGCAGGTCCTCGTTGTCCGCGCGGAGGGTCGCGTACGTGATCTTGATGCGCTCCATCCAGGGTCGCTCCCATCTCCTGGGTCGCACGCGTCGCGGCGGCCCGTGCCTGTGGATCGTGCGTGTGCGAGGCGCAGGCGCCTCTCCCGGCACCGACCGCGCCCGTCGGGTCCAGTCTAGCGAGAGGTGCGCAGCGGGATGACGGGCGAGCCCTCAGGCACCGAGCAGGGTCTCCACGACGTCCGCCAGCGACGGCGCGACCACCGTCGGCACGATCGGCACCCCGACGGCAGGGGGCTCGCCGCGGGCCGCGGCGGCGACGTCGTCGAGCCCGTGCCGGCCGGTCAGCACGAGCGCGGCCCTGAGCCCAAGGGCCATCGCGCTCCCGACGTCGAAGCGAAGGTCGTCGCCGACCATGAGCACGTCCCCGAGCGGCCCGATCCCCAGGTCGTCGAGGGCTCGGACGAAGAACTCCCGCGTCGGCTTGCCGACGACCGTGGCCTCCGTGCCCGCGGCGTACTCGAGCCCCACCACGTACGCTCCGGCATCGAGCGTCGGGCCGGCCGCCGTCAGCCACCATGCGTTGCGGTGCATGGCGACGAGCTGCGCCCCATCCCGGAGGAACCGGAACGCGCGGTTCATGTTCCCGTACGTCAGCTCCTCCGGGGAGTCGCCGACGACGACGGCCGCGGCGATGGCGCCCGGAGCGTCGGCCTCGGCGTGCGAGACGAGCCACTGGCCGGCGAACTCGCGCCGCCCGTCTGGCGAGGAGAGAAGGTAGATCGGCTGGCCGCCGAAGACCTCGCGGGTGTAGGCCGCGGTAGCCGAAAGCGCGCTCACGATGTCGTGCGGCGGGACGCGGATGCCGAGACCGGCGAGTCGCGTCGACAGCGTCTCACGGCTCACGAGCGAGGTGTTCGTCACGATCCGGTACGGGAGCCCCGATGACTGCAGACGACCCATGGCCGCCGGTGCCTCACCGATCGGCTCGCCGCGGAGGACCATGACCCCGTCGAGATCGAGCAGGACACCCCGGATCCCGGCGAGCCGCTCGCGCGCGACGACCGGGTCGGTCGGCCCGGCGGGAGCCTCGGGGGGTGTGGGCGGCGGCGGCGGCGAGCTCACGCGAGCATCGTAGCGCCCGTCGGCGTGCATCGGCCGTCTGCTACGCTCCGGCCGATGCACGCCGAGCCATCGGTCGATCCGCCGGCTCCCGACGCCTCCGCGGGCGACGCTGTCCCCGCCACCGCGGGCGACGCCGCGGCGGGGACGGGCTCGGTCGGCCCGTCCGGCGCGATCCGGGCGGCCTACCCGCGGTTCACGGGCATCTCACGGCCGGCCCTGGTCGCCCTGGTCGCCGGCATCGCGGTCGCGATCCTCGCGCTGATGGCGAGCGGGACGCTGACGATCTTCCTCATCGGGATCCTCATCGTCTACCTGATCGACCCGCCGATCTCGTGGCTGCATCGGCGCGGCGTCCCACGCTGGCTCGGGACGATCGCCATGCTCGCCGTCGTCATCGGCGGGTTCGTCGCGCTCGTCATCCTCGTCGCCAACGTCATGGTGACGGAGGGGACGCGGTTCGCCGCCCAGCTGCCGTCGTGGATCGCCCAGCTCCAGCAGCGGGTGGCCGCATCGGATCTGCCGGAGGGCGTGAAGCAGGCGGGCGCGGACTTCGCCGCGACGCTCCAGCAGGCGCTCTCCGGGATCGACTGCGGGGCCCTCCTGACGACCGG
>JAKAJU010000107.1 GCA_021813655.1 Chloroflexota bacterium | reverse complement strand
GCCGCGCCGGAGCTGCTGCACGCGGCCACGACCACGGCGCCCGCCGCGGCCAGGGCCGCGACCCGGAGGCCCGTCCCGAACGCCCTGCGCCGGCCGGCGAGGCCGATCAGCTGCCACATCCCCATGGTCTCGCTCCTCTGGTGCCGGCACCCAGCCGGTCGATGGGCAGCGATACGTCGCCGGCACGCGGACGGTTCTCGCGTGGCGCACGGGGCCGCCGCGCATCGGCCGCGCAGGTTCCGCCGCTCGCCGGTCGACTCCGCCCACCAGCCGCGTGCCCGCCTATCCTTGTCGGGATGTCCCACGCGCCCGCCGGTCGCGCTCGAGGTCTGCGCGGCCTGCTCGTGGACATCGAGCCGCTCCGGCGCGATCGCGAGTTCCGGCTCCTCTGGTCCGGACAGCTCGTCAGCGGTGTCGGACGCGCCGTGACCGTCGTCGCGCTCCCGTACGAGCTCTACGTGCTGACTCGCTCGCCGCTGGCGGTCGGCCTCCTCGCGCTCGTCCAGCTCGTCCCGATCCTCGTCTTCGCGCTCGGCGGCGGGGCGATCGCCGACGCCGTGGACCGGCGCCGTCTCCTTCTCCTGACCCAGGCTGGCCTCGCCGCGTGCAGCATCGCGCTCGCGTTCCTCGCGTTCGCTCCCGCGCCCCCGGTCGTGGGCTTCTACGTCGTCGCGTTCGTGGCCGCCGGCCTCGGCGCGATCGACCAGCCGGCCCGGTCGGCATCGATCCCGCGTCTCGTCCCGCCCGAGCGCCTCAATGCCGCGATCGCCCTCGGGCAGCTGAGCTTCAACGCCGTCGGCGTGGCCGGGCCTGCCCTCGGCGGCATCCTCATCGCGCTCGTCGGCGTCTCGGCTGCCTTCGCGTTCGACGCGGTGACGTTCCTCGCGGCGATCGCCGCGCTCGTCCTCATGGCACCGCTCCCGCCGCACCCCGGCGCCGCACGGCCGAGCGTTGCCGCGGTGAAGGAAGGCCTTCGTTTCGCCCGCGCCAGGCGCGTCGTCCTCTCGACGTTCGTGATCGACCTCGTCGCGATGGTCTTCGGCATGCCGAGCTCGCTCTTCCCCGCGCTCGCTCTCGACGTGTTCGGCGTCGGCCCGGCGGGGCTGGGGCTCCTCACCGCCGCGCCCGCCGCCGGCGGCCTCGTGGGCGCGGTGCTCACAGGCTGGGTCTCTCGCGTCCGGATGCCCGGTCGGTCGGTCATCGTCGCGGTCGCCGGATGGGGCCTCGCGATCACCGCCTTCGGCCTGGCGGCGGGAAGCTTCCCGCTCGCGCTCGTCTTCCTCGCGCTCGCCGGGGCGGCGGACGTCATCAGCGCCGTCTTCCGGAGCGGGATCCTGCAGGTCGAGACGCCCGACGAGCTCCGCGGCCGGCTGTCCTCGATCCACATCGTCGTCGTGACCAGCGGTCCGCGGCTCGGGGACGCGGAGGCGGCTGCCGTCGCGGCGCTCGTCGGCCCGCAGCTCTCTGTGATCTCCGGCGGGATCCTCTGCCTCCTGGGTCTCGGCCTCGTCGTCCGGCGGTTCCCGGAGCTCGCACGCTACCGCTCGCCCGTGGTCGCGGCAGGGGCACCCGGCCGCGAGGAGGTCGTGCCCGAGATCGTGCGCCTGCCCTTCGAGCTCGACTCGGTCGAGACGGAGATCGACCCGCCGGTGCGGCCGGAGGCGTCCGAGCGAACCTGAGGCGCCCGAGCGAACCTGAGGCGCCCGAGCGCACCTGCGGCGCCCGACCGAACCTGAGCAGGTCCTCGGCGGTCGCGTCGTTCAGCGCCGTTTCAGCGGTCCGTGGGACGATCGCTTCGTGACGGAGTCCCAGCCTCACGGCGTCCCGCCGACCCCGGCCGCGGCGCGCGTCACGGTCGCGATCCGCCGCTACGTCGCGCGCGATCCGGCCGACCCGCGGTGGGTGCGTCCGGCGCTGTGGGCCGTCGTCGCCCTCGCCTCGGTCCTCCTGCTGTGGCAGCTCGACATCAGCGGGTACGCCAACCCGTACTACGCGGCGGCGGCGCAGGCGGCCTCGCAGAGCTGGAGCGCGTTCTTCTTCGGTGCCTTCGACGCGAGCGGCTTCATCACGGTCGACAAGCCACCGGTCGCGCTCTGGCTCATGGGGCTCTCGGTGCGCCTCTTCGGCCTCTCGCCGTGGAGCGTCCTCCTGCCCCAGGCGATCTGCGGCATCGCGACCGTCGTCGTCCTGTACCTCGCCGTCCGGCGCAGCTTCGGCGCGCCGGCGGGGGTCGTCGCCGCGCTCGTCCTCGCACTCACGCCGATCGCGGTCCTCATCTTCCGATTCGACAACCCCGACGCCCTCCTCACGCTCCTCCTCGTCTCGGCCGCGTGGGCGACGGTCCGGGCGATCGGTGACGGCCGGGCACGGTGGCTCGTCCTCGCCGGCGTGCTCGTCGGCTTCGCGTTCCTGACGAAGTACCTGCAGGCGTTCATCGTCCTGCCCGCCTTCGGCCTGGCGTTCCTCGCCGCCGCTCCGGGCGACCTCCGCCGGCGCGCAGTCGGCCTCCTCATCGCCGCCGTCACGGTCACGCTCGCGTCGGGCTGGTGGGTCCTCGCGGTCGAGGCGATCCCCGCGGGGATGCGTCCGCACATCGGGGGCAGCGCGAAGGACTCGGTGCTCGATCTCCTTCTCGGCTACGACGGGCTCGGCCGGATCTTCGGTGCGATGGGTCCGGGCGGTGGCGGGGGAGCGCCCGGCCCGCTCCCCGGCGGGTTCGGCGTGCCCGGGTCGCCGGGCTTCCCGGGTGGCGGGCCGGGAGCCGGCTTCGGCGGTGCCGCCGGGCCACTCCGGATGTTCAACGAGCAGTGGGGCGGTCAGATCGCGTGGCTCATCCCGGCGGCGGCGATCGCCGCGGTCGGTGGGATCGTCGCGGCATGGCGGGCACCGCGCACCGACCCGGCGCGCACCGGCTTCATCCTCTGGGGGACCTGGCTCCTCGCGCACGTCGCCACGTTCAGCCTCGCGTCCGGCATCATCCATCCCTACTACGCGGTGGTCATCGCGCCGGCGATCGCCGCCCTCGTCGGCGGCGGGCTCGCGGCATGGTGGCGGGTCCGCGACGTGCACCCGATCGCGGACGCGGTCCTCGCGTCGGCCGTCCTCGTGACCGCCGCCGTGGCGTACGCGCTCCTCGGGCGTACCCCCGACTTCCTCCCGTGGCTCCCGGCGCTCGTCGTCGCCCTCGCCCTCGTGGCCGCCGGACTCCTCCTCGCGGCATCGTGGACGCCGTGGGGAAGGCGGGCCGCGCTCGCGGGCGCCGCGGTGGCCCTCGTCGCGATCACGCTCGCCCCGGCGAGCTACGCGGCCGTGACGACGACGCGCGCGTACACCCGGGGTGACCCGAGCGCCGGACCCCTCGTGGCGGGCGTGCGCGACGGCGTCTCCGGTCCCCCCGGCGGCCCCGGCGCCCCGGGGGCCGGCGCGGCGGCGGACCCCCTCTACGCGTACCTGCTGGCGAACCGCGGATCCGCTCGCTGGATCGTGGCCGTCGAGTCGGCGAACGCCGCCGCGCCGATCCAGCTCGCGACGGGCGCCCCCGTCATGGCGATGGGCGGCTTCACCGGCTCCGACCTGTTCCCCACGGCGGACGAGCTCGCGTCCCTCGTCGCGTCCGGCGAGCTGCGCTTCGTCCTCGCCGGTGGCCTCGGCGGACGCGGCGGCGGGCCGGCCGGCTTCGGTGGGCCGGCGGGCCTCGGCGGACGGGGCGGTGGACCGGCCGGCTTCGGTGGGCCGGCGGGCATCGGTGGGCCAGCCGGCTTCGGTGGGCCAGGGGGCTTCGGAGGGCCGGGCCGGATGACGTGGGTCCAGGCGACCTGCACGGCCGTGGACTACGGCGGGTCGGGTGGGTCGCTCTACGACTGCGCGCGGGCGGCCACGCCCGGAGCGTAGTGGGTGCGGGCTCGATGCCCGATGCCGCGGCATGGGCATGGCCCTGCGTGGGCCACGTCGCATCCCGTAGTCTTCAGGTACCGGCCGGGGGATGGAGGCCGTCTGAGCCAGTCGTGAGCATAGTGCGGGGGCTGCACGGTGCACGCTGTGGGATCGAACGCACATCGAGATGGCGGGGCTGCGCCCGCGACCACGAGAGGCGGGCGCGCGTGACAGTGGCGGGGCGCCCGCTCGTCGCGTGGGCGTGGCGGGTGTACCTCGTTGCGGCCATCGCCCCCCTGGCCGTGTACTATCTGCTCCCGGACGCGCCCGAGGCGGTCTCGTACGAGCTCCTGGGCATCGGCGCGGGCGTCGCCGTTCTCGTGGGCGTCCGCCTGAACCGCCCCCGACACGTCCTCCCGTGGCTGCTCCTCGCCGCTGCCCAGCTCGCGTGGGTGGCCGGCGACGTGCTCTGGGGTTACCTGACGCTGGTCGGAGCCGACCCGTTCCCGTCCGTCGCCGACGTGTTCTACCTCGCCCGCTACCCCCTCGCCGCGATCGGGCTCGCCATGCTCGTGTGGCGGCGGGGGACGGTGGACTGGCGGATGCTCTGCGATGCGGCGATCGTGACGGTCGCGCTCATGACGGTCGGATGGGTCCTCCTCGTGGACCCGCTCCTCGCCGATCCGAACCTCGCCCCGTTCGAGCGGGTCGTGGCCCTCGCGTATCCGCTCGGCGACGCGCTACTCCTCGCCGTCCTGGTGCCGGCCCTCTCGGTCACGGGCCATCGCCCCATGGCGCTCGTGCTCCTGCTCGCGAGCCTCGCCGTGGGGATCGCCGCGGACGCGCTCTTCACCCTCTTCGTGGCCGACGAGGCCGCGCTTCAGCCGACCGACGCGATCTACCTCGTGTCCTACGCGCTCTGGGGGGCAGCCGCGCTGCATCCGTCGATGTCCGAGCTGCCCGGGCGCCTCCAGCCGTCGCGCGGGCGCCTGACGACATGGCGGCTGGCCGGGTACGTGGCCGCGCTCGGGATCCCGCCCGCGATCCTCGCGGTCGGGCTCGAGATCGACGCGTCCTTCGGCGGCCTGGCCGTCATCGGCGGCTTCGCCGTCATCGCCGTCCTCGTGTTCGTGCGCGTCGCGGGCCTCGTCGGCCGGCTCTCGCGCCAGGAGGACCTGTACCGAACCGTGGTCGAGCGGTCGGCCGACGCGATCTTCCTCGTCGGGGGCGACCCACCGACGGTCCACGAGGCGAACGCCGCGGCCTTCGAGCTCCTCGGCGGTGACCGCGAGAGCGTCCGTGGTCTGCCGATCAGCACCATCGTGGATCCGGCCGAGCTGCCGCGCCAGCGCGAGCGCATCGCCGAGATGCGCCGGACGGGCGAGCCGGTGCTCGCGTCCATCCGGATGCGCGGGCTCGACGGTCGGGACATCGACGTGGAGATGAGCGAGCAGGCAACGCAGGACGGGCTGATCGTGGCGGTCGCCCGTGACGTGACCGCGCAGCGGGCGCTCGAGGAGCAGCTCCGCCAGGCGCAGAAGCTCGAGGCGGTGGGCCAGCTCGCTGGCGGGATGGCCCACGATCTCAACAACCTGCTGACGGTCATCACGGGCTTCACCGCGCTCGCCGCGGAGGGGCTCGAGGCGGACCCCGAAGCCGCGCGATCCGACCTCGAGCACGTCCGGACCGCGGCCGACCGGGCCGCCGCCCTCACGCGCCAGGTGCTCGCCTTCTCCCGGCGCCAGACGCTGCAGCCCCGGACGGTGGACCTCGCGGTGGTCGTCGGCGGCCTCATCCCGCTGCTCCGTCCCCTGCTCGGCGAAGCGATCTCGATCGTCGTGCGCGGGGAGCCCGGGCTCGGCGGCGCCAGGATCGATCCGAACGCTCTCGAGCAGGTCGTCATGAACCTGGCCGTGAATGCCGCCGACGCCATGCCGACGGGCGGGACCCTCGCGCTCGAGGTCGCCGCCGAGGACGTCCCTGCCACCGGACGCAGGGATGCGGACGGCATCCCGCCCGGACCGTACGTCCGCCTGGCCGTGGCCGACACCGGGAGCGGGATGGACGCAGAGACGCGCGCCCATGCGTTCGAGCCGTTCTTCACGACGAAGGCGCCGGGCCGGGGGACCGGCATGGGCCTGGCGATGGTGTACGGCATCGTCACGCAGTCGGGCGGCCACGTGCGCATCGACAGTGAGCCCGGGCAGGGTACGCGAGTGAGCGTGTGGCTGCCGGCCGTGCGGCCGGATCCACCCGTCGCGCCCGAGACCGCGGTGGCCCCGATCTCGCCCGGCAGGACGGGGACGATCCTCCTCGCCGAGGACGAGCGCGACGTCCGGGCATTCGCCCGTCGCGTCCTCGAGTCGCGCGGGTACACGGTCCTCGAGGCGGCCTCGGGCGCGGAGGCGCTCGAGCTCGCGGCCGACGCGTGCCGGATCGATCTCATCGTCACCGACGTGGTGATGCCGCGGATCGGCGGACCGGAGCTCGCCGCGCGGCTCGCCGAGAGCCGTCCGGGGATCCCGGTGATCTACGTCTCGGGGTTCGCGGAGCGGCAGTTCGGGACCGACTCTGCCGCCCTGTCGGGCGGCAGGTTCCTCCCCAAGCCGTTCTCGTCGGATGCGTTGGCCGCCGCCGTCGAGGAGGCGATGGGCTGAGGAGAGCCGGGTCGAGGGGACCGCCGGCGCGCTACCCGTGGCTCGCCGGCACGACCCCGCGCGATCAGGCCGGGGCGCCCGCCGCGTGACGCGGGCACGCGCAGAGGCCGCGCGCGGCAGCCGCCTTCTCGTGCGCACCCACGAATGCCCGCAGGAGCCGGTCGATCGCCGCGTTGGCGCCCTCGATCAGGTCCGTCGTCTCCGTCGCGTCGAGGTCGCGCGACCGTGCGGTCGCGCACAGCTCGTGCAGGAAGGCGCCCCGGAACGAGAGGAACGCGTCGATCGCGGCGGTCGTCCCCAGCCCATGCTCGGCCGCGATCGTCCCGTGGGTGGCGGCCAGATCCTCGGCCGCCCCGAGGGCATCGGCAGCGTCCACGGGATCGGCCGCTTCGAGGTGGGCGAAGAGCTGGCCGGTGACGCGGCGCCCGAGCTCCCGCATCGGCTCGAGGTCCGTCGCCGCCGCGTCCGCCCATCCCGCCTTCGCCGCCACGCCGGGGGCGCTCCGCCGTACGTCGCCGACCACCCGATCGGTCGAGTCGCCGAGGCTCTCAAGGCTCGGACGGGTCCGCCGGCCCGCAGGCACGAGCCCGAGCACGGCCGCCCGTGAGAAGCGGCGGTGCCCGCCGGGCGTGGTGAACGCCTTCACGTCACCCTGGTCGCACCAACGGCGCAGCGTGGCCGGCGAGACGCCGATGAGGGCGCTCGCCTCGTGGATCGTCATCCACGGGCTCGGGGGGCGGGTTCGCGAGGCGCCGGAGTCCATCGCCATCGCTACGGCCTCGCCGTGCTCGTGGCGCCCGTCGCGCCCGTTACGCTCGCGGCGCCACCGCGCGGGTCGAGTCGCAGGAACGCCCCGGTGCTCGCCGACGGCTCGGCTCCGCCCGCCGCGGGCGGAGGCGTCGACTGGTCCTGCGGGTACGGGTCGGGCAGGACGTTGTCCGCGTGGCACTGCGCGCAGTACGCGGGCTGGTGGCAGAACGCGCAGGTCTGGACGCCGACCTGGCCCGCGATCTGGCCGTGGTTGAAGACCATGTCGGCGTGCGGGACCTGGACCGCCCGCGTGTTGTGGCAGTTCTCGCAGTACGTCTTCGTGTGG
The DNA here is from genome assembly GCA_021813655.1 of Chloroflexota bacterium. Classification (GTDB taxonomy): domain Bacteria; phylum Chloroflexota; class Limnocylindria; order Limnocylindrales; family CSP1-4; genus CAIYQJ01. The sequence goes on along the minus strand of JAKAJU010000107.1, from coordinate 1,420 downwards.
CAAACGCCGCACTCGGTCTTGGACGCGTCCACGGTGCTGACGGCGTCGCGGTGGCTGAAGACCCAGAGGCGGTCGCTGTGCGTCTCCGGCCGCTGGCCGATGAGGACGCCCGAGTTGATCGAGCCGATCTGCGGGAACGTATGGCACGTCGCGCAGCCGGCCGGGATCGTCTCGTCCGTGACGGCGCCGTCGACCACCTTGTAGTGGGCGCCGTCGTGGCAGCGGAAGCAGCCTGGCGCCGTCTGGTGGCCCAGGTTGTTCGGGTACGTCGCGGCCGTGACCCGCATCTCGGGGGTCGCCACGAGCTCGTACGTGACCTGGAGCCGCGTGACGGCCTGGTCGATCGCGGCCGCCTGGTTCTGCGCGACGATCGGCCAATGGACGGCGTAGTAGCCGCGCAGGCCGTTCGCGATCGCCGCGTTCGCGTCGTCCACGCTCGCGTACTCCTGGTTCAGGAGGCCGCTCGCCTGGCTCTTCACCCACGGCAGCGCCGGGCTGATCGCGCCCGCCTGGATGCCGCTGTCGATCGCCTGGTCCACGCCGGGGATCGAATGCCCCGCGCGGTTGTGGCAGTCGATGCAGTCCATCCGCCGGAGCGTATCGCCGGCCCTGAGGGCGTCGATGTCCGGCTGGACGTTCGTCGAGACCTCGACCTTGTTCGAGGCGATGTACTCCTCCGTGGTCCCGTCGGGGTTGTTCACCCGGACGTAGTCGATCTTCTGGGCTCGCAGGTCGGCGCGGAGGTATTCGACGTCGGAGACGATGTGCCAGTGGACGCCCTTCCGGGCTGTCGCGTCGGGGGTGTCGCCGAACCCATTCGGGCGGACGACGAGCGCGACCGACTGGGGCGTGTTGGCCTCGTTCTTCGTGTAGCGCGTGTTGAGGACGAGGCTGACGGGGCCGCCGTTCGCGACGAGCGACGAGAGCGCGTGGCACTTGAGGCATGTGTCCTGCGTGGACGGGAGCTCCGCGTGGTCGGGAGCCGGGATCGGCTTGGGGAACGTGCCCGTGATGATCTCGACGAGCTGTCTCGTCCCGTTGAGCTTCGCCTTGACCCAGCCCGTGACGCCCGGCTCCACGTGGCACTCCGCGCACGTGACGTCCTTGTGCGGGGACATCTCGTACGCCTTGAGCTCGGGGGCCATCGTGTGACAGCGGCCGCAGAAGTCGGCGGTCTCGGTCCACTGGACGGCGACGACGCCCCCGATCGTCACGACGGCGGCGATGCTGCCGCCGAGGAAGGCGACGACGAGGAGGCCCCGCCTGCTCCGCAGGGGCGGGTGGGGGATGCGACTGAGCGTCCGCCCGAGGAGTCCGCGCAGGCCGCGACCGCGCTCGGTGCCCGTGTCGGCCGCGCCCTCCGGCGTCGCCGCGCCCTCCGGCGTCGCCGCGCCCTCCGGCGTCGCCGCGCCCTCCGGCG
>JAKAJU010000093.1 GCA_021813655.1 Chloroflexota bacterium | reverse complement strand
TCTTCGCCCTCGGCGCCGGCGACCGAGTCGTCGCGAACACCGACTTCGACGACTACCCCGCGCAGGTCAAGAACCTCCCGCATGTCGCGTCGTTCACCGGCGTCGACGTCGAGAAGGTCGTCGGCACGAGGCCGGACCTCGTCATCGCGGGCGGCAACGGCTTCAATCCGCCGGACGACATCGCGAAGCTACGCTCCGTCGGGATCCCCGTCCTGGTCGTCTACGCAGGCAGCGTCGACGCGATCCTCCGCGACATCGAGCTCGTCGGGACCGCCTCCGGCAAGGCGGCCGCGGCGGCCGTCCTCACCGCGTGGATGCGCGAGCGGATGGCGGCGATCTCCGCCGCCGCGACCGCCGCGTCGACCCGGCCGCGCGTCTTCTACGAGCTGGACGCGACGAAGGAGATCTACGGCCCCGCTCCGAAGTCGTTCATCGCGTCGATGATCGACCTCGCGGGCGGCAAGGCCATCACGACCGACGACCCCGCTGTCTTCTCGATCTCGCTCGAGAAGCTCGTTGCGGCCGATCCCCAGGTGATCGTGCTCGGCGACGCCGCGTACGGGACGACGCCCGAGGCCGTCGCGCAGCGCCCCGGCTGGTCGGGCATGACGGCCGTGAAGGACGGCGCCGTCCGGCCCATCGACGACACGATCGTCACGCGGCCGGGCCCGCGGATCGTCGACGGGCTCCGGGCGCTCGCGCAGGCGATCGACCCCGGCGTGTCGCTCCCTGCGGTCGGCACCCCGCCGCCGCTCCCGTGAGGTAGCCATCGCCATGGCGAGCGAGACCCGCACCGTCGCGACCCCGCTGCCGGAGGTCCGGCTCGCGCGTCGCGCGTGGCGGCCGGCCGTGGTCGTCGCCGCGTCCGTCGCGGGTCTCGTCCTCGTCCTCGTCCTCGGCGTCGGAGCCGGCTCGGTGGCGATCGCGCCGGGTGACACGATCGCGATCCTCGCCCACCGGCTCCTCGGGCTCCCGGTCGGCGCGACCTGGAGCCCGACCGCCGAGACGATCGTCATGGACCTCCGCCTGCCGCGGGTCCTCTCGGCGATGCTCGTCGGCGCCGGGCTCGCCGTCGCCGGTGCGACGTTCCAGGGCATCCTCCGAAACCCCCTCGCCGACCCGTACGTGCTGGGCACCGCGTCGGGGGCGGCCCTCGGCGCCGCACTCGCCGTGCTCATCCCGGTCCGGCTCCTCGTGCTCGAGCTCGGGCTTCTCAACGTGCTCGCGTTCGTCGGCGCCGTCGCCACCGTCCTCGTCGTCTACCGGATCGGCCGGGGTGGCGGGCTCACGGGGCTGATCCTCACCGGCTACGCCGTGGGCTCGCTCCTCGCGGCCGGCCTCGCGATGGCCATGTACCTCTCGGGGGCGAACCTGCGCCAGATCTTCGCGTTCCTCCTCGGTGGCTTCGACGGCGCGTCGTGGCTGCGCCTGGGCATCGCCTTCCCGCTCGTGGTGGGCGGTTCACTCGCGATCGTCGCCCGGTCGCGCGCGCTCAACGGCCTCCTCCTGGGCGACGAGGCGGCCTCCCACCTCGGCGTGGCCGTCCGGCGCGAACGCGCGATCCTCCTGGGTCTCGCCTCGCTGGTGACTGCCGCCGGTGTCGCCATCAGCGGCCTCATCGGGTTCGTCGGGCTCCTCGTCCCGCACCTCGTCCGGATGGTCACCGGGCCGGACGCCCGGCGCGTCCTTCCCGTATCCGCGGTCGTCGGAGCGGTCCTCCTCGGTGGCGCCGACCTGGCGGCGCGGCTGGCGGGTGACATCCCCGTGGGCGTCGTGACGGCGCTCATCGGCGCGCCCGCCTTCGTCGTCCTCCTCCGTCGCACGCGCACGGGATACGAGCTGTGAGCGCGATCGTCACGCTCGACGCGGTCTCCGCCGGCTATCGCAGGCGCGAGGTGATCCGCCACGTGGACGTCCGGATCGAGGCGGGCGAGCGGGTGGCGATCATCGGCCCCAATGGCGCCGGGAAGTCCACCCTGCTCCGCCTCATCACCGGGACGTTGCGCGCGCGGGCCGGACGCGTGCTCCTCGACGGCGATCTCGTGGACAGGCTCGACCGCCTCGCGGTCGCGCGCCGCGTCGCCGCGGTCCCGTCCGGCGCGTCGCTCCCGTTCGCGATGACGGTCGAGGAGGTCGTCGCGCTCGGGCGCCTCCCGCATGAGCACGCGCTGCGCGGCCCGGGCCCGGCGGACGTCGCCGCCGTCGCCGGCGCGATCGAGCGGGTGGGCCTCGGGCACCTCGTCGGCAGGGATGCGCGCGAGCTCTCGCTCGGCGAGCGGCAGCTCGTCTTCCTCGCTCTCGCCGTCGCACAGGCCGCGCCGATCCTCCTCCTCGACGAGCCGACGGTCCACCTCGACCTGCGCCATCGTGTCGAGGCCATGGAGATGCTCGTCGACCTCAACGAGCATGACGGCATCACGGTCGTGGCGGTCCTCCACGACCTGGGCCTCGCGGCGCACTTCTTCCCGCGGCTCCTCGTCGTGGCCGACGGGCGCGTCGTGGCCGACGGCCCACCGGCGCAGGTCCTCACGGACGACACGATCCGGGGGGTCTTCGGCGTCGACCCCGTCCACGCGCTCGGGTCCTGAGGGCGGTCCGGCCGTCGGCGGCCGCGTCGCGCCGCGGGTGTAGTCTGGCCGCCATGAGTCGACGAGGAGCGATCGCACTCGGGGCGACCGTGCTCGCGGTCGTCGTCGCTGCCTGCGGCGGCACGTCCATCGGGTCCCCCGCGGCGACGTCGCAGCCCGGGGGGTCCCCTCTGGAGACTGCCCCGTCCGGCGCGAGCGCGGCACCGTCCACCTCCGCGGCCCCCGGCCCCACGGCCGAGCCGGCTGCGTCGCCGGAGCCCACGCCTCCCGCAGAGTCGCCCGCGACAGAGCCACCGGGGCCCTCCGGCACGCCCGTCGCCTCCGGTGCGGGGGAGACGCCGGCCGCGGCCGCCGGCGCCGAGGCGTGCAGCGGCAGCGCCGAGAACAGGGACTTCTTCAGCGCGGCCGCGGAGAGCTTCTCGTGGGACGTGTACTGTGCGGCCCTTCCCGACGGGTGGTTCGTGGAGACCGGCTCGTACCGCCTGGCGGACGGCGGCAGGCTCGTGGTCGCCTACCGCGGGCCGGACGGCTCGCGCGTCGAGCTCCAGGAGGGCGCCTACTGCACCGAGGGCGGGAGCGCGTGCTCACCGCGCGATCACGAGATCGGGCCGGCCGCGTTCGGCGACCGGACCGGCACGCTCGTCACGCTGGGGCCCGCGCAGTCGGACGGGTTCGCGATCTACGTCGACCCGGGCGCCGCCCCGTCCTGGTCGATCACCGGGACCGGGATGGACCAGGACGCGTTCACGGCGATCGCTGCCGCCCTCGTGCGCGTCGCCCGCGGGACCTAGACCGCCGAGGCCCGGCCGCCGCCCCGGCGCAGGTCGGGCCGGTGCGACGACGGCGCGTCAGGCGCGCTTGCGCGGCGGGTCGAAGAAGGGCAGGGCCACGACCGTCGCGGCCACCGTCCCGCGGACAGCCTCGACCGTCCACTCCATCCGGAGCACGGTCCCCGGTCGTTCGCAGCGGGCCGGGACGGACGCGAGGGCGATCATCTGCTTGAGGATCGGGCTCCACGTGGCGCTCGTCGCCTTCCCGGCCCAGCGGCCCCCGTCGTAGACCGGGACGGCTGCGCGCGACGCCATGCCGGGCACCTGCGGGGGAAGCCCCTGCGACCCGTACAGCGCCGCGAGCTCGGACCAGTCGAGCTGGAGTCCGACGAGGCGCCGTGCCGGACCGCCCCTCGCCTGCTCGGCGAGGAGGGCGCGCCGCCCCACGAAGTCGCCCTTCTCGAAGTCGACGAGCCGGCCGAGCCCGACCTCGAACGGCGAGAACGCCTGTTCGGGGATGAGGGCATGGCGGCTGCTCGTGTAGTCCACCTCGAGGAGCAGGAGCCCCGCCTCGATGCGCGCGATGTCGAGCGCGAGCATCCCCGCGGGACGCGCCGAGACGTGCCGGCCCGCATCGAGGAGCGCGTCCCACGCCTCCCCGGCGCGGTCGGCCGGGATCCACAGCTCGTACCCGAGGTCGCCCGTGTAGCCCGTGCGCGAGACGTCGATCGGGATCCCCGCCAGGCTCGACGCCCGGCGGCGGAAGTAGCGCAGGTCAGCGAACGACTCGCCCGTCGCCGCCTCGAGGACGTCGCGCGAGCGCGGTCCCTGCACGGCGAGGGCCGCCCACGCCTCGCTCACGTCCTCGACGAGCACGTCGAGGCCCGATGCGTTCATCGTCAGCCAGCGGTACTGCGGGTCGGCGGCCGTCCAGCGGAAGGATCCATCGTCGAGCCGATGGACCGTCCCGTCGTCGATGACCTTGCCCGCCTCGTCGCACCATGGCGTGTAGACGACGCGGCCCGGCGTCAGCTTCGTCGCGTCGCGCGTGATGAGCCGATCGACCAGGGCCTCGGCGCCCGGCCCGGCGATCCGATACTTGAACAGGGGCGACACGTCGATGATGCCGGCGCTCTCGCGGATCGCGTTGTACTCGATCTGGTGCCCGTCGGCGTAGACGCTCGCGGCGAGGAACCCGGACCACTCGCGCCACTGCTGCTTGACGTTGAGCCCGGCCAGTTTCGGGTGGAACGCGGTGCCGACGCTCACGGGCGGTCCTCCGGGGATGACGGTGCGGGGCGGGACGCGGCGCCGGGCTGGTACGCGCCTGCGCCGGGCAGCAGCTAGAGTATGCAGGAATCGTATGCAGGCTGGATGCCGGCCCGCATCGCGCTCCCGTCCCCGCCGCGGGTGCTCCCGCTCCACTCCCCCCGACCGCACGGAGGCAGACGTGGCGAAGCGCTACGACGCCGTCATCATCGGCGGAGGCCACAACGGCCTCACGACCGCCGCGTACCTCGCCCGGGCCGGCTGGTCCGTGCTCGTCCTCGAGCGCAGGCACAAGATCGGCGGCGCGACGACGACCGAGGAGATCGTCCCGGGCTTCCGCTTCAGCGTCCTCTCGTACGTCGTGAGCCTCCTGCGCCCGGAGATCATCCGCGAGCTGGAGCTGCCGAAGCACGGCCTCGAGATCCTGCCCCTCGACGGAACGTTCACGCCGCTGCCGGACGACTACCTCTGGCGCCGCGACGACCACGCCTGGACGATGCGGGAGATCCGGCGCTGGTCGAAGAGCGACGCGGACGCGTACGAGGAGTACGGCCATCTCATGGCGGAGATGGCGCGGTTCATCAAGCCGATCCTCGGCATCGTCCCTCCCGACCCCACCTCGCTCGACCCGCGCGGCTGGCCGCCGGTCGCCTCGCTCCTGCGCGACTTCGGCCGCCTCCCGCGCGCCCAGCAGCAGGCGTTCGTGGGCCTCATGACGATGAGCGCGTCCGACTTCCTCGACCAGTGGTTCGAGACGCAGCCCCTCAAGGCCACGATGTCGGCCTCCGGGATCATCGGGACGTTCCTGGGGGTGAAGTCGCCGGGCACGGCGTACGTCCTCCTCCACCACTACATGGGCGAGATCGACGGCGCCTTCCGCGCCTGGGGGATCCCGAAGGGCGGGACGGGCGGCGTCGCAGACGCGATCGCGAGCGCGGCCCGCGCGCTCGGCGCCGAGATCCGCGTGGACGCTCCGGTCGCGAAGGTCCTCACGACCGCCGACCGCGCCACCGGCGTCGTGCTCGAGTCGGGAGAGGAGATCGCGGCGGGAACGGTCGTCTCCGCCGTGGACGTCCGCCGGACCTTCCTCCAGCTCCTCGACGAGCGGCAGCTCCCCGGCGACCTCGTGGACGAGGTCAAGCGCTTCAAGTTCCGGGGAAGCTCCGGGAAGGTGAACCTCGCGCTCGATGCGCTGCCGAGCTTCTCCGCGCTCCCCGGCGAGGGCGAGCACCTCCGCGGCGCGATGAGCATGTCGCCGTCGATCGACTACATGGAGCAGGCCTACGACGACGCGAAGTACGGGCGCTTCAGCCGGAAGCCGTACATCGACATGATCATCCCGACGCTCGTGGACCCGGACATGGCGCCGCCCGGCAAGCACGTGATGAGCTGCTTCGTCCAGTACGCGCCGTACCACCTCGCCGAGGGGACCTGGGACGACCAGCGGGAGGCGTTCGGCGACGCGGTGATCGACGCGATCGCCACGGTCGCCCCGAACATCCGGGACATCGTCGTCGGCCGGCAGGTGGTGACCCCGCTCGACATGGAGCGGACGTACGGCCTGACCGAGGGCAACATCTTCCACGGCGAGCTGAGCCTCGAGCAGCTCTTCTTCAGCCGCCCCGTCCCCGGCTGGGCGCGGTACAGGACGCCGATCCGCGACTACTGGATGGCGGGGTCGTCCACGCACCCCGGCGGCGGGATCATGGCCGCGAACGGCCGCCTCGCGGCCCTCGAGATCCTCCGGTCCCGCCGGCAGAAGGCGGCGTGACGATGACCGTGCGAGACGGATGGGACGCGATCGTCGTCGGCGCCGGCCACAACGGCCTCGTCACGGCGGCCTACCTCGCGAAGGCGGGCATGCGGACGCTCGTCCTCGAGAGGCGCGAAAAGGTCGGCGGGCTCGTGGGCACGGTGGAGATCGCCGACGGCACGTACGCCCCGACGTTCTTCCACACAGTCGGTCGGCTCCGGCCGATCGTCGCGAAGGAGCTCGGCCTCTACGACGCGGGCCTCGGCCTCGTCGCGCCGGAGGTGCGCGCCTTCGCGCCCCGGGTCGACGGACGCGCGATCACCCTCTGGTCGGATCCGGCTCGGACCGCGAACGAGCTGCGGGCGTGGTCGCCCGCGGACGCCGACGCGTACGTGGGCTTCGACCGCCGCGTCCGGGCTCTCGCCCGCTTCCTCGGCGAGCTCGGCGACATGACTCCGCCGGACCCATCGAGCCCCACGGTCTCCGACGCGCTCCGGGGGATCCTCCTCGGGCGGGCCTTCCGCGGCCTCGACCGGAAGGACGCGCAGGCGCTCCTTCGTTACCTCCCGATGGCTGTCGCCGACTTCGTCGCGGAATCGTTCGAGACCGACTCCCTGCGCGCTCTCCTCGCGTGGCGCGGCGTCCGCTTCACGGCGATGGGGCCCTGGTCGGGTGGCACCACGCAGGTCCTCCTGGCCGACTCCGCCGGCAACGACGGCGGCGCGGCGGGCGAGACGGTGGTGGCCCGGGGCGGACCAGGCGCGCTCGCCGAGGCGATCCTCACCGCCGCGCGCGCGGCGGGCGCGGAGGTGCGCACCGGTGCCGAGGTCGCTGCGATCCGTACGCGGGGGGAGCGGGTCGTCGGCGTGGCCCTCGCCTCGGGCGAGGAGATCGATGCCCCGGTCGTGGCGAGCGGGGTCGACCCCAGGACCACGATCCTCTCGCTGCTCGACCCGATGGCTGCCGGCCCGACGCTCCGCTGGCGCGCCGGCAACATCCGCATGCCCGGCACCGTGACCAAGGTCAACCTCGCGCTCTCCGCCCTGCCTGCATTCCCGGCCGCGGGATCCGGCGAGGACGGCGCGAAGCGTCTCCGCGGGAGGATCGTCCTCGCCGACGGCGTGGACGCGCTGGAGCGGGCCTTCGACGCGAGCAAGTACGGCCGCGTCAGCGACGAGCTCGTCCTCGAGGCGACGATCCCGTCACTCGTGGACAGGTCGCTCGCGCCCGCGGGCCGCCACGTGATGAGCATCATCGCCCAGTGGACCCCGTCCACCCTCCGCGAGGGGACGTGGGACGACGCGGCCCGGAAGACCGTCGGCGACGCGGTCGTCGCCCGCCTGGCGACGGTGGCACCCGGCATCGACGGCCTCGTGACGGCGCGCCAGGTGCTCACGCCCGGGGACATCGAGCGCGAGCTCGGCCCCGCTGGAGGGCACCCGTACCACGGCGAGCCCGGGCTGGACCAGTGGTTCGCGTGGCGCCCGATGCTCGGCCTCGCGCGGTACCGCTACCCGGTCGCGGGGCTCTACCTGTGCGGCTCGGGCGCGCATCCCGGCGGTGGCGTCACGGGCGTGCCCGGACGCAACGCGGCGCGCGAGATCGTCGGGGACCGCAGGAAGCGCCGCTGACGCCCTGCGCGCTCGTCGCGCGGGCGACCGCCGTGCTCCGCGATCGCGGGTGCGTGCCGACGAGACTCGCGCCCGTCAGCCGGCTGCCGCGTCGTGCGGCGGCAGCTCGAGGCCCCAGTCGCCGAGCCGTCGGAGGAGCCCGCGCGCCGTCAGGTCGAGGTGGATCGGCGTGACGCTCACCCGTCCCTCCTCGACCGCGCTGAAGTCGGTCCCCGGCGCCGCGACGCCGCTCGGAGGCTGCCCGCCGATCCAGTAGTAGGGGAGCCCGCGCGGGTCGACCCGTTCGACGAGCTCGTCCTGGTAGACGCGCTGCCCGAGCCGCGTCACCTCGATCCCGCCGCACGCCTCGACCGGGAGCGCCGGGACGTTCACGTTGAGGAGCTCGCCCGGTCCGAGTCCGTACTCGAGGATCCCGCGCGCGACCACGACGGCCGCACGCTCGGCGAGCGCGAAGTCCACGTCGCCGTTGAGCGCCTGGCTGATCGCGAACGCCGGGCAGCCGTTGATGACGGCCTCCATCGCGGCGCTCACCGTCCCCGAGTAGGTCATGTCGTCGCCGAGGTTGTTGCCGTAGTTGATGCCCGACGCGACGAGGTCGAAGCCGTGCCCGAAGAAGCCGAGGAACGCGGCGCTCACCGCGTCGGTGGGTGATCCGTCGATCGCCCAGCCGCGGCGGTCGTCGTCCATCCGCCGCTCCCGGATGCGCAGCGGACGGAGCATCGTCTTGAGGTGGCCGACCGTGCTCTGGTTCGACTCGGGCGCGATGACGAAGACCTCGCCGACGGCGTCAAGGGCCCGCGCCAGAGCCGCGAGGCCGCGCGAATCGATCCCGTCGTCGTTGGTGACGAGGATCCGCGGGCGGGGATCCCAGGCGTCGAGGGGTCGGGCTGTCCCCCGGAGCGCTCGCGACGGATCCACCGGGCGCGGGCGCTCCGCACGTGCCCGTCTCGACGACCGGTGCGCCCGCGCCTCCGGGCGGCCGCCCTCGGCCGCCGCGCCCTCCCGCCGGACCGCGCCCTCCCGCCGGACCGCGCCCTCC
>JAKAJU010000193.1 GCA_021813655.1 Chloroflexota bacterium | reverse complement strand
CGCTCGTCCGATCCGCGCCGCCGGTCTCCCGCCTGCTAGCATCGACGCCCCATGACCGACAGCCGCTTCTACATCACGACGTCGATCGCGTACGCGAACAACCGGCCCGGCCTGCACACGCTCTACGAGGTCGTCGGCGCCGACGTGCTCGCGCGCTGGCACCGGATGAACGGGACGCCGACGCGCTTCCTCACCGGCACCGACGAGCACAGCGTGAACATCGCGATGCGCGCGGCGGACCAGGGCAGGACTCCGCGCGACTTCGTCGACGAGCAGGTGAGCCTCTTCCGGGCGGCGGAGGACGCGCTCGGGATCCGCCCGGACAGGTTCATCCGCACGACCGACCCCGATCACGTCCGGTCGGCCCAGGAGATGGTCCGGCGCGCGTACGCGAACGGCGACATCTACGTCGGGACGTACGAAGGCTGGTACTGCCCGAGCGAGGGGTTCCGGAACGCGACGGACGTCGTCGAGACGGCCCGGGGCACGATCTGCCCGAACCACCCGGAGGTCCCGCTCCAGTGGCTCACCGAGCGGAACTGGTTCTTCCGGCTCTCGGCCTACCAGGAGCGCCTCGAGCGCTGGTTCGCCGACGAGCCCCATGCGGTCCAGCCCGAGTACCGCCGCAACGAGATGCTCGGGTTCATCCGCAGCGGCCTCGAGGACTTCTCGATCAGTCGCGCGGGCGCCGGGTGGGGGATCCCGTTCCCGATCCTGCCGGACGGGTCGTCGGCGCAGCGGCCGGACGGGACCTGGGACCCGGAGGCGGGGACGATCTACGTCTGGTACGACGCCCTGATCAACTACATCACCGGCGCCGGCTTCCCGGACGACCCGGAGTCGTTCGCGCGCTGGTGGCCCGCCGACGTCCACGTCATCGGCAAGGACATCGCGCGGTTCCACACGATCTTCTGGCCGGCGATGCTCTGGAGCGCCGGCCTCAAGGCGCCGCGGCGAGTCTGGATCCACGGGTGGCTCCTCGCCGCCGGCGAACGGATGAGCAAGAGCCGCGGCAACTTCATGGACCCGCTCGACTTCACGCGGGCCTTCGGGTCGGACGGCGCGCGCTACGCCGTGCTTCGCGAGGTCCCGTTCGATCGCGATGCCGACGTCTCGTGGGACGCGTTCGTCCGCCGCTACAACGCGGACCTCGCGAACGACTTCGGGAACCTCGTGAACCGGACCGTCACGATGGCCGGGCGGTTCCTCGACGGGCGGCGTCCGGCCCCGCGCCCGGCGGCGGGATCGCCGCTCGGCGCCGGCTGGGACGATGCCCTCGCGGCCTATGCCGCCGCGCTCGACGGTTGCCTCCTGAGCGACGCGCTCGCCGCGCTGTGGGCGTTCGTGGGCGACGCGAACCGGTTCGTGGACGCGGAGGCTCCGTGGGCCCTGGCCAAGGCCGCCAGGGGAGGGGACACGGGCGCCGCGGATCGGCTCGAGGCCGTGCTCGGCGACCTCGTGGAGGCCTGCCGGCTCGTCGGCCTCGCGGTCGCTCCGTTCATGCCCGAGACGGCCCCGCGCATCGCGGCGCAGCTGGGGCACGCGTACACGTACGGGCCGGACGGCAACGGCGGCCCGCCGATCGCCGCGGAGCTTCGCTGGGGCGCACGAATGGCGGAGACGGGGCGACTTGGCGCGCCCGTGCCGCTGTTCCCGCGCCTGGAGACTGACGCGGCCGTGGCTGACTGAGCTGCGTCGCAGGCCGACGAGAACGCCGGCGCGCCCTGGTCGGGCGGTCGCGAGGACGACCGACGCAGCGCGGGCGGGCGCACACGGGAGGGACCGATGACGGATCGCGCATTCACCGCCTCGAACGAGGCGAGCAGCCTTCGGATCGAGCGGCTGGCGGAGCGACTCACGGCGAGCGACGACGATGTCCGCGTCGACGCCGACTGGACGGTCGCGGCCCTCCTGGGCCATGTCGCGTTCTGGGATCGCTTCCACGCGGTCCGCTGGCAGGCCGTGACCGCGGCGGGCCGTCTCGTGCCGAGGCCGATGCCCGAGGCCGACCCGATCAACGACGCGCTGTACCGCATCCTGTGGCGGCTGCCCGCGCGCGCGGCGGCCGAGGCGGCGCTCGAGGCATCCAGGGCCTCGAACGCGGCGATCGCGTCCCTGTCCGATGCGTCGGTCGACGCGGCCCGCGCCTCCGGGATGCCTCGGCTCCTCGATCGCTCGCTCCACCGCAGCGAGCACCTCGATGCGATCGAGGCGGCGCTCGCCCGGGCGCACGGCGGCGCGTGACGCCGACGCCGGACATGCCGGCCGGGACCGCCCGCATCCGCCTCGTCGACAGCCACTGTCACCTCCAGGTCCGGCCGTTCGCCGACGACCTCGACGAGGTCGTCGGCGCCGCCCGTGCCGCCGGGGTGGAGCGGATCCTCGTGCCGGGCGTGGACGTCGCGACCTCGGAGGGCGCGCTCGCCGTTGTCGAGCGCCACCCCTGGCTCGATGCCGCGGCGGGGATCCACCCCCACGTCGCCGCCCAGATGGGACCGGCCGAGCGGCAACGGATCGCCGGGCTCGCGGCGGACCCGCGCGTCGTCGCGATCGGCGAGACCGGGCTCGACTACGACCGTGGATTCTCGCCCCGGGAGGCGCAGCTCGACAACCTCCGCTGGCACCTCGCGCTCGCGGTCAGGACGGGGAAGCCCGTCATCCTCCACTGCCGGTCGAAGCCGACGAGCCGGGACGCCCAGGACGACCTCATGCGCGAGCTTCGGGCGGCCGGCTACGACGGATCGGGCGTCCGGGCCGCCTTCGGCGGCCGTCCTTCCGGTGTGCTCCATTCGGTCTCGGGTCCCGTGGACTACGTCCGCGAGGCCGTCGCGGCGGGTCTCGCCGTCTCGGTCTCCGGGCTCGCGTTCCGGCGCGGAGAGGAGCCCACCGCCGAGGCCGTCCGGCTCATCCCGGGCGACGCGCTCCTCGTCGAGACCGACAGTCCGTATCTCGCCCCACCGGGAGCGCCGCGCCGGCGGAATGCCCCGGAGTGGGTAGCCGTGACGGCGCGCTGGGTGGCGGAGCAGCGCGGGGAAGAGCCCGACGCGCTGGGCGAGCGCCTCGTCGCCGCCTACGACCGCGTCTTCCGCAGGTCGGCGGCGCGGCCGGGCGGGGGCTGACGTGCGGGACGGTTCGGCGGTGGAGGGGCCGCAGATCGATGCGGTCGTCGGGACCGTCCGGGACCTCTTCGGCGCCGATCTCGTGGGCGTCTACCCCCACGGGTCCACGGCGACGGGAAGGCTCCGTCCTGGGAGCGACCTGGACGTCATGGCCGTCCTGCGGAGACCCACGACCTCGGTGGAGCGGCGACTCCTCCTCGAGCGCCTCCTGGTCGTCTCGGGCGGCGGCCCGCGTCCGATCGAGCTCACGCTCGTGGTCGGATCCGACGTCCGACCGTGGCGCTACCCGCCCACGTGCGAGTTCCTGTACGGGGAGTGGCTGCGTCGCGACTTCGAGACCGGCATGGTGCCGGACCCGGCACCCTCGCCGGACCTGGCCGTCCTGATCTCGATGGTCCTGGCCTCGGGCCGGCGGCTCCATGGGCCGCCACCAGCCGAGGTTCTCGATCCGGTCCCGGACGGCGATGTCCGACGGTCCTGCGTCGACGCCATCCCGGGGTTGCTCGCGAACCTCGCGACCGACACGGCGAACGTGCTGCTGACCCTCGCCCGCTGCTGGAGCACCGTCGCGACCGGCCGCATCCGCGCCAAGGACGAGGCGGCGGACTGGGCGCTCGAACGCCTCGATGGCGAGCTGGCCGATGCCGTCGCGCGCGCCCGCGCCGTCTACCTGGACGGGTCCGACGGGGACTGGGACGGACTCCGTCCCTGCCTGCCCGAGCATGCGCACGCCCTCGCGGAGCGCGTCGTGACCGCGCTCGATCGAGGACGTCCCGCTTGACATCGGACGTGGGTCGCCGCTAGTCTCTTAGCACTCTCGATGTGAGAGTGCTAATCGCCCGAGGCCAGCGCCCAGCCGCCGCAGACGCGCGGCACGCGCCCAGGCCCGGGGATGGCGCTCACCGAGTCGAATCGGTCGACAGGACCGGACGCCCGGGCGTCCGACCGTCGGCGCCCATGGTCAGGCGGGCCGACCGCACGTGCGCCGGCGACCGCCAAGCAGGAGGGAATGCGCGTTGGCAACCGCCTCTGCGAGCTCCACGAAGCTCCGCCCGCTCGGGGACCGCGTCGTCATCAAGCCGACGCCCCGCGAGGAGATGACGAAGAGCGGGATCGTGCTGCCGGACACGGCGAAGGAGAAGCCCCAGGAGGGCGTGATCCTCTCCGTGGGTCCCGGCCGGTTCCTCGACGACGGCACCCGCGAGAAGATGGACGTGAAGAAGGGCGATCGCGTCCTCTACGCGAAGTACGCGGGAACCGAGTTCAAGGTCGAGAGCGACGAGCTCCTGATCCTCAGCCAGAAGGACATCCTCGCGATCGTCGAGGCCTGACCGGCCGCGATCCACGCCTGACGCCCGCCCCTCGGAGCGGGCGCTCACCACACCGGAGGGACACACACTTGGCCAAGCAGGTCGTCTTCGACGACGCGGCACGCCGCTCTCTCAAGCGCGGCATCGATCAGCTCGCGGACGCGGTCCGCGTGACGCTCGGCCCCAAGGGCCGGAACGTCGTCCTCGACAAGAAGTTCGGCGCGCCGACGATCACCAACGACGGCGTGACGATCGCTCGTGACATCGAGCTCTCGGACCCCCTCGAGAACATGGGCGCGCAGCTCCTCAAGGAGGTCGCGACCAAGACCGACGACGTCGCCGGCGACGGCACGACCACCGCGGTCGTCCTCGGCCAGGCGATGGTCGCCGAGGGCCTTCGCAACGTGACCGCCGGGGCGAACCCGATGGTCATCAAGCTCGGCATCGAGAAGGCCGTCGCGGCCGTCGTCGAGGAGATCAAGAAGCAGGCTCGACCGGTCAAGGACCGCGAGCAGATCGCCGCCGTCGCCTCGATCAGCGCCGCCGACCCCGAGGTCGGCGAGCTCATCGCCGAGGTGATGGACAAGGTCGGCAAGGACGGTGTCATCACCGTCGAGGAAGGGCAGTCGCTCGGCCTCGACAAGGAGTACACCGAGGGCATGCAGTTCGACCGCGGCTACATCTCCGCGTACTTCGTCACGAACCCCGACCGGATGGAGGCCGTCCTCGAGGACGCCCGCATCCTCGTGACCGACAAGAAGATCTCCAGCGTCCAGGACCTCCTCCCGGCGCTCGAGAAGACCGTCCAGATCGGCAAGCCGCTCCTCATCATCGCCGAGGACGTGGACGGCGAGGCCCTCGCCACCGTCGTCGTGAACAAGCTCCGTGGCACCGTCTCGGTCCTCGCCGTCAAGGCGCCGGGCTTCGGCGACCGCCGCAAGGAGATGCTCCGCGACATCGCGATCCTGACCGGCGGCACGGTCATCAGCGAGGAGATCGGGCGCAAGCTCGACTCCGTCACGATCGAGGACCTCGGCTCCGCGCGACGCGTCGTCGCGACGAAGGACGACACCACCCTCGTCGACGGCGCGGGCAAGCCTGCCGACATCAAGGCGCGCATGACGCAGATCAAGGCGCAGATCGAGGACACCACCAGCGACTACGATCGCGAGAAGCTCCAGGAGCGCCTCGCCAAGCTCGCCGGCGGCGTGGCCGTCATCAAGGTGGGCGCGGCGACCGAGGTCGAGCTCAAGGAGAAGAAGCACCGCATCGAGGATGCGCTCTCGACGACCCGCGCGGCCGTCGAGGAGGGCATCGTCGCCGGCGGCGGCACGACGCTCCTCCAGGCGATCCCGGCCCTCGACAAGGTGAAGCTCTC
The DNA here is from genome assembly GCA_021813655.1 of Chloroflexota bacterium. Lineage (GTDB taxonomy): Bacteria > Chloroflexota > Limnocylindria > Limnocylindrales > CSP1-4 > CAIYQJ01. The sequence goes on along the minus strand of JAKAJU010000193.1, from coordinate 3,326 downwards.
GGGCGACGAGCAGGTCGGTGTGGACATCGTCCGCAAGGCCCTCGAGGCCCCGGCGCGACAGATCGCCGACAACGCCGGCCAGTCCGGCGAGGTCATCGTCGAGGCCACGCGCAAGCAGAAGAAGGGCCACGGCTACGACGCCCTCGTGGGCGAGTTCGGCGACATGTTCGAGAAGGGCATCGTCGACGCCGCCAAGGTGACGCGGTCCGCCCTCCAGAACGCCGCCTCCATCGCCGCGATGGTCCTCACGACCGAGACGCTCGTGACGGACATCCCGGAGAAGAAGGAGCCGGTCGCCGGAGGCGGGCACGGCCACGGCGGAGACATGGACTTCTAGATCCGTCGAACCGGACAGACGTCGAGGCCCGGGCCCCGCGAGGGGCCCGGGCCTCGACGATTCGTTCGCGTGACGCGCTACGAAACCAGGAAGTTGAACGCGGCGTTGGTCCCCGCGAGGTTGTCCTGGTAGATCGAGACCTGGATCCCGCCGATCAGGCACCCCACGATGACCTGCGCCGTCTTGATGTTGCCGCCCGACCCGCCTTCGGGGGTCACGAGGATGGCCACCGTCGACGCGTCGATGCCGTCGAGGAAGATGCAGTACACCCCGTTCCCGAAGGATTGGACCGACGCGACGCCGGACCCCCGGGCGAGGGTCCCGTCGGCCTCGATGTACGCCCACGCCCGCACTGCACCCGGACCCGCCGGCCCGGTCGGCCCGGTGGCCCCGGTCGTCCCGGTCGGACCCGTCGGCCCGATCGGTCCCGGGACGCCGACCGTGCTCCAGTAGACCAGGCGCCCACCGCCGGAAGCTTGCACTGGTTCGCGTCGCCCATGCGGACGTTCCCGTAGTTGTCGTAGCAGGCGTACAGGGTCGCCGGGTTCGACCCGGCGAGGGTGCCGCCGGCACTGAGCGCCACGAGAGCCACCGCTGTGACCGCGACCCCCGCGCGGCGCAGGCCCACGGAGACGATGGGCATCGGAGCCTCCCTGGGACGCACCTCGCGCGGGTCGGTCTCACCAGTTGTTCGACGCGATCCGGAGCGGCCGGGGATGGACCGCGTGTCACCGCCTCCCGCGATGACCGACAAGGTCCGGCGCGCATCCGCGCCCGGCAACAGTCGTTCGGCACGCCGACCTCGCTCTCCATGCGATGCAGGAGATGCGCGGATTCCGCGGGCTCATGTGGCAGCCACGACCGCAGGGGCGGAGACATGAGCCTGACCGTCGCCCGAGGAACGCGAGACGCCTCGGACGCCGCCCGAAGAAGGAAGCCGCCGTTGCCCCCGAAGGGCGACGTACCGCCCCCTGGACGACGGCCGAGGCACGGCGATCGTGCCCCGCGCCGATCACCTGCGGATCATCGCGCCGGCCGGCAGCGCTACCCCTGGCCGCCCGTCTCCCGTCGGCGACGCGGAGCCGTCTCAGCGGTGCTGGGAGGCGCGCGATCCGCTCGTGCAGGAGGCGCCCGGCGACGGGGGCATGTCACCGGGCGCCTCTGCCCGGGAACCGGAGCTCGCGGATCGATCTCCCGGACCCGGTCCGGCCCGCGTCGATCCGGACGTGGCCTGCGTCAGTACCAGCGGGCGTAGACGGCGATGTACGCGGTCGCGACCGGCGGGCCGTAGCCGTACCCGGTCCACGGGTGCGCCTGGACGACGCAGTACCCCGGCGCGTCGTAGCGGACGAGGTACGTGCCCATCATCCCGGAGCTGGTGAGCCGGCAGATCCACGGGGTCGTGGTGCGGACGACGACCGGGCCGGCCATCGAATGCGCGACGACCCAGCCGTACGAGCCCACCACGCCCATCGGCGGGACCGTGAGCCAGATCGGGTACGACGGGGGATAGCCCCCTACCTTCACCGTGATCGTCCCGGGGACGACGGGGATCGAGCCCGCCGCCGCAGGCGCCACGGCTCCGAGGCATAGTGCGCCGGCGAGCGCTCCCGCGGCCGCCAGGCTCGCGAGACGCCTCGGCGTCGTGATCCGCGCGTCCATCGGGATGCTCCCTCATGCGCTCGCCCCGGGTGGGCGAGACCCTCAGGTGGACCCTAGTCCCTCCGGCCGCCCGTGCCCATGGGCCGGAGGTCATGCAGCTCGACGCGATCGCGGGCGGTGACGACGAGGTACCTCCGTCCCCTTGACACCCCGGACCATCGCCCTGAACCTCGTCTGGTGTGCGAGCCGGAGGAGGCTCGCGATCGAGCCGCCCGGAGGGTCATCCATGCATCGCCGCCTCATCGCACTCGTCGCGACGGCGGTCGTCGCGGCAGCAGCCTGTTCGGGCGCATCGTCGGCGACCCCGATCGCCGACGCGTCCACGATCATCACGCAGAGCCTCGATGCCGTCTCCCGCGCGAAGACCGTCCACGCACGCGCCGAGGTCACCGGCACCGTCCCGTTCGACCTCGGATCCCTCCTGGGCGGCGAATCCGGCGGCTCCCCGACGGCATCGGGCGCGTCGATGGACCTCTCGGGCACCTACCTCGACGCGACCGTCGACATCACCGGGAAGAAGGGGACCGTCACCATCGCGGTCCCGGTCCTCCTCGGGATGAAGGCCGACATCATCATGGACGGCGACACGACGTACTCCCGGATCAGCCTCATGGGCGACAAGTGGCAGAAGAGCGTCTCCTCGTCCGAGCCAGGGGCCTCCCCGTCGCCGAGCCAGGACGTGGCGACGATGGTCGCCGAGGTCGAGAAGGCGCTCTCCGCGCCGGGCGTCACGACCGAGAAGCTCGCCGACGAGAAGTGCGGCGACGTCGACTGCTACCACGTGAAGATCACGGCGCCCGCGAGCTCGCTCCGGAGCGATGCGGGCGGGCTGCTCTCGGGCCTCGGCGGCGCCGGAGGGCTCGGCGGCCTCGCCGGCGACCTCGCGTCCGCAGCGCCGGGCGCGTCTCCGCTCGTGGGTGGCGATGTGACGATCGACTGGTGGGCCAGGAAGGGCGACCTCCGCCCGGCCAAGATCGTCATCGGCACGACGACGCAGGGATCCCCGGTCACGATCACGGTCACGATGGACAAGTGGGACGAGACGGTCACGGTCTCGCCACCGCCGGCAGACCAGATCACCGACCAGCCCTCGTTCGAGATGCCGAGCTTCCTGCCGTGAGTTGACCGGCGACCCGGACGTCTCACGAAGCCCCCGGCGCAGCGCCGGGGGCTTCGGCGTCGACCGCGGCCCGTCGGGCCCCTAGGAGCCTGCGTCGGTAATCGCCACCCGCAGGGTGGCGAAGGCAGCCTTCGACGGGCCGATGGCGCGCACGGGTGATGGTTGGCTCGCGAGGTGCGCGGATCCGTCCGCCCGGGCCGAACATGG
>JAKAJU010000044.1 GCA_021813655.1 Chloroflexota bacterium | reverse complement strand
CCTCGCCGACCGAGACGCGGCCGCCGAGTCCGAGGTGGACATGGACGACGGGCGCGCCCCGACCCGCGTACTCGACGAAGAGGTGCTTCCCGTGGGCGCTCACGCGCCTGATGCGCTTGCCGTCGATGATGGCCGCCTCTTCGACGAACCGTCCCTGAGGGCTCGAGGCGCGGACCTCGCGGCCCCCGAAACGGGAGCTGAGTGCGGACGCCAGCCGGTGGATCGTGTGTCCTTCGGGCATCTGGACGCGGTCAGCCGAGCGGGACGAAGATCTGCGTCCGCCACGCCGCGGGGTCCGGCTCCGCGCTCGGGTCGGTCACATAGACCTCCCACAATGCCCCCGAAGGCTCGCGGCCCTGCTCGCCGGCCCAGGCGAGGAGGCGTTCGTAGGTCGCCCCGATCGTGTCGTACGGGCCGACGTGCCATCCGACCGCGACCTGACCGGCCGGCAGCTCGCCGGGTTGGACGTCCCCGCTCCCGTCGAAGACGCGCTCCGGCATGCCCGGGACGTCCGCGATCGTCACACCGGTCTCCATGTCGATCAGATCGGGCCCGAAGGTGAAGTATCGAGAGAACGGCGCGCCGCCGGGCACGAGCCCGGCTGCCGCGACCGCCCCGAAGAGCGCCGGGAATGCCCGGTCCATGAACGCCGGCAGGTCCGCCATCGGCATCGACCCATGGATCACCGCCGTCCGCCGTCGCGGCTCGTCGCGGATCTCGACATCGCTCATCGGATCCTCCCCGTGCGAGGCCCACGCGAGTGGCATGGCTCCGGGTCGTCGCTCGCCTTCCATCATCGTTCGCCGGGCCATTGGACGCCCGCCCCAGCAGCTGCGTCAAGGCGCGGACGTGACGACGACCGCGCGGGCTGGCGTCGGAGCGCCCGCCGTGCGGCCGCGGCCGGATCCGGCCCGTGCGACCGAGCGGTACGATGACCGCGGTCGCAGGTCCCCGACGAGATCCCATCCCATTCCGAGGTCGCCCGATGCTCACGCCCTGGACAACGCCCGAGCTGACGTCTCTGGGCAGGCTCGCGATGAACAGCGTCCCTCACGCCGACCGGCTCGACCTCGACGGGACATGGCGCTTCCAGCTCCTCCATCGGGCGGACGGCGAGCCGGGCGCCGACTGGCGCGGGATCACGGTGCCCGGCGCCTGGACGATGCAGGGGACCTTCGATCTCCCCTGGTACACGAACATCCGGATGCCCTGGGACGGCGTCTCCCCGCATGTGCCCGAGGAGAACCCGACCGGGATCTACGAGCGGACGTTCGACCTGCCCGCAGCCTGGCAGGACCGGCGGGTCGTGCTGCACGTAGGGGCGGCCGAGAGCGTTCTCCTGGTGACGGTCAACGGGCAGGACGCCGGCGTCAGCAAGGATTCCCACCTCGCCGCCGAGTTCGACATCACCGATGCGGTCCGACCCGGGACGAACGAGCTCCGACTGCGCGTCGTCAAGTGGTCGGACTCGACGTACATCGAGGACCAGGACGAGTGGTGGCACGGGGGGATCACCCGGTCGGTCTTCCTCTACGCGACCGGCCCCGTCCACCTCGCGGACGTCCGCGCGGCCGCAGGCCTCGACGCCGACGCCACGACCGGGACGCTCGATGTCGCTGCCCTGGTGGGCTTCCCGAGTGCGCCCGAGCCCGGCTGGACCGTGGAGCTGCGCCTCGAGGGTCGGGCCGGCGCCCTCACCGCGCAGGTCCCGGCCGCCAACCGGCCCGTCCCGCCGCACATGAGCCGCCTCGTCCATGGCGTCCCCTCCCGGGCGATCGCGTCCGCGCCGCTGACCGAGCAGGAGGCGGCGGAATGGGCCTCGACGCGCCCCGCATACGATCCGCCCGCGGACGGCGTCGCGTCCATCCGCGCTGCCATCCCCGGGATCCGGCCGTGGTCGGCCGAGGACCCCGTCCTCTACCGCCTCACGGTCGTCCTCCGATCGCCGGCGGGCGAGTCGGTGGAGGAGGTGGTGGTCCGCGTCGGGTTCCGCCGCGTGGAGGTGGTCGGGCGCGATCTCCTCGTCAACGGCGCCCGCGTCCTGATCCGCGGCGTGAACCGGCACGACTTCGACAGCCACACCGGGCGGACGGTCTCGGCGGAGGCGATCCGCGCCGACGTCGTCCTCATGAAGCGCTTCGGCTTCAACGCGATCCGGACGTCCCACTACCCCAACGACCCGGCCCTCCTCGAGGCATGCGATGAGCTGGGGATGTACGTCGTCGCGGAGGCGGACATCGAGTCGCACGCGTTCACGGAGACGCTCTGCGAGGACCCGCGCTACCTGGCGGCCTGGGTGGACCGTGTCTCGCGCATGGCCCTGCGCGACAAGAACCACGCGTCCGTCATCGCGTGGTCCCTCGGCAACGAGTCCGGCTACGGGGCGAACCACGACGCGGCGGCCGGCTGGCTGCGTCGCTACGATCCGAGCCGCCCGCTCCATTACGAAGGGGCGATCGCGTGGGACTGGTCGAGCCCCCAGACGGCGAGCGATATCACGTGTCCCATGTACCCGCACGTCGACGCGATCGCGGACCACGCCCGCTCCGGCCGCCAGCGCCACCCGCTGATCATGTGCGAGTACTCGCACGCGATGGGGAACAGCAACGGCAACCTCGGCGAGTACTGGGACACGATCGAGAGCACCCCTGGCCTCCAGGGTGGGTTCATCTGGGAGTGGTGGGACCACGGCCTCGTCCAGGCCCTCCCCGACGGGTCGACGCGCTGGGCGTACGGCGGCGACTTCGGTGAGGCGCCGAACGATGCGAACTTCTGCTGCGATGGCCTCGTGTGGCCGGACCGCACGCCGAAGCCCGCGCTCTTCGAGCACAAGTGGATCGCGTCGCCCGTGCGGGCGACCGCGGACCCGGCAGACCCCGGGCTCACGCACGGCCGGATCGTCGTGACCAACCGCCGCCACTTCCGCGACCTCGGCTGGCTGCGGGCCACCTGGGAGGTGACCGTGGACGGCGACGCCCGGGGCGGGGGCGACCTCCCGCTGCCGGCGATCGGACCGGGCGCGTCCGCGGCGGTGACGATCCCGGGGTGGGCGGCGCCGGGCGCCGGCGCGGAGGCGTTCCTGACGGTGCGGTTCATCACCGCGGCCGAGGAGGCGTGGGCGCCGGCCGGGTTCGAGGTCGGCTGGACGCAGCTGCCTGTCGCGGTGACGCCCCGGAGCGGGACCGACCCGCGTCCGGTCGGGCAGCTCCCGGGCCCCGCTCCGGCCGGACTCGGCTGGTCCGCCCCTGGCGGGACCGTCGAGCCCGCCGCTCGGCCTTCGCCCGCGGCCCTGCCTTCGTCCGCCGCGCCGTTCTCCGTGGACGCCGACGGCCGTCTCGTCCATCCGCTCCTCGCGGCGCCGCCCGTCCTCACGCTCTGGCGGGCCCCGACGGACAACGACCGCTTCGGCGGCATCTCGGCAGCCTGGGATGCGGCCGGTCTCGACAGGCTCGAGCGCCGGCTGGTCGCGGTCGACGCGGTCGATCGCGCCATCGTGGTCCGGACCCTCTATCGGAGCCCTGCGGGCCACGAGATCGCGCATACGGCGACGATCACGCCGCTCGGCGACGGCGGCGTCCATGTCGTCGAGGAGGCGAGCATCCCCTCGACCCTCCCGGACATCCCCCGCGTGGGAACCGTCATCGAGCTCGCCCCCGGCCTCGAATCTCTCGAGTGGTACGGGAACGGGCCGCACGAGACGTACCCGGATCGCAGGCGCGCGGGCGTCGTCGGCCGGTGGCGGTCGACGGTGGGCGAGCAGCACGTCCCCTACGTGCGGCCGCAGGAGAGCGGTGGTCACGCGGACGTCCGGTGGATCGAGCTCCGCGATCCGGCCGACGCGTCGCGCGCCCTCCGCCTCGCGTTCGACCTCCCGCTCCAGGTCTCGGTCCTGCACGTGCGCGCGGCGGACCTGGCCTCGGCGACCCACGACGTCGAGGTCCGGCAGCGGCCGGAGACGATCGTGACGTTCGACGCCAGGCACCGCGGCCTCGGCACGGCGAGCTGCGGCCCGGACACGCTCCCGGCATACCTGGTCCGGCCCGGGACGTACCGCTGGTCCTGGTCGCTGCGCACCTCGATCGAGGGCGCTGCGCGGTGACGGGCATCCCGGGCGGCGCGTCCCCGCGCTCGGGATCGGCGGCCGCCGAGGGGCGGGACACCGGCCGCGCGCTCTGGCTCCCGCACCAGCACGGGGCGTGGGCGATGCTCGCGGTGCCCCTGCTCCTCGGCGTGGCGGCCGGCGGGCCCGCACCGTGGCAGCTCGTCCTCGCGGCGGCCGCCGTGGCCGGGTATCTCGCGTCGGCCACGACGCAGGCGTGGCTACGCGCGCGGCGGCGTCCGTCGTACCTCTTCTCGCTGCGCATGTACGGGGCGACGTTCGCCGTCCTCGCGGTCGCCCTCGTCGCGACGCACCCGCCGATCGCGCTCGCCGGCCTCGTCGTCGTCCCGGCCGCCGTGGTCGGGCTCCTCGGGGCACGGCCAGGCGCGCGACGGGAGGTCGGCGACTCCCTCGCGCAGGTCGTCGAGGCGATCGTCCTCACGCCGGTCGCCGCGTATCTCTCCGGCGCGTTCGAGCCGCCGATCGTGACGGTCTACTCGGCGATCGCGGCCGCCTATCTCGTGGGTACCGTCCTCGTCGTCCGGTCGGTCATCCGCGAGCGTGGGAACACCGCGTTTGCCGCGTCCTCCGTCGGGTACCACGCAGCGCTCGTCGTCGTGGCGGCGCTCTGGCTGCCCGCCCCCTACGCGTTCGTCGCCGCCGGGCTGACGGCGCGTGCGCTCGCCCTGCCGATCGTCCAGCGACGCCGGGCGGGGACGCCGCACCCGCTGCGGCCCGTCCAGGTCGGCGCCGTCGAGGCCGTTGCAGCGCTCGCGGTCGTCCTGGTCGCGTTCGTCGCGCCCGCCGTCGCGGCCTGAGGGGCGTCAGTTCGGGAGGTTGCCGCCCCCGTCCTGGCTCCGGAGGAAACGCTCGATCTCGCCGATGAGGTCACCACTGGACGGCCCGCTCGACTCGTCCGCCGCCACCTCGAGTCGCTCCACGTACGCCCGGGTCGCCTCGTCCACCGCGACCGCCGCGTCGAGGCGCGAGCGGACCGTCCGGGCCTCCTCCTCGAGCTCGTCCACCGGGACCTGCGCGCCGAGTCGCCGTCCGATCGCGCGGATGAGCGCGATCGACGCCTCCGGGTACGGGCCGGAGACGTAGTGCGGTACCTGTGCGAAGTACCCGACCGTCGGGAGGCCCGTGGCGGAGACGGCGAGGTCGATGACGGAGATCGCGGCCGCGGGGACCCGCAGGACGCCGGCCGGTCCCGGGGTCACGTCTCCCCGGAGGAGGCCGGGCTGCGACTCGGTGCCCATGAGCGGGACCGGTCGCGTGTGGGGGACTCCCGCCGGGATCGCGCCGAGGCTCACCCATTCGACCACGCCGAGCTCGCGCGCAAGCGCGACGAGGTCGCCGGTCAGCTCGTGCCACCGGAAGTCCGGCTCCGGCCCGCTGAGGACGAGGATGTCGCGCGAGCCGACGCGGGCGCGCCGCAGGCGCAGCTCGGGCCAGGTGAGCTCACCCGGCCGGCCGTCGACGATCTCGAGGGTGGGACGTCGGGCGCGGTAGTCGTAGAGGCTGTCCGCATCGAATGTCGCGACGACTCGGCCCTCGCCCGCGAGGTGGTCCGCGGCGGCGGTGGCGGCGGAGCCGGCGTCGACCCAGCCGTCGAACGCCGCGATGAGCGCCGGCTCGACCAGCGGCGGTTCCGCGGAACCGTTCCCGGCCTCGCGGCGGTGAAGGGTCATGCACGCAGGATACGGGAGGACGCCCCCGGCGGGGCGGTCGGCCCAGGCGTGCCCCCGGGCGTCTCGGACGGTGTGCTGGCCGCGATCGCCACCGCGAAGCCGACGAGCACGACGATCGCCGCCCCCGCGACCATGTCCGCGATCCGGCGCGGGAAGAGCCACCGTGCGCCCGCCACGAACACGAACGCCGCGAAGAAGATCCCGGCGAAGAGCGCGACGCCAGCGGCCAGGAGGAGCGGCACGAGCGCGTCCCACTCGGCGTCGGCCGACGGGCGCGTCGCGAGGTATGCGAACGCACCGAACGCCTCGGCCGAGGCGCCGCCGACCCACGTCCAGCCCGGTCCGCCCCATCCCGAGCGCACGAGCGCGCCCAGGATCCCCGTCGCGAGCAGCAGCGGCAGCGCGACCGGCGCGAACGTCGCGGCACGCTCCGACGCCATGACGCCGACGAAGCCGACGACCACGGCCGCCGCGGTCCACGGGACGGGGTCGGCGGCGCCCGTGAGCCACCTGCCGAGCCGGTGGCGGATCGACGGGCGCGTCGCCGCGGAGCCGGCGCGAACGCCGTCGCGCGAGCCGGCGGGAGGGCCGGCGGGGTCTTCGTGCATGCTGCGACTCTAGCGCCGCGGCCCGATGGTCCCGCGCCGCCGCGCCATCCGGCCCTTCGTCGACGGCCACTCTTCGGGCAGGGTCGTGTCTGCCCGCGTCGCCGCGCGGTCGGATCGCCGGCGGTCGCCGGCCAGCGGGGTGCCCGACGCCGGGCACGCACGAGGAGAGAACCGGATGCGCGTCCTTGTCAGCGCCGCCTCGCGGCACGGATCCACCGTGGAGATGGCGACCGAGATCGCGACTGTGCTGACAGGAGCCGGGCTCGACGCGCAGGTCACCCCACCGGACAGCGTGTCGTCGCTCGACGGGTGGGATGCCGCGGTCATCGGGAGCGCCGTCTACCTGGGCCACTGGCTCGCGCCCGCACGCGACCTCGTCGACCGGCTCGCACGCGAGCTGAGGGAGCGGCCCGTCTGGCTCTTCTCGAGCGGACCCATCGGGGACCCGCCGATGCCGGCGGACGGGCCGGAGGACATCGACGAGATCGTCGCGCTCGTCCATCCACGCGGCCACGAGGTCTTCGCGGGCAGGATCGACCGCGGCCGGCTCGGGCTGGGGGAGAAGGTCATCACGAGCGCGCTCCGCGCCCCGGAGGGGGATTTCCGCCCGTGGACCGATGTCCGGGCATGGGCCGAGGGGGTGGCGCGGGCGCTCACCGCGCCGCCCGAGACCGAGACTGGAGGAGGGAAGGCATGACATCGATCGCCGACGCCGCAACCGAGTTCCTCGCCCACGACCGGATCGCGGTCGCCGGCGTCTCGAGGAGCACCGGGCACGGCGGGAATGTCGTGTACCAGCGGCTGCGCGACCGTGGATACACGGTCTTCGCGGTGAACCCGAACGCGGAGACGGTCGAGGGTGACCGCGCCTATCGGGATCTGGCGTCGATCCCCGGCGGAGTCGACGGTGTCGTCATCGCCACCGCCCCGTCGGTCGCGGCGTCGGTCGTCGAGGAGTGTGCCCGACTCGGGATCACGCGAGTCTGGATGCATCGGTCGTTCGGAGGCGGAAGCGTCTCGGACGACGCCGTCGCGCTCGCGCGGAAGAACGGGATGACGGTCATCCCGGGTGGCTGTCCGCTCATGTTCGGCAAGACGTCCGACGGCGGCCACCGGATCATGTGCATGATCGCCAAGTGGACGGGCGGTGTGCCGCGGAACGTGTGATCGCCGAGGAGCGTCCGATGGCGCCCCGGGCGGGCGCTCACGACGCGGTCTTCGGGTCCTTGTCGCCGCTCCTGCGCCACGCGCGGATGAACCACGCCGCACCGCGCCCGAGCAGGTAGCCGGCGCTCATCGGCGCGAGGAACCACATCGTCGCGATCGTCCCGGTGGCGGGGTCGATGGGGAGCAGCTTCCCGCCCACGAACGTCAGGATGAAGATCAGCGCCATCCCGACGACCACGCCGATGACGACCCAGATGTAGCCCCAGAAGCCGCGGGTGAGGGCCGCGGCGATCAGGCCGGCGGCGATGAGCGCAGGCGGGGCGACGACGATCGCGCTCATCGCGCAGGTCGCGTTGAAGCCCTGCGTGGCGCACCCGAGGAGCGCGCCGCCGAAGAGCGCCAGCGGGCAGGCAAGGGCCGCCACCACGATCGCGGCGAGGTCGCGGGCGACGTCCAGTCGTTCGTGCGTCACGGCCGACCCTCCTTGGCGTGATGATGCACAGACATGGCCCGGAGGGGAAGCCGTTTGTGCCGGTCCCGACAGTCCATTCGGCAGGGTCGCCACCTGCCCATTCGGGCAGGGCGGCCGACCGCCGGGCCGTCGACACGGAACGGCGGGCGCGGCCCAGGGTCGCCGCGATCCGCGGCCGGCTGTGGCGCGCCCCCGCCGCCTGCACGGCATACTCTCCGCGGTGCCGGGTCCCCCGGCGCGTCCCACACCCGGAGCCAGACGATGACCGAGCCCAGCTCCGCGACGATCCCAGATCCGACCGCCGCCGGCACGGTCGCCCGATCGGGCCGCATGCCGGCCCTGTACCTGGGCCACGGCGCACCACCTCTGCTCGAGGACCCGACCTGGATGTCGGAGCTCGCCCGATGGTCGGCTGCGATCCCCCGGCCGGCGTCGATCCTCGTCGTCAGCGCCCACTGGGAATCCGCGCCGATGACCCTGGGCGCCACGACGCGGGTGCCGCTCGTCTACGACTTCTACGGGTTCCCGCGCCACTACTACGAGCTGCGGTACGACGCCCCCGGCGCCCCGGACGTCGCGACGAAGGTGCGCGGCCTGATGCCCGCGGCCGAGCCCGTCGCCGACGATCCCGGACGCGGCCTCGACCACGGCGCGTGGGTCCCGCTCATGGCGATGTACACGGACGCGTCGATCCCCGTCCTCCAGGTCTCGATGCCGGACCTCGACCCCGAGCACCTCTTCGCCGTCGGGCGCCGCCTCGCGCCGCTCCGCGACGAGGGCGTCCTCGTCGTCGGCAGCGGCTTCATGACGCACGGCCTGCCGTTCATCCACGCGTACATGGGCCACACGGGCGTGGCGCCCGCCTGGTCGGTCGAGTTCGACAGGTGGGCGGCGGAGGCCCTCGCCACGGGGGACCTCGACAGTCTCTTCGCGTTCCGCGAGAAGGGGCCGGGGATGCCGTTCGCGCATCCCACCGTGGAGCACTTCGCGCCTCTCTTCGTCGCTCTCGGGGCCGCGACCGAGCCCGACGCACCGCCCGAGACACGGATCGACGGGTTCTGGTGGGGGTTGTCCAAGCGGGCGATCGAGCTCGGCTGAGAAGCCGTGAATCTTTCGGCCGGGGGATTCCCCTGGCGGCCGCCCGCCGGTACGATTCCGGACATGGATGAGCTGTTCGACCTCCCGCCCGCCGAGCCGACGACGAAGCAGGCCGAG
>JAKAJU010000173.1 GCA_021813655.1 Chloroflexota bacterium | reverse complement strand
GACCACTGACCGCTTGACGGTCCTATCTGCCCGGCCCTCGTGGCCGTGGCCTTCCCGCACGCCGGAGCCTACCTTCCGACGCTTGCCGTGGACATGCTCGTCGGTCTGAGGCGGAGCCTCGTTAGGTCTGACTACCGGACGATGAGTTGCAGCACCTCCCCGGTGCTGCCTTCATTGAGGGGTCGCCTTGAAGTCGGCCACCGTCGCCCAGACCGGTTGCAGCACCTCCCCGGTGCTGCCGGTCGGTCGCCGGGTGTGCCGCGGCCGACAGTGGTAGATTGGGCTCGGCCTTCGGGGCAGGGTGAGATTCCCGACCGGTGGTAGACCCGCGCTTGCGCGGGGAGCCCACGAGCGGCCCGTCGTACGACGGGTGTCAGCAGATCCGACGGTCGCCTCTCGGGGCGACTGCGACGGAGCCGACGGTACAGTCCGGATGGAAGAAGGCGGCATCGCGGCGTGCCTGATTCGGACACGTCCCGTGATCCGATTCGATGTGCCCCGGGCCCGAACGAGGTCGCGGGATGGTCCGGCTGGCACACGATCCGATGGAGCGAGCCCTCTCGCTCGCCGCGCTCGGTCGCGGTCGGACGGCCCCGAATCCGCCCGTCGGCGCCGTCGTCGTCCGAGATGGACGGATCGTCGGCGAGGGGCATCACGCGGCCGCCGGGACCGCCCACGCGGAGACGATCGCCCTGGATGCGGCGGGTCCGCTCGCCCGGGGCGCCACCCTCTACGTCACGCTCGAGCCGTGCTGCCACCACGGCCGAACGCCGCCGTGCACCGACGCGGTGATCGCAGCGGGCATCGCGGAGGTCCGCTATGCGATCGGCGATCCGGACCCGCGCGTCGCGGGTGGCGGACACCGCGCGCTCGTCGCCGCGGGGATCCGGGTCACTGCGGGCGAGTCCGCCGGGGCGGCCCGCGAGATCCTCCGGGGGTACCTGCTCCGCCGCCGCCTGGGACGCCCCTGGGTCACCGCCAAGTTCGCGATGAGCCTGGATGGGAAGACCGCGACCCGCACCGGCGATGCCCGGTGGATCAGCGGCGAGGTGTCGCTCGCGCATGCGCACGCGCTCCGCGACCGCGCGGACGCGGTCGTCGTCGGGATCGGGACGGTGCTCGCCGACGATCCCCGGCTCACCGTGCGTCCCGCACCCGGCGACGGTCATCAGCCCGGCCGGATCGTCATCGACACGCGGCTGCGCCTGCCGCCTGACGCCGCGCTGGCCGGGCCCGAGCTCGCCTCCGGGACGACGATCGCATTCGGCGCGCCCGACGGCGGAGCCGACACGGCCGCCTCGCCCGCCCGGGACCTCGCCCGCGCGGCAGCAGCACTCGAGGATCGCGGCCTGACGCTCCTTGGGCTCCCCCTCGACCGGTGCGGGCGCGTGGACCTGCGCGCCCTGCTGGACGCGCTCGGCGAGCGTGGCTGCAACGAGGTCCTCATCGAGGGCGGCGGCGAGCTCCTCGCGGGATTCCTGGCGCTCGGGCTCGTCGACGAGATCGAGGCGTGCGTCGCGCCGATCGTCGTCGGAGGTCGAGGCGCGAGCACGCCGGTCGATGGCGCCGGCGTCGACCTGATCGCCCGCGCCGGGCGGTTCGACATCGTGGACACCCTTCGGCGAGATCGGGATGTCTGGATCGTGGCGCGGCCGTCGGGCGCGCCGATGGAGGTGACGGATGTTTAGCGGGATCGTCGGCCCCGGGCGGGTCGTGTCACTCGCAACGGTCGGACCATGGACCAGGCTGGTCGTCCGTGCGCCGGGCCTGCTCACGGACGTCGTCGACGGAGAGAGCGTCGCGGTCAACGGAACGTGCCTCACCGCCGCCGGGCGCCCGGCACCGGACGAGCTCGCCTTCGATCTCATGCCCGAGACCCTCCGCCGCTCGAATCTCGGCCTGCTCGCCCCCGGCGATCCGGTCAACGTCGAGCGATCGCTCAGGTTCGGCGACCGGCTCGGGGGTCATTTCGTCCAGGGCCACGTCGATGGCGTCGCGGAGGTCGTCGCGGTCGTCCCCGAGGGTGACGCCCGGCTGGTGCGCATCCGGTTGCGCGAGCGCAGGCTCGCCAGGGCGATCCCCGAGAAGGGCTTCGTCGCCGTCGACGGCGTGAGCCTGACGGTCGTCGGCTCCACGCCCGATGGCTTCATCGTCTCTCTCGTCCGCACGACGCTCGACCTGACGACGCTCGGTCACGCGCGACCCGGGACGATCGTGAACATCGAGGTGGACCTCTTCGGCCGCCATCTCCTCGACGGGGCACCGCCCCCGCGCGCTCTCGTCGCCGAGGCGGAGAGCGCAGCGGCACAGGCCGATCGATCGGGTGCCGTCGCCGAGGCCCTTCGGACGCTGCAGGCCGGCCGGCCCGTCCTCGTCCTCGACGACGCGGACCGGGAGAACGAGGGTGATCTGGTCCTCGCCGCGCAGCACGCGACCGCCGAGTGGATCTCCTTCCTCATCCGGGAGGCCGGCGGCTTCGTCTGCGTCGCGATGGAGGGCGACCGACTCGACGCCCTCGCGATCCCGCCGATGGTCGATCGCAACACCTCGCGCCAGAGCACGGGGTTCGCGGTGACCGTCGATGCGGCGAGCGTCTCGACGGGTGTCTCGGCGGCCGAGCGCGCGGCGACGATCCGGGCCCTCCTCGACCCGGCCACCCGCCCCACGGACCTCGCGCGACCCGGACACGTCTTCCCGCTCCGCTCGGCGCCGGGCGGCCTGGCGCAGCGGCGCGGTCATACGGAAGCCGCCGTCGAGCTGTGCCGGCTGGCCGGGCTCGAACCGGCCGCGGTGATCGTGGAGGTGATGAACCAGGACGGGACGATGGCCCGACGACCGGAGCTCGCGGCGTTCGCCGCCGCGAACGATCTGCCGCTCATCACCGTCAGCGAGATCGCGGAGTCCGTCGCCGCTCGGGGCGGAGCGCGACGGCCGAATCGCGCGCACGCGGCGGGGGCACGGGCGCACGCGGCGGAGGGGCGGCCGGCGCTCGTCCGTGTCGCGCAGAGCGAGCTTCCGACGCGGTACGGCCGCTTCCGGATGGTGGTCTACGGCGCCGGCGATGGGCTCAACGACCTGGCCCTCATCCTCGGCGAGCCAGGGGACGGGGCCCTGGTCCGGGTCCATTCGGAATGCCTCACCGGCGATGTCCTCGGTTCGCTTCGCTGCGACTGCGGCTCCCAGCTCGAGCAGGCGCTCGCGGCGATCGGCGCCGAAGGGTCGGGGATCCTCGTCTACCTCCGCCAGGAGGGTCGCGGCATCGGGCTCGCGAACAAGGCCCGCGCGTACGCCCTCCAGGATGCCGGCCTCGACACGGTCGACGCCAACCTCGCACTCGGCTTCCCGGCGGACCTGCGCGACTACGGTCGAGCCGCGGCGATCCTGGGCGATCTCGGGGTCGACCGGGTCCGCCTCCTCACCAACAACCCGGCGAAGGTGCACGGGCTCGAGACCGCCGGGGTCAGCGTGCTCGAACGGCGATCCGTCGAGGTCGAAGCCGGGCCGGACAACGCCGCCTACCTGGCGACCAAGCGGATCCGGCTCGGCCACGTCCTGGAGACGATCCGATGAGCACCGGCGAAGCCGTGGTCGGCAGCCTCGACGGCCACGCGCTGCGGATCGGGATCGTCGCGGCCCGGTTCAACGCCGACGTGGTCGACCGGCTCCTGGACACTGCCCGGCAGGAGCTCGCCCGTCTCGGGGTCAGGCCGGAGGACGTGGTCGTCCTGCGGGTGCCCGGGGCATTCGAGCTGCCGGTCGCCGCGCGCGCCCTCCTCTGCTCTGCCGACCCGCCCGACGCGGTCATTTGCCTCGGCGCGGTGATCCAGGGGGAGACCCGCCACTTCGACTTCGTCGCGGGGGCCGCGGCCGACGGCATCCTGCGGGTCAGCCTCGATACCGGCCGGCCGGTGATCTTCGGCGTGCTCACGGCAAGCACCATGGACCAGGCGTGGGATCGTGCCGACGGGAGGTACCGGCGGGGTGTCGACGCCGCCCGCGACGCTGTCGAGATGACCAGGCTGCTCGCCAGCCCGGAGCTTGCCGTGACCTGACGCTCGCGAGCAGCTGCGCCCGCGCTCCGCGATCGCGCTGGAGCTGTGATTTGCCGGGCGTCGGTATAGTGGGCGCCTGGCCCGCGTCCTGCGGGTAGGGCGCGCCTTCAGCTTGCGGGCCCGAATACGTGGGCGACCTGACGTCCCCTCAGGCCCTCGCCCATCGATGCGCCCGCCTCGAGACCGGGCCGCGGCGACCGGGCGACCTGCTACCCTTTGGCGTGCCATGGAGATCTTGGGGATCCGGATCCCGACCGTCATCCACGACATCGATTCCGTCCGTTGCGAAGGCTGCCACGAGGCGATCTCCGGCCAGCCGATGCGCGTGAGCATCCTCGACGTCGTGGCCACCGAGGCTCCCCCTTCCTGGGCGACCGCCTCGCCGATCAACCCGGGCCCGCACCAGTTCCATCCGGACGCGGCGCACGTCCGCGCGTGGATGCGCCGCGCCGGGTACCTGTTCTGCCGGAAGTCCGCGGTGCGCGAGATCATGCGCCCGGTCCCGATCCTCATCGGCGACACGGCGTGGGGCCTGTGTGACGGTGCCCATCGCGACGACCACGAGTTCGTCCCCGCCTGACCCTGACTGACCCGCACGGCGCGTCCCGGACGGCCGGCGGCCTCTCCCGCCCTCTCGCTCGGGAGCTTGGAACGTGGATCTCCGGATCGCCCTCACGGCCCTGACCGCCGTCCTCGCCTTCCTGTTCTTCCTCGCCGTCCTCGACCAGTGGCGCACCCGCCGTCACGCCTTCCAGCTCGTCTGGGCGCTCGGCATGCTCTGGTTCTCGATCGGCGCGGGGTGCGAGGCGATCGGTGCCCTCGCAGGGTGGGACGAGGCGCTCTACAAGACGTGGTACGTGACGGGCGCCGTCTGCACGGCGGCCTGGCTGGGCCTCGGCACGGCGTTCCTCCTGGGGAAGACGCGGTTCGGCTACGCATTCGCGTTCTCGCTCTTCCTCGCCGGCCTCTTCACGTTCCTCACCCAGCAACGGCAGCAGTACCCGGACGCGGGGATCGCCCCGATCCTCTACTTCGGCGTGGCGGGATTGCTCGCGGCGGCGATCGTCGTCGAGACGTACTTCCAGAGCGAGCGCTGGCCGGCGATCGCGGCTGTCGCGGTGGTCGGCGCATCGGTCCTCGCGCTCGTCCTCGCCGCCACGGCCACCCTCCCGGCGCCCGGCTACGCGATCGACCCGTCGACCGACGTCCCCACGGCGGCGATCATGCCCGGCTACCTCCGCCTGCTGACGCCGTTCATGAACGTCACCGGCGCCTTCTCGCTCGGGTTCGGGGCCCTCTTCTCCGTCTACGTGTTCATGCCGAAGAAGCGCGTCCTCGCCTACTCGCTCGATCCGAATCAGAAGGGCGACGTCTTCCTCTTCAACCTGATCATCTCCCCCATCGCATTCGTCGTGAACTTCGTCGCCTCGCTGCCGGGCGCGTTCCGGGCGATGACGTCGGGCGACGTCAGCTCTCGCGTCCCGGCGACCATCCTCATCGCGATCGGGGCGTGGATCCCCGCGGTCACCGACAGCCTCAACCGCTTCGGGTCGACGCAGCTGTACGGGATCGGGAAGCTCGCGGCGGTCGTCTTCCTCTTCGCCGGCTTCCTGGTGAGCATCGACGTCTTCTCGGAGTTCCGCATCCCGTTCACGGGCGTCGTCCTCCGTCGCCGCCGCCCCGAGCCGGCCCCTGACGACCGGTCGGGCGCCGACGCGGGCGTGACCACCGACTGACCCTCCCCCCGGCGCGTGGACGATCGCCGCACCCTGCTCCTCGGGTCCGGCCTCGCCCTGCTCGCCGCGATCTCGTTCTCCGTCAACGGTCCGTTCGCCGGGGTCGCGGAGGACCACGGCATGACGACGTTCGGCCTCGTCATCTGGCGCGGCCTCGTCGCAGGCACCTTCCTCGGCGCGCTCCTGGCGATCGCCGCGGGCCGGGGGCGCGCCCTCCACTTCCGGGCGATGCACCGTCGGTCGCTGGCCCTCCTCCTGTCGGCCGGCGCGGCCGGCGCGCTCCTCAACCTCGCGATCTTCGCCGCCTTCGAGCACACGACCGTCGCCCTCGCGCTCATCACCTTCTACACGTATCCGGCGATGCTGGCGGTGACGGGGATGCTCTTCCACGGCGAGCGCCCGAGCGCGCCCAGGCTCGCGTCGTTGTTTCTCGCCATCGCCGGGATGGCGCTCGTGGTGCTCTCCCAGATCGATCCGGCGGAGGGGATCCGGATCGACCTCGTCGGACTCGGGCTCGCATTCTTCGCCGCACTGTGCCAGGTCGTGTACTTCACGATCGGCCGGTCCGGGTTCCGCGATCTCCCGGCCGACGAGGCCACTCTCGGCGTCTTCGCGGTGGCGCTGCCGATCTACCTGGTCGGGTCGCTGGTCGCGGGCGGACTCGGCGCCGCGATCTCAGCGCCGTTCCGCGACCCGACCCTCCTCGCGATCGCCCTGCTCCTCGGGACCGTGGGGGCGGCGATCCCGAGCGTCCTCATCCTCACGGCCATCCGCCGGGTCGGCGGCACGCGGACGGGGATCATCCTCATGTTCGAGCCCGTCGTCGGGGTCGCGATGGCCGCAG
This sequence comes from Chloroflexota bacterium, assembly GCA_021813655.1. Taxonomy (GTDB): domain Bacteria; phylum Chloroflexota; class Limnocylindria; order Limnocylindrales; family CSP1-4; genus CAIYQJ01. Next base: position 2,682 of record JAKAJU010000173.1, on the reverse strand, counting down.
CCGTCCTCGGACAGCAGATCCTGCCGGCGCAGATCCTCGGCGGCGCGCTCGTCCTCGCGGGCGGCGTCCTGCTTCAGGCGGTCCCGGAGAGGGAAGGCGGGGAGACGATCATCACCGCCGACGAACCTGCGTCCACCGTCTGACGACGCCGCCCGCGTCCGGCGGCCGCGCACCCGGCCGCGCCCGCGTCCGGCGGGACGTGCCGGTCGGCCCCCGGGGCACAGCGGCTTGGACCATGGCGCTCGACCGGACCGCGTCCTAGACTCGACGCGCGACTCACGGCGTGGGGAGGGATCGTGGTGAACGAACGGCAGGGCCGCACCGGCGGCATCGTCGCGGGCGGGGTCCTCATCGTCCTCGGCCTGCTCTTCCTCTTCCGCGATGCGATCGACCTCGACTGGGGCCTGATCTGGCCCTTCGCCCTCATCATCCCAGGGGCGTACGTGTTCGCCCGCGCGCTGTTCACCCGCGATCATCGCGACCGGACGGGCGGGTTCATCGGCGGGGGGATCCTCCTCTTCCTCGGCTGCGTGTTCCTGCTCGAGAACTACTACGCGCTCGACTGGCAGAAGATCTGGCCGTTCTTCCTCATCATCCCGGGCGTCGGGCTCCTGCTCGGTGCGTTCCTCGGCTGGGGACGCCGAGACGGTCAGGCCTCCACCCCGACATGGCCGCAGCCGGGCCAGGGCCCCGGGGCGTCTCCGCCGCCGCCCGGCACACCCCCGACCGCCGGCTGATCCGCAGCCCACGCCTCTTCCTTCCGGCCGCGTCGACCGGCCGTCCCGGCGCGGCCCACGCTCGCCGAACCTCGCGCGCCCGGCCGCTCACGCGAGCGGCCGTATACTCGCCACGACCTTCGTGGGGCGCTCGCCGCCCCCGATCCGACCTTCCGTAGAGGTGACATGCGCGTCCGAAAAGCGGTCTTCCCGGCCGCCGGCTGGGGGACTCGGTTCCTCCCGGCGACGAAGGCCCAGCCGAAGGAGATGCTCCCGCTCGTCGACAAGCCCGTCATCCAGTACGCGGTGGAGGAGGCGGTCGCGGCCGGGATCGAGCAGATCATCATCATCACGAGCGGGACGAAGCGCGCGATCGAGGACCATTTCGACCTGTCCCTCGAGCTCGAGCGGCTCCTCGAGGAGCGCGGGGACATCGAGCGCCTCCGCCAGATCCGCTGCATCAGCGATCTGGCCCAGATCGCGTACGTGCGACAGAAGGAGCAGCTGGGCCTCGGCCACGCCGTCCTCATGGCGAAGGAGCTCGTGGGACACGAGCCGTTCGCGGTGATCCTGAGCGACGACGTCGTCATCGCGGAGCCGCCGTGCATCGGCCAGCTCATCCACGCCTACCAGCAGACCCACGCGTCGGTCGTCGCCGTCGAGCGCGTCCCGCACGAGGACACGCGACGCTACGGCGTCATCGGCGGCGCCCTGGTGGACGGGTCCCAGGATGGACGGCTGTACCGCGTGGACCGCGTCGTCGAGAAGCCCGAGCCGTCGGACGCGCCTTCCGACCTCGCGATCATCGGCCGGTATGTCCTCACGCCCAAGATCTTCGACAAGCTCGAGCAGACCCCGCGCGGGGCGGGCGGGGAGATCCAGCTGACGGACGCGATCGAGGCCCTCATGGAGGAGCAGGAGGTCTACGGCTACGCCTTCGAGGGGACTCGTTACGATGCAGGCACCACGATGGGGTGGCTGAAGGCGTCCGTGGAGCTCGCGCTCGGGCGCCCGGACATCGGGGACGAGTTCGGCGCATACCTGCGGTCGCTCGACGCCCGATGAGGGTGGTCGGGACGCGATCGCGCCGGGAGGTCGCGTGACGGAGAGCGGGACGGTCCTCAACGGCCGGTACGAGCTGATCGAGCCGATCGGCGACGGCGGCATGGCGACGATCTGGCGCGCCCGCGACGCGCGGCTCGGCCGCGAGGTCGCCGTGAAGCTCATGCGTCCCGAGTACGGCCGCGACCCCGACTTCGTCGTCCGGTTCAGCCAGGAGGCGCAGTCGGCGGCCCGTCTGGCGGACCCGACGATCGTCGCCGTCTTCGACGCGGGCGAGTCGTCCGAGGGTCCGTTCATCGTCATGGAGCTCGTCGCCGGCGAGGACCTCGCCTCGCTCCTCCGACGCAACGGCCCGCTCCAGCCGCGCCAGGCCGCGCGCATCGCGGCTGAGGTTGCGAAGGCGCTGCAGGCCGCGCACGACCAGGGGATCGTCCACCGGGACGTGAAGCCGGGCAACATCCTCATCTCGCGGGACGGCCGCGTCCGGGTGACCGACTTCGGGATCGCGCGCGCGCTCGCCGAGGCGCAGCTGACCCTCCCCGGCACGACGCTCGGGTCGGTCCACTACTTCAGCCCCGAGCAGGCGCAGGGCGATCAGGCGACGCCCGGGTCGGACATCTACAGCCTCGGGATCGTCCTCTTCGAGATGCTCGCCGGCCGGCGGCCGTGGGAGGGCGACAGCGCGGCCGCGGTCGCGATGGCCCGCCTGCGCACCGAGGCCCCCGCCCCCTCCACCATCCGTCCGGGGATCCCGCCGGAGCTGGACGCGATCGACCTCCGCGCGCTGGCCCGCGACCCGGCCGCGCGCTACCCGACCGCCGCCGCGATGGCCGAGGCGCTCGAGGCGTTCCTGTCCGGACGGGTGGTCCCGGCGGTCGCCCCGTCGGTCGGCGGCGCCGCGGCC
>JAKAJU010000078.1 GCA_021813655.1 Chloroflexota bacterium | reverse complement strand
CGACCGTCGCGCCCGCGACGGCAGCCCCGAGCGCCACCGCCGTCCCGTCGGCCGCGGCGTCGACGGCGCCGAGCCCCGCCGGCTCGCGCGACATCATCCTCGCGACGACGACCTCCACCCAGGATTCGGGGCTCCTCGACGTGCTCATCCCGGCGTTCGAGCAGGCGACGGGGTACACGGTCAAGACGGTCGCCGTCGGCAGCGGCCAGGCGCTCAAGATGGGGACCGAGGGCAACGCCGACGTCCTCCTCGTCCACTCGCCGGCCGCGGAGAAGGACTTCATGGCGGCCGGGAGCGGCGTCGATCGCGAGCTTGTCATGCACAACTCGTTCCTCGTCGTGGGGCCGAAGAGCGACCCCGCGGGGATCAAGGGGATGACCTCCGCCGCAGACGCGTTCCAGAAGATCGTCGATTCCGGCGCGACGTTCGTGTCCCGTGGCGACGCCTCCGGGACCGAGGCGCGGGAGCTCACGTACTGGAAGAAGCTCGGGGCGAAGCCGACGGGCGACCACTACATCCAGACCGGTCAGGGGATGGGGCCCACGCTGCGGATCGCCTCGGAGAAGGGCGCCTACACGCTCACCGACAGCGCGACGTGGGGGGCCCTGCGCGACCAGCTCGACCTGGAGGAGGACGTCCAGGGCGACCCGACGCTCCTCAACATCTACCACGTCATCGATGTGAACCCGGCCACGTGGCCGAAGGTGAATGCCGAGGGGGCGAAGGCGTTCGCGGCCTACATCCTCTCGCCGGAGGGCCAGGGGGTGATCGGCTCGTTCGGTCTGGACCCGTCCGGCCACCCACTCTTCATCCCGGATGCCGGAAAGGCCGAGGACAGCCTCACGTGGCCGTGAGCCGGGCTGCGAACGGCGGGCGGCGGATCGGCCGGTGACCGGCCGATCCGCCGAGTGACGCCCGCGCGGACACGGCAGCCATGGACCTGAGCGACCTCGCCGAGATCACGATCCTCTCCCTCGCCGTCTCGGGCGCGGCGACCGCGATCAGCCTCCTCATCGGGCTGCCCGTCGGGACGTGGCTCGCGCTCCATCGCTTCCGGACGCGCGGCGTCGTCCTGAGCGCCCTGAACACCGGGATGGCCCTGCCTCCGGTCGTCGCCGGCCTCGTGGTCGCGCTCCTCCTCTGGCGGAGCGGGATCCTCGGCGGCCTGGGCCTCATGTACACCCCGGGGGCGATGGTCATCGCCGAGGTGGTGATCGCCACACCGGTCGTCGCCGGGCTCACGGTCGCATCGCTCGGCCAGCTCGACCCGCGTCTGGAGATCCAGCTCCTGGGCCTGGGGGCCTCGCGCCTCCAGATGGTCCTCTGGCTCTGGCGGGAGGCGCGCCTCGCGCTCCTGGCGGCGGTCATGGCGGCGTTCGGGAGCGTCATCTCCGAGGTCGGCGCGGCGATGATGGTCGGCGGCAACATCGCCCACCAGACGCGCGTCCTCACGACGGCGATCGTCCTCGAGACGGGGCGCGGAGAGTTCGGGGCCGCCATCGCGCTGGGCCTGATGCTCCTCTGCCTCGCGTTCATCGTGAACGGCGTCCTCACCTGGGCGCAGCAGCGGGGGCCGCACCGGTGACGGGCGCGACGCCCTCCATGGCCCCGGCCGCCGCGTCGCCGCCTCCGACGGCGACGCCCGTTCTTCGCGTCCACAACATCACCGTCGCACGAGCACAGCGCCACGTCCTCACCGTGGACGACCTCGAGGTGCGCGAGGGCGAGACGCTCGCGGTCGTCGGACCCAACGGCGCCGGGAAGAGCACCCTCCTCCTGCTGCTCGCCGGGCTCATCCGGTCGGAGGGCGGGAGGCTGGAGCTCCGAGGCGTGCCGGTCCCCAACGGTGGAGACCTCGCGTATCGCCGGCGGATCGGGCTCGTCCTCCCGGCGCCGCTCCTCCTCTCGACGACGGTCCACGCGAACGTGGCCGCGGGCCTGCGCTTCCGCGGCGTGCGATCGGACGAGGTGCGCCGCCGCGTGGAGCCGTGGCTCGAGCGGCTCGGGATCGCCCACCTTGCCGGGCGCCACGCGTCGCAGCTCTCGTCGGGGGAGGCCCAGCGCGCGAGCCTCGCCCGGGCGTTCGTCCTCGAGCCCGAGTTCCTGCTCCTCGACGAGCCGTTCGCATCGCTCGACGCGTCCACCCGCGCAGCCCTGGTGGACGACTTCGCCCGCCTCCGCGCGGGCACCCCGGGCACGTGCGTGCTCGTCACGCACGACCTGGACGAGGCTCTCCGCCTCGGAGACCGCGTGGCGGTGCTCCTCGACGGCCGGATCCGCCAGTGCGACGCGCCGCGCCGGCTGATGGCCGCGCCCGCGGACGGCGACGTCGCGGCGTTCATCGGCGGGGAGGCGCGCGTGCGCGGCCGCATCGTGTCGGCGAAGGACGGGATCGTCGTGGTGGACACCCGGACGGAGAGGGGGCCGTCCGGCGCCCTGGCGCCGATGCCCTCGCCGGACGGTGACGCGGTCGGGAAGGCGGACGAGTAGATCCTGCGACCCAGTCGCGGGCGCGGTCACCCGTGGCCTGACCGGACGCCGGCTGCGCGGACGTCGGCATCGGTGGCACGTGCGGCATCCAGGGGGTCGCTGGTGTCGGCGTCCCCTGGGACGGCTGGCGGCTGGCTCACCCGACGCCGACGCTGTGGTGGCGCTGCCACCCTGCCCTCGGGACCGCGGACTCCAGGAGGCTCATTCCGCGGCCGGGGATCCCAGCGGGATCGGGGTCGGAAGCCGCGGGAACCAGGTTTGCGGGGTTCGGGGCCGGTCCTCGGACCGCCTCGCCCGAGGGCATCCCGGCGAACCGCGGCGTGATGCCTCCTCGGTGGTGCGGTCACCACTCCACGGCGATGTACTTCGGCTCGAGGAACTCGAGAAGTCCCTCGTGGCCGCCTTCGCGCCCGAGCCCGCTGTGCTTGACGCCGCCGAACGGGGCTGCCGGATCGGAGATGAAGCCCCGGTTGATCCCGATCATCCCAGCATCGAGGCGCTCGGCGGTGCGAAGCGCGCGGGCCAGGTCCCCCGAGTACACATAGGCGGCAAGCCCGAAGGGGGTCGCGTTGGCCAGCTCGATCGCCTGGGTGTCGCTCTCGAAGGTTACGATCGGCGCCACGGGGCCGAACAGCTCGACGTGGAGGATCGGGTCGTCGGGGCTCACGTCCGTGAGGACGGTAGGCGGGAAGAAGGTCCCGGGGCCCTCCGTGCGGGTCCCGGTGGCCAGGACGGTGGAGCCCGAGGCGACGCTGGCCGCAACGGCGGTCGCCAGGTCCTCGACGGCTCGCGCGTTGATCATCGGTCCGAGCTGCACGCTCCGATCAAGGGCGTGGCCGACGCGCAGGGCGGCCATCGCGTCCGCGAGCGCACGCGAGAACTTGCTGGCGATCGAGGCGGCGACGATGAAACGATTCGCGGCGATGCACGACGCCCCTCCGTTGCGCATCTTGGCGATCATGGCCCCCTCGACGGCAGTGCCGATGTCCGCGTCCTCGAACACGACGAATGGGGCGTTGCCGCCGAGCTCCATCGAGCAGTCGAGCACGTTGCGCGCGGCGATCTCCAGCAGGCTCTTGCCGACCTCGGTCGAGCCGGTGAACGACAGCTTGCGTGCGGCCGGATGGAGGAGCATCGCCTCGGCTACCTGGCCGGAACGCCGCGATGGGAGCACGTTCACGACGCCCGCCGGCGTGCCCGCGCGTTCCATGAGGACGGCCAGTGCGAGCGCCGTCAGCGGCGTGTCCGACGCCGGCTTCAGGACGACGGTGCACCCGGCAGCGAGGGCTGGCGCGATCTTGCGGGTCGCCATCGCTGCGGGGAAGTTCCATGGCGTGATTAGGATCGAGACCCCGATCGGCTGCAGGATGGAGATGATCTTCTTGTCCCCGTCCGGAGCCACCATCAGGCCACCGTCCGCGCGCACCGCCTCCTCGGAGAACCAGCGCAGGAACTCGGCGCCGTACGTGATCTCGCCCTGTGCGTCCGCCCACGACTTGCCGCTCTCCCGGACGATGAGCTCGGCCAGCTCATCGCGGTGCTCGCACATCAGCGCGAACGCCGACATGAGGATCTCCGCGCGTTCACGCGGGGGCAGCGACGCCCACGCGGCGGCGGCAGCAGCGGCCGCATCGACCGCCGCGTGAGCGTCCTGAACTGTCCCGTTCGCCACGCGGGCGAGCAGCGATCCGTCGGCCGGGTCCAGGACATCGAATGTGCCGCCGTCCGCGGCCGGGACCCATCGCCCATCGACATAGAGGCGGGACAGAGTGTGATCGGAGCGATCGTAGAGCGGGGTCACGTGAGTGGTCACCTCGGTTCGCGTCGTCGGGGGACGCCCCTGCCTGGAATGTCGTGAGCGTCCGCGCCGCGTCCAACGGAGCAACCCACGCTGCCGTGCCCGAACAAGCTCGAGGACGCGACCGCCCCCCGACCCTGGGGGGTAGACGGACCGGTCAGATCGCGAGCTGACGGTTCCCGCCTCGGGCAGGACTCACGGACGTCTGAATCGGTGGCAAGGCCTAGACGCCGGCTCGAGCCGTGAACCCGCCGTCGACCGGGAGGACGACCCCCGTCACGAATCGAGCCTGGTCGGAGACGAGCCACAGTGCTGCCCCGACGATCTCCTCGGGCTCACCGAGGCGGGCTTGGGGCACGTGCTCGAGGATCTGCCGCGCCCGCTCGGTCTCGAGTCCTGTCGCCTCATCCACCAGCAGGAACCGGTTCTGACCACTGAGCACGAACCCCGGCGCGATCGCGTTCACCCGGATCCGGGCGTCGTAGTCCTCGGCGAACTCGACGGCCAGCCACCGCACGAAGCTGTTGAGAGCGGCCTTGCCGTTGCTGTACCCGATTGCCCTCGTCAGCGGCCGGATGCCGGCGATCGAGCTGATGACGAGCACCACGCCACTGCCCTGCTCGGCGAACCGTCGCCCGATCTCCTGACACGGGATCACGGCGGTCAGGTAGTTGAGGTCGAGCGCCGCGCGGAGCGCGCTCTCCGAGATGTCGAAGAACGAGAGCTCGGGCGACGTGGTCGCGTCGCGGCGACCTCCGCCCGCACCCGCGACGAGGATGTCGACGGAGCCGAAGTCCTCGATCGTGCGATCGAGCGCTGCGATCACCTCGGCCCGCTCGGTCGCGTCACACCTGACCGCGATGGCACGGCCACCGGACTCGCGGATCGTCCCGGCCACCGCCTCTGCGGCGTCCTGGTCGATATCCCAGACCGCCACGGACACGCCCTCTGCCGCCATGGCGCGAGCGATCGCTCCGCAGATGGCCCCACCTCCGCCGGTGACGATGGCGGTCCTGTTCTCCAGGTGCAGCTCCATCGTTCTCCCTACGTCTCGCGCAGCTCGCAGATCTCGCCGTCCGGCCCCCGGAAGTAGACGATCCAGACGCCAGGCCGGAACTCGAGGGGCTCGCCGATGAACTCGATCCCGAGCGCACGCAGCCGCTGCCAGTCGGCGCGCGCGTCGGTCGATGTGAGTCCGATGTGGTTGAAGCCGTGGTCGGCAGGGGACCGGTCGGCTGGAATCTGGCGCCCTTGCGGGTCGCGGTACTCGAAGAGCTCGAGCATGGCCGCGCCGGGCGTGAGGTGGGCGATCCGGGCCGTGCACGCCGGCAGGCCCACGACATCCCCAAGCCGCATGGCCGCCGGCACGTCCAGCACCCGGAGGACCGAGAAGCCCAGGATGTCGCGGTAGAAGGCGATCGACCGCTCGAGGTCGGCCACACTGAGCCCGACATGCTCGAGCGCCGTGATCATCGCGGCTCCTCCCAATGCGGTCCTGCCGACACCCGGGTCCTGATCCACGCGGCGTGAGTGGCGACAGAGCGACGGCCGTTGCCGCGGCGGCACGACCACACTACCATACGACCACATGCTCTACCAGCAGCAGCTTGCCGACCGCGTGGTCGTCGGCACGATCGGCGGAGCACCCGGGGAACGAGGGATCCATGGCCGTCACCGACACACCGCACGTTGAGCTGGCGACGGACGCTCGCCGCGCCGTCGACTACCCAAATATCCGGCTGGTCGACGGCACCGCGGTCCAGCCGGCAGCCCTCCCGCGCCCGACCCTTGCGATGATGGTCCTCCTCATCGAGACCATCCGACGCGTCGAGCGGTGGCTCCTCGACAACGCGAGCCTCGTCCCTGGGCCGCTCCACTCGAGCATCGGCCAGGAGGCGGTAGCAGCGGGCACCGCCCTCGCGATGTCCCCCATCGATCGGCTGACTTCGACGCACCGGGCGCACCACGATGTCCTTGCCCGCCTCATCGTCCGCGCCGCGCCGACAGGCTGGGATCCCGCCACCGCGGAGCGTGCACCTGAGGAGGTCGTCACCGCGGTCCGCCGCACCATGGCGGAGGTCCTCGGTCTCGCGCACGGTCTGTGCGGCGGCCGGGGTGGCTCCATGCACCTGGCGGATCCCGCTGCCGGCGTGGCGACGAGCGCGATCGTCGCCGGGGGCGTTCCGGCGGCCGCCGGAGGAGCGCTCGCATCCCGGCTTCGCGGCGATGGCGGCGCCGCCGTCGCGGTCGTGGGCGACGGTGGGCTGGCGATCGGGGCCTTCCACGAGTCGCTCGCGCTTGCTCGCGCCTGGCGGCTTCCGCTCGTCACGCTCGTGCAGAACAACCGGTACTCGGTCGCGACGACGCTCATCGAGACCGCGGGCTTCGAGGAGCTCGCGATCCGGGCGGCGGGCTACGACATGCCCGCCCTGATCGTCGATGGGATGGACCCGCTCGCGGTCATGGCTGCCATGGCGGCGGCCAGAGCGCACGCGGTCGGTGCGGGGCCCGTGCTCGTGGAAGCGCTGACGTACCGCTACTTCCACCAGAACGGGCCGCTCCCGGGCAGTGCGTTCAAGTACCGCACGCGCGCCGAGGAGGAGGGGTGGGGAGCGTTCGATCCGGCGGTGGCCTTCCCCCGGCGGCTCGTCGAGACGGGTGTGCTCACGGCATCCGAGGTCGAGCACGTCCAGGCCGTCGCGGCCGAGGTGGTCGCCCGGTGCGTGGATGCGCTGGTCGAACGAACGGCTGACGGCGTCTTCATCCCGGATGATCGCTTCCCATCCCCGGACACGGCGGAGCGTGGTGTCCTGGGATCCGGGCTCCCCGCCGTGCCGGCGGATCTGCTCGATGCCGACCCGGCGCCCGACGCCGCACAGGTCACATACGGCGCCGCCGTATCGGGCGTCATCGCTCGCTGCCTCGAGCGCGACCCTGAGGCGTTCGTGCTCGGGGAGGAGGTCGGGCACCTCGGCGGCGGCGTGGCCGGCCTCACGAAGGGCGCGATCGCGGTCGCCCCGGAGCGCGTCCTCTCGACGCCGATCTGCGAGAACGGCTTCACGGGGGCCGCGTTCGGAGCGGCCCTGGCCGGGATGCACCCGATCGTCGAGTTCATGTACCCCGACTTCACGCTCGAGGCCGCCGACCAGCTCTTCAACCACGTCCCCCGGGCACGCTACATGTACGGCGGTTCCCAGCCGGTGCCGATCGTCGTCCGCACGCAGATCGCACGGGGGCGCGGCTACGGCCCCCAGCACAGCTGCGATCCCGCCGCCCTGTTCGCCCTGTTCCCCGGGTGGCGGATCGCGGCCGCGGCCACGCCGGCTGACTACGTCGGGCTCTTCAACGCGGCGATGCTCACCCGGGACCCGGTGCTCATCATCGATGACTTCCGGCTGATGAAGCGGGTGGGTCCGCTGCCGCCCGCGGGATTCGACCACGTCGTGCCGCCGGGGGCGGCGCGTCTCGCGCGGGGCGGTCGGGATGTGACGGTGCTCGCCTGGGGCGAGACGCTGCACCGCGTGCTCGCGATCGCCGATCAGCTCGCGGCGACGGAGGCGATCGAGGCCGAGGTGATCGATCCACGATGGCTCGACAGGGCCAGCTTCGATCGCGCGATCGTGATCGAGTCGGTCCGCCGGACGGGGGTGCTGGTCATCGTGGAGGATGCCACCCGGAGCCACTCGATGGGGGCCATGATCCTCGACGATCTCCTGTCCGACCTGTACGGCAGCCTGCGGACGGCGCCGAGCCGTGTCACTGGAGCCGACGTGTACACCCCGGTCTCCAGGCCGCTCGAGGCGGCCGTCAACCTGCGCGACGAGCCGATCGTCGAAGCGATCGTCCGGGCGGCTCGCGCCGCCCGGACCCACCCTGCGTGAGGGTCCCCATGCCGACATCCGTCCGTCTCCCCAACCTCGGCGCCGAGACGGCCGAGGCGCTCGTCTCGGCGTGGCTCAAGACGGTCGGTGACACGGTCACCGAAGGGGAGGTGATCGCCGAGCTCGAGACCGAGAAGGCGACCGTCGAGCTGGAGGCACCCGTGGCCGGCCGCCTTGTCGAGATCCTCGTGCCTGCCGGCCAGGAGACCACGGTCGGTGCCGTCGTCGCGGTCATCGCCGATGACTGACAGCGACGTCCGTTCGACGCCGGCGGGGTCCGGCCGGCTCGTGGCCCCAACTCGGATGCGCTCGGCCATCGCCCGGACGATGACCGCCAGCAAGCGAGAGATCCCTCACTTCTACGTGAGCGCCGACATCGCGATGGACCCGGTGCTCGCGACCGCTCGTGAGCTCAATGCGTCACGGGGTGATGGTCCGAAGATCACCGTGACCGCGTTGCTGCTGCACCGACTCGCCACTGCCCTCAAGGCGCATCCGGCATTCAACTCCGTCGCCACGGAGGAAGGCTTCGTCCAGGTCGACGCGATCAACCTCGGCATCGCCATCGCCCTCGACGATGGGCTCATCGCCCCCGCGATCCTCGACTGCGGGAGCCTCGATCTGCCTGCTCTCGCAGCGCGCCTGGAGCAGCTCGTGGGCCGTGCCCGGGCCGGACGGCTCCGTCCGGACGAGCTGAGCGGCCCCACGTTCACGCTCTCCAACCTGGGGACCTTCCCGGTGGCCTCGTTCGCAGCCATCGTCCCGCCGCCACAGGTCGCCATCCTGGCGACCGGGCGCGCCGAGATGCGAGCGGTCGTGGTGGACAGCAGCGTCGCTGCGAGGACGATGCTGACCGCCACGCTCTCAGCTGATCACCGCGCGGTCGACGGAGCGGCCGCCGGCGCATTCCTCGCGACCTTCAAGGAGCTGGTCGAGACGCCCCAGGCACCTGCGGGCTGATGGGCGGAGGGGATCGGCCGGTCGCCGGCGGTGGCGCCGGCTTCTCCGATCTACAACCTTCAGGCAACCGTATTGACCACAAGGCAGTGGGATAGTAGGGTGGTCCAACCACTGGACCAGACTGCCATGTGGAGGAGGAGGAGGGTTCACATGATCCGAGCTCGCACTGCCGCCGTGGTCGCGTTGACCGCCGTCCTGGCAGCTTCGGTCGCGGGTTGCAGCAGCTCAGGTGCGGCGCCCGCCGCGACGTCGGCGCCCGCCGCGACGTCGGCGCCCGCCGCGACGTCGGC
>JAKAJU010000048.1 GCA_021813655.1 Chloroflexota bacterium | reverse complement strand
CCGCCTCGATCGCCCCGGCCATCCCCATGGGCGCGATCGCCAGTGGACGGTCCTCACGGATGATCCGGCGGACCTCCTCCTCGATCGCACGCTTCTCGTCCTCGGTCACCGGCCGGTCCAGCGGGAAGTCGAACCGGAGGTAGTCGGGCGCGACGAGCGAACCGGCCTGCTTCGCATGCGGCCCGACGACGTTGCGCAGGGCCCGGTGGAGGAGGTGCGTGCCCGTGTGGTTGCGCATCGTCCGCGCACGGCGGTCGGCGTCGACGACGGCGTCCACGGTCTCGCCGACGCGCAGGCGCCCGTGCAGGCGGCCGCGGTGGACGAAGAGCCCCGGGACCGGCTTCTGGGTGTCCCCGACATCGAAGAGCGGCGACCCTCCGCCGGCCTCGCGAAGGCGCCCGGTGTCGCCGACCTGGCCGCCGCCCTCGCCGTAGAAGGGCGTCCGGTCGAGGACGACCTCGGCCTCCCCCACCCCGCTGAGCTCCTCCATCTCGATCCCATCGCGGACGATCGCGACGATCCGGCCCGTGGATTCCGTCGTCTCGTACCCGACGAACGTCGTCTCGCCGGCGCGGCGGAGGATCGACTCGTAGAGTGAGGTGAGCTCCGCGTGGCGCGCGAGCTCGGCCTTCTTGCCCGTGCGCGATCGGGCGCGCTGTTCCGCGAGCGCGACGTCGTAGCCGGCCCGGTCCACCGCAACGCCGTACTCCGCGGCCAGCTCGATCGTGAGATCCACGGGGAACCCGAAGGTGTCGTGCAGGCGGAACGCCACGGCACCGGGGAGGACCGGCGCGTCTGGCGGGAGGTCCTCCACGCGCCGCCCGACCATGCGATCGGCGCTCGTCAGCGGGATGAGCGCCTCCTCGAGGAGGTCGGTTCCCGCGTCGAGCGTCCGGGCGAACTGGGCCTCCTCCCGCCGGATGACGTCGAGGATCCGGTCGCGCTGGTCCCCGAGGTGCGGGTACGCCGTCCCCATGACGTCGATGACCGTCGCTGCGGTCTCGCCGAGGAACGGCTCGTGCCGGCCCAGGAGCCGGCCGTGCCGGACCGCGCGCCGCAGGATCCGGCGGAGGACGTACCCGCGGCCCTCGTTCCCGGGCAGGACTCCGTCGGCGACGAGGAACGTGATGGCGCGCGAATGGTCCGCGATCACCTGGTAGCTGAACCTCTCTGCCTCGAACCGCTCCGGGTCGTGGCCGAGGATCCGGCGCATCGTCTCGTGGATCGGCGCAAAGAGGTCCGTGTCGTAGTTGGACGCGACCTGCTGGAGGACCATCGCCAGCCGCTCGAGGCCCATCCCCGTGTCCACGCTCGTGAACGGCAGCGGGACGCGCGGCCCGGATGGCTTCTGGTCGAACTCCATGAAGACCAGATTCCAGATCTCGAGCCAGCGCGGGCAGGTCTCGGAGTGGTCCGGGATGCAGTGCTCGCCCTCGGAGAGGTGGGCTCCGCGATCGAAGTGGATCTCGCTGCACGGCCCGCATGGTCCCGTGTCGGCCATCCGCCAGAAGTTCTTGTCGTCGCCCCGGTCGACGTCGCCCCATCGCGCCATCCGCTCGACGGGGAGCCCGATCTCATCGCGCCAGACGTTCCACGCCACCTCGTCGAACGTGTACGTGGTCGCCGCCAGGCGCTCGGCCGGGATCCCCATCTCGACCGTGAGGAACTCCCACGCCCAGTGGATCGCCTCGCGCTTGAAGTAGTCGCCGAAGCTCCAGTTCCCGAGCATCTCGAAGAGGGTGTGGTGCCGCGGCGAGCGGCCCACCTCCTCGAAGTCGTTGTGCTTCCCGGCGACGCGGAGGCACCGCTGGTAGTCGACCGCGCGCGTGTACGACCGGGACTCCGAACCGGTCAGGACGTCCTTGAACTGGACCATCCCCGAGTTCGTGAAGAGCAGGGTCTGGTCTCCGGCCGGGACGAGCGACGCGCTGGGAACCACCTCGTGCCCGCGCGCGGCGAAGAACTCGACGAACCGTCGGCGGATCTCGGCGCTCGCGAGCGGGCGGATGCGGGCATCGTGATTCAGGGGCTGCATCCCGACCATGTTACCGAACGGTCGTGCGGTCGCGGCTCGCCGGGCCGTCGCGCTCATGGTCCCTCGGGCTTCGGCGACGCGAGGACCGAAAGGATCTCGACGAGCGCGATCCCCACGAGCGTCCCGACGACCGCCCCCACGAGATGGAAGTCCCCGATCGAGAGGACCGAGAAGCCGGCGAGCCCGCCGACCGCGTCGCCGGCCCACGCGCCGAGGATTGACGCGACGATGACGAACGGGAGTCGCGCGAGCGTGCGCCCCCGGAGGAGCACGTACAGCGCCGCGTCGAAGATGCCGACGAGGATCGAGAGGACGAGCGCGGGCGCGATCGCGGGCATCGCGTGTCAGAGTCGGGCGATGCGACCGCCGCCGAGGACTTCGTCCCCCGCGTACAGCACGCACGCCTGGCCGGGCGCGGCCGCCCACACCGGCTCGTCCGTCTCGATCGTCCAGCGGCCGGACTCCCTACGGCCGGCGTCGCGGCGCACCACGGACGGGACCGGGCGCGCCCGATGGCGGACCTGGGCGAGGACGCGCGCGCCATCCGCGGGCGGGTGGCCCGCGGTCCACGTGGCGTCCTCTATCGCGAGCCGCCGCGTCTCGAGGTCCTCGCGCCGCCCGAGGACGATCGTGGCCGTCACCGGGTCGACCCGGCTCACGTAGCGGGCCGCGCCGAGCGCGACGCCGAGGCCCTGGCGCTGGCCGACCGTGAAGCCGTCGATCCCCTCGTGCGTCCCGACGACCGTCCCGTCACGGTCCACGACGGGTCCGCCGTGGGTGGCCGAGCCGCCGCGCTCGCGGACCACGGCGCGGTAGTCGCCGCCCGGCGCGAAGCACAGCTCCTGGCTCTCGGGCGTTCGCGCGGTCGCGAGGCCGCGTCGGGCCGCGATCGCGCGGACCTCCGTCTTCGTCAGGGCGCCGAGCGGGAATAGCGTCCGCGCGAGCTGATCCTGGCGCAGGCCGTACAGGAAGTAGCTCTGGTCCTTCGCCGAGTCCACGCCCCGCAGGAGTGCGTACCGCGTGGGGGGCGCGCCGGGCGCGTCCGAGCCGCCGGCAGCCGCGCCGCCCACGGGCCGCCCCGCGACGCGGGCGTAGTGACCCGTCGCGACGGCATCGGCGCCGTACACGTGGCGCGCCCTGCCGAGGAGCGCCCCGAACTTCACGTACGTGTTGCAGTCGATGCACGGGCTCGGGGTCTCGCCCCCCAGGTACGCGGCCACGAAGGGCGCGATGACGCCAGCCGCGAACTCTCGCTCGAGGTCGAGCACGTAGAAGGGGATGTCGAGCTGCGCCGCCACGCGCCGCGCGTCGTCGGCCGCGTCGAGCGAGCAGCAGGCCGGACGCTCCGACGAGCGTGCGTCCGCGAGGCCGTGGAGGCGCATCCAGACGCCCACGACCTCCTCGCCCGCGTCACGGAGCAGCGCTGCGGCCACCGACGAATCCACGCCCCCCGACATCGCGACGAGGATCCGGCTCACCGCCCGGGGACCGCCTCGGCCGCCGCCTCGCGGGCACGTCGGATCGCGTCGGGGACGAGCGCGGACGCGCGGTCGATCTCCGCGTCGGTCGTCGTCCGGCCCAGCGTCAGCCGCACCGCGCCACGCGCCTCGTCGTCCGGATACCCCATCGCAGTGAGCACGTGGCTGACCTCCGCCGAGCCGGTCGCGCAGGCCGACCCGGTGGAGCACGCGAGCCCGTCGAGGTCCAGGATCGTCGTGACCGTGCCGCCCTCGGCACGTGCGACGACGACGCTCAGGTTGTTGGGCAGGCGCTCGGTCGGATGTCCGGTGAGGGTCACCCCGTCGCCGAGGACCGCGTCCGCGAGCCTGTCGCGCAGCGCGGCGACGCGCGGGACGATCCGGGCGCGCTCCGCGACCGCGAGGTCGAGCGCCGTGGCGAGCCCGACGGCGTACGCGACGTCCTCCGTGCCGGCACGGCGGTACCGCTCCTGGCTCCCGCCGTGCTGCTGGGCGACGATGTTCGTGCCGCGTCGCGCGTAGAGGGCGCCGACCCCCTTGGGCCCGCCGAGCTTGTGGGCGGCGATCGAGAGCAGGTCCACCCCGAGCTCATCCACGTCGAGCGGCAGCCACGGCGCCGCCTGGACCGCGTCGGTGTGGAACAGGACGCCGCGATGGCGGTGGACACGCTCGGCGATCGCGCGGATCGGCTGGACCGTGCCCACCTCGTTGTTCGCCGTCATGACGCTGACGATCGCGGTCCGGTCGGTGACGGCAGCCTCCACCTCATCGGGGTCGATGCGGCCGTACCGATCGGCGGGCACGACGACGATGTCGAACCCGTATCGCTCGAGGTGCCGGGCGGCGTTCTCCACCGCGTGGTGCTCGACGGCCGACACGACGATCCTGTGGCCGCGCGCCGATCCCGCCCAGGCGGCGCCCTTGAGCGCCAGGTTGATCGACTCGGTGCCCCCGGAGGTGAGCACGATCTCGCGGGGCGTCGCGCCGAGCGCCGCGGCGATGCGCTCGCGGGCTCCATCGAGCGCCGCCCGGGCCGCGCGACCGGTCGCGTGCGCGGAGGACGGGTTCCCCCAGACGTCCCGGAGGACCGGCACCATGGCATCGAGGACCTCCGGCCGCAACGGGGCGGTGGCCGCGTGGTCGAGGTAGACGGTCGGCTCGTGCATCGCCGGGATCGTACGGCATGACCGCCCGGATCGCGGCCGGGCGCGGTCGCCGGCCCGGGCGTCCGCCCGGAACCGAGCCTCAGCGACCGCCGGCTCGCGCCTCCGCGAGCCGGCCGGCCTCCCGCCGGCGGTCGTGCTGCGAGAGCAGGCGCTTCCGAAGCCGGAGGGTCTTCGGGGTCACCTCCACGAGCTCGTCGCCCCCGATGAGCTCGATCGCAGCCTCGAGTGTCATCTCGCGGGGCGGCACCAGGCGCAGCGCCTCGTCGTGCGCGTGGGTCCGCATGTTCGTGAGCTTCTTCTCGCGCGTGACGTTCACGTCCATGTCGCCGGGACGGCTGTTCTCCCCGACGACCATCCCTTCGTAGACCTCCACGCCCGCGTCGATCAGCATCGCTCCGCGCTCCTGGAGGTTGAAGAGGGCGTATCCCGTGGAGGTCCCCGCGCGGTCGGCCACGAGGACGCCGGTCGTCCGATGCGTCACCTCGCCCGCCCACGGCCCGTATCCCTCGCCGATCTGGTGGAGGAGCGCCGTTCCTCGCGTGAGCGTCAGAAGCTGCCCGCGGAACCCGATGAGCCCACGGACGGGCAGCACGTACTCCATGCGCACGCGACCGTCCGCGTCGGTGGTCATGAGCTCGAGGTTCGCCTTGCGGTCGGCGAGCGCCGCCTGGACCGGCCCGATGAACTCCGGCGGGATGTCGACGGTGACACGCTCGTACGGTTCCTGGACGTCCCCGTCGACCGTGCGCAGGAGGACCTCCGGGCGCGACACCTGCAGCTCGTAGCCTTCGCGCCGCATCTGCTCGATGAGGACCGCCAGCTGGAGCTCGCCGCGGCCGCGGACCTCGAACGTCTCCCTCGCCGCCGTCTGGACCACCTCGATCGAGACGTTGCCGAGGACCTCGCGCTCCAGGCGCTGGCGCAGGTGCCGGCCCGTGACGTAGCGGCCCTCGCGACAGGACAGGGGCGACGTGTTCGCGGCGAAGGTCATGGAGAGGGTCGGCGCGTCCACTTCGAGGCGGGGCAGCGGGCGCGGGTCGGCCGGGTCGGTGAGCGTGTCACCGATCGTCACGTCCGCGATCCCCGCCACGGCGACGATGTCGCCGGGCCGGGCCTCCTCGACGTCCACGCGCTCGATCCCGCGGGCGGTCGTGAGCGCGGTGACCGTCCCCGACAGCGTCAGCGTCCGGCCCGGCTCGATGGCCCCCTCGGCGGTCTCCTCGTCCGCGCGGACGATCGAGATCCGCTGGCCCATCCGGATGGTCCCGTTGCGGACCCGGCCGACGGCCATCCGGCCGACGTACTCGTTCGCCGAGAGGTTCGTCACGAGCAGCTGCAGCGGGTGGCCGGGCTCATGGACGGGTGGCGGCGTCACCCGGACCATCAGGTCGAAGAGCGGACCAAGGTCGGTCCCCTCCTCCGCCGGGTCGAGAGACGCGGTCCCCGCCTTCGCGTTCGTGTAGACGATCGGGAACTCGATCTGGCCCTCGTCCGCACCGAGGTCGAGGAAGAGCTCATAGACGGCGTCCACGACCTCGGCAGGCCGCGCGTCGTGGCGGTCGATCTTGTTGATGACGAGGATGACGGGCAGCCTGCGCTCCAATGCCTTCCGCAGGACGTAGCGCGTCTGCGGGAGGGGGCCCTCGGCCGCGTCGACGAGGAGGAGGATCGCGTCCACGAGGAGGAGTGACCGCTCCACCTCCCCGCCGAAGTCGGCGTGCCCGGGCGTGTCGACGATGTTGAGGTGGACGTCGCCGTGCTCCACCGCGGTGTGCTTCGCGAGGATCGTGATCCCCTTCTCGCGCTCGAGATCCATCGAGTCGAGCACGCGCTCGGCGACCTCCTGGTTGGCGCGGAAGGCGCCGCTCTGGCGCAGGAGCGCGTCGACGAGCGTGGTCTTGCCGTGGTCGACGTGAGCGACGATCGCGATGTCGCGGACGTCGTCGCGGACGGCGGAAGGCACGGGGATGTGCGGGACTGCGTGCGTCATGGGCTCGCGCATCTTCTCACAGGTGCGCCGAGAGGCCCCGAGCGCCCTGGCCTCGGCGGCCGCCGCGGCTCACTCGATCCCGAGGACCCGCCGGGCCTCCGTCATGTCGTCGACGATGAGGGCGATCTCCATGTCGCCCTCGCGACGGCCGACGACCATGACGGCCGCGACGTCGATGCCCGCGACACCGAGCCGGTCCGCCACGGTCGCGAGGGCTCCGGGTCGGTCGGGGACGGTGACGAGGACGGGCTCACCCGAGATGAACGGGATGCCCGCGGCGCGAAACGCTGCGCTCGTCGCCTCGTCGGCGTCCGTCTCGACGACCGCGTAGCCCACCGCGCCCATCCCGCCCGCGGCGAGCTGGCGGATGTCGATGCCTCCGGCCGCGAGCGTCCGCGCGAGCTCCGCGAGGGCGCCCGGTCGGTTCTCGAGCTGGACGACGAACTGTCGAGCCATCGCACACCTCCCACGCGCCGTCGCCGCCGCGACCGGCCGTGGCGCATCGAGCCTAGTCCCGCGCACTCCGCCGGGCAAGTGGCGCCGGGCGGACCGCCGGGTAGACTGCGGAGCACCCATGGAGGATGGCTCGTGACCGTCGCCGCCGTCATCGTCTCGGCCACCGCGCGGGAGGCGGTCGCGCCTGCCGACGGCTCCCCGCGCGTCCGCCGGATGGCGGACGCCGCCTGGGCGGGCGGTGCGGTGCCCGTGATCGTCGTCGCGCCCGATCCCGACGGCGTCGTCGCCGAGGCGCTGGCCGGATCCGAGGCACGCCTCGTCCCGCCCGCCGGCGCGAGCCTCCAGCTCGCCGCACTGATGACGCACGGGTTCCGCGCCGCGACCGAAGCAATCCGCGAGACCGACGCTGCGCTCCTCTGGCCGGATGGCCTGTGCTGGGCCGACGCCGAGACCCTCACGTCCCTCATCGAGGCGCACGGTGCCGACCGGGGAGTCGTGTTCCGCCCATCCTGGCGCGGCCGCGAAGGCTGGCCGGCGCTGGTGCCCGTGGAGGCCCTCGCGTCGCTCCTCGCCGTCGACCTCGGAGCGACACCCGAGGACGTGCTCGGCATCCTCGCGGGCGCGGGTCATCGCCGTGTCGCGATCGACCTCGGCGACCCCGGGACTGTCCTGGACGCGACGACCCCGCGCGCTGGGCTGCCGCCCTACGAGGGACCGCTCCGCCCGATGAGCGGCCACCACCACGAATGGGGTGCGGCTGCGCACGACGACCCGGCGCAGGGCGGCTGAGGCTCGTTCCCCGTCACTCGCCGCCGATCGACGGTGCCGTCTCCCCGGTCCTGCCCGCGACAGCGGCACGGACTCGTCCCGTCGGAGCCGTCACGAACAACAGCCCACCGAGGATGAGCGCGACGCCGGCGAGCTGGAGCGGTGACGGCGCCTCGCCGAGGATGACGGCGGCCGCGACGACCGTCACGATCGGCTGGACGAGGAGCAGGAGCGACGTCAGCGCCGCGGGAAGCCGGGGCAGCGAGACGTTGATCATCCCGTAGCCGGCGACCTGTGACGTCAACGCGACGACGAGAAGCCACCCGAGCGCGGGCAGGCCGGGCATCAGGACGAAGTCGCCCGTGGCGGTCCCGACGACGAGACCCGTCACCGCGCAGACCGCGGACGCGTCAAGGAGCGGGCCGAAGACGCGTCCGCCGCCGCTCCCGCGGCGGATGAGGAGGAGATACGCGGAGTACGCGGTGGCGGCCGCGAGACCGAAGACGACACCGAGCAACGGGTTCGCGCCGTACGCGCTCGTCTCCAGGACCCCGGAGATGCACGCCGCGCCCGCGATGACCACCGGGATCGCGGCCAGGAGCCGTCCCGACGGCCGCTCGCCGAGGAGCGCCCAGCCGGCTGTCGCGACGATCACGACCTGCAGGTTCGCGAGGACCGTCGCGAGGCCCGCCCCCACCTCGACGACGGCGTGCATCCAGAGGAGCAGATCGAGCGCGAAGAAGAAGCCCGCCACGGCCGCGATCATGCGGGCGTGGCGCGTCCGAGGCCCGACGCGGCGCTCCTCGTAGCGCCGAAGGATCCACAGGAACGGCAACGCGATGCCGGTGCGGTAGACCGTCGCCGTGCTCGGCGTCGTCCCCGAGAGCCGGAAGAAGATCCCGGAGAACGCGATGAATGTCGCGCCGGCGACCGCCGATGTCCGCGGCCGGGCCGCGAGCGCCGCGTAGAGCTCGTCAGCCTCGCTCGGCACCGGGACCGGCCCCGGCGCCGCCGTGTCCCCGGACCTGGATCCCGCCGGCCCAGCCGCTCGCGCCACGTGCCGGCGTCAGTCGCGCCGCGTGCCCACGAAACGCAGTCCCAGCTCGTCCCACTGCTCGGTGTCGGGTGCCGATGGGGCACCGAGCATCAGGTCGCTCCCGGACTGCGTCTTCGGGAAGGCCATCACCTCGCGGATGTTCGTCTGATCGGTGAAGAGCGCCGCCCAGCGGTCCACGCCGAGAGCGATGCCGCCGTGGGGCGGAGCCCCGTACTCGAAGGCCTCGAGCATGCCGCCGAACTTCTCCTGCATCCCCTCGAGCGTGTGGCCCTGGAGGCGGAAGCTGCGCTCGAGCTCCGCGCGGCGGTGGATCCGGATCGACCCGCCCCCGAGCTCCCAGCCGTTGAGCGCGACGTCGTACTGGAGGGCGTGTGCCCGGCCCGCCGGATCCTCGGGGGTCCGGACGGATAGGTCGCCGGAGACCGTCGTGAGGAGCGGCAGATCCTCCGGGACGGTGCCGCTGAACGGGTTGTGC
>JAKAJU010000181.1 GCA_021813655.1 Chloroflexota bacterium | reverse complement strand
CGTGGACCTCGGCGTCGACGTGGCGCCATCGGTCGGCCCTCAGCCCTGCGCCGCGCCGGCGGCTTCCATGATCTTCGAGGCGAGGGCGACGGCGCCCACGGCGTCCTCGCTGTAGCCGTCCGCGCCGATCTCGGCGGCCCAGGCCTTCGTCACCGGGGCGCCGCCGACGATCACCTTCACGTCGGGGCGCAGGCCGGCTGCCGCGAGGCTCTCGACGACCGTCCGCTGGCCGGTCATCGTCGTCGTGAGGAGCGCCGAGACCCCGACGATGTCCGCAGCGTGCTCGCGCGCCGCCGCGACGAACCGCTCGGGCGCCACGTCGACGCCGAGGTCCACGACCTCGAAGCCGCTCGCGGAGAGCATCGTCGCGACCAGGTTCTTCCCGATCTCGTGGATGTCGCCCTTCACCGTGCCGATCACGACCCGCCCGCGGACGCGCCGCGTGGCCGAGTTCTCGGCGAGCACCGGCTCGAGTACCGCCATCGCCGACTTCATCGCGCGGGCCGCGAGCATCATGTCCGGCAGATACATCTCGCCGGACGTGAAGCACGCGCCCACGTACGAGAGCCCGGGCACGAAGCCCTCGTCGATCGCGACGAGGGGATCCATCCCCGTGTCGATCGCCTGCTGCGCAGCCGCCTTCGCCGCGTCCTGGTCGCCATCCGCGATGCTCTGGCGCATCGCGGCGAGAAGATCCTCGTGCATCGTTCCGCCTCCTGGGAGCCCCCGCCCGTCGCCCTGACGGGCCGCCGGCCGGCGCGCGACGGCGCGCCGGGATCACCGTGCGTGCGAGCCCGTCACAGTCCGGCGGCCTCGGCCGCGCGCTCGACGATCTCGTGGATCGCCGCAGCCACGTCCGGCTCGAGCTGGGCCGGCCGGCGCCCCGCGAGGAGGACGTCCACGCGCGCCGCCGCCCGCTGCGCGAGCGTCGTGCCGCCGTGCGCCAGCCAGCTCTCGTGGGATCCGCGGTCGAAGACCGTGGGATACCAGCGCTCGCGATAGCGCCCGAGGGTGTGGTCGGTGTCGAGGAAGGATCCGTCGATCCCGAGGGCATCGACGTCGGCGAGGTCGAGGGCGTCGTCCGAGACGTCCACCGGGGCCGTCGCCGCGCGGATCCAGCCCACGATCTCGTTGCAGATGACCATCTGGGCGAGCGACCCCGTAAGGCCCGACTCGAGATAGCCGCAGTCGTGCGTCAGCTGGCCCCCGGAGACGGCGTCCACGAGGAGCGTCAGCGCGGCCTCGGCCGCCGACTGCTCATCCACGACCTTGCCGTCGCTCCCGCCGGCGAGGCTGAACATCGGGAGGCCGTACCAGTGGGCGAGGGCGCCGGCCGGGCCGCGCGCGTCGGGCGCCGCGTACGGGTCGATCATCGTCCGCAGGTCGAGCCCGTCGCCCCCGAACCCGGGCACGACGATCGGCGCCCCTTCGCGCACGAGCTGGCTCAGCACGATCCCGATGAGGACCCCGGCCTGGTTCAGGGCGAGCGTCCCGCCGACCGTGACGGGGCCCGTGGTCCCGCCCGACGTCACCGGGATCCAGAGGAACGGGTATCCCCGCTCCGCGAGCCACAGCAGCTTCCGGAGCTCGCTCTGGCCCTGGAGGAGCGCGCGGGTGACGTTGATGTACGTGGCCACGAACGGGCGCGTGCGGAGCGCGTCGGGCCCGCCCGCGACGATCTCCGCCATCCGGATCGCGTCCTCCATCCCGGACGGCTCGTAGCTGACCATGACGATCGGCTTCGTCGTGCCGGCCAGCATCGCCTCCATCTGGTACCGGTCCGCGACGCGACCGTCCACCTCGCCGGGGATGAAGAGCGACATGATGAAGTCGAGGTCCTCGAGGGCGTCCACGAGCGCGATCCCGTCCCGCAGGTCCCCGAGGGTCGGCGTCCGCCGCACGCCGGTCCGGTGGTCGAGGACGTGGAGGCAGTCCGAGCCTGGGCCGGCCCAGAACGTCCGGCCCGCGAGCTCGATCGCCGGTGCGCCGGTCCGGTCGTAGAGGGTGATCGACCGCGGGGCGGTCGCCAGCGCCCGCTCGACGAGCTCGCGTGGGATCCAGACGCGGTCGCCGTCGGTGCGGGCTCCTGCCCGAGCCAGCAGCTCGACGGCCCGCGGCTCCATGAGTCGCGCACCGGTCCGCTCGAGGATGCCGACCGCCGCCTCGTGGACGCGCGCGCACTCGTCCGGCGCGAGCCGGCCGAACGCGACCCCTCCGATGCGCGCGTCGCGCACAGCGAAACCTCCCGTGCGATGATCGGGGTCCCCCGACGATGCGAGCCGGGCGGGGCGGCGGCAAGTGACCAACGGCCCGTTCCCGATCCGGTCCCCTGGGGCGGACGCTCATGAGACGCGCCATGACATGGGGCGCACAGCGTGGAGGTGGCCGGTGCGCAGGTCGATGAAGGTGCTCGGGATCGCGACGCTCGCGGCGATCGTGATCCCGCCCGTGATGGCAGCGATCGTGAAGCGCCGGATCGTCGTCGTCGACGATCCGGACGTCGACGAGGTCCGGCTCGCGACGATCTTCGACGGCGAGGAGGTCGAGAACCGCTCGCCGGAGTTCCGCGGGGGGACCGCGATCTGCTGGTACGGCGGCCAGAAGCTGGACCTCCGGGGCGCCACGTTGGCCCCGGAAGGAGCCGCGCTGCGGGTCCGATGCCTCTTCGGTGGGCTCCAGGTGCTCGTCCCGGAGACGTGGCGCGTGAAGGTCCGGGTCGTGCCCGTGTTCGGCGGTGTCGAGGATCACTCCTCCGGCCCGGAGGGCGAGGGTCCACTCCTCTCGATCGAGGCCGTCGTGGCGTTCGGCGGGGTCTCGATCGAGACGGAGGACGACGAGGCCTGGCAGATGACCCGCTCTGCCTGACCTCCCCGGCCCGGCGGTCCACGGACGGTGGCCACGGTCGCGGACGGCTCAGGCAGGACTCCGACTCACGCAGATGCGGTAGACCGAAACCCCCAAAGGTCACATCGCGTCGGGACTTTCGGGCGCGTCCCCGAATCGGGCCGTCGGTCAGTCTCCGTTCGGGGACTGTGCCCGGTCGTCCTCCGCGTGGTGATTCCACGTGGATCCGCGAGTGGACCGCGACGAAGAGGGGACGAGCAACCTCTCCGCACGGCGCACGGAAGGAGGCGACGGTGGCATACGGGTTCCAGTACATCCCCGACGCGGAGGCGGATCCCCGACCCGCCGCGCGCGTCGAGCCGACGCATGCCGCGACGCAGGTGGCGGTGACGACGCGGGTCTACCACGTCGCTCCGGCCGCGAGCGCGATCGCGGAGGCGATCGAGGCCCTGTACCGGGACATCGACGAGCTGCGCAGGTCGACCGCGGACGGGACGCCCGCCGCCGATCGCGCCCGGCTCGAGGCCGCCGGCGCCTGACCCCCGGCGCGTCTCACGCGCCACCCATCCGCACTCCTGCCCACACCGTCCCCCGCGCTCGCGAATCGGACGGGCGCACCCGCGCGCGCCCTCACGACCTGGCGCGTCCCCGGGCGCCCGTGCGCGCCTTCGAGACCTGGCGCGCCCTCGCGCCTGCAGGAAGCCGGCACCACCTGGCCCGCCCTCGCGCCTGCAGGAAGCCGGCACCACCTGGCCCGCCCTCGCGCCCGCGGGAAGCCGGCATGACCGCGGTCTGACGCGTCGCCTCTCGCTCGCGTGCGGCCGTTCGGCACTTGGTACGGTCCTTTCCTCGCGCTCCCGCTATCCTTTTACGCGCCGCGCGGCCCCAGCCCTAGGGGTAAGCGCGCACTTGACATCCCATGGTTGGAGTGCAGATGAAGGTCGGTGTCCTGAAAGAGACGCTGAAGGGGGAGCGTCGAGTCGCGCTCGTACCCGATGTCGTCGGGAAGCTCAGGGCGGCCGGGGTGGACGTCGTCGTCGAGTCCGGCGCGGGACTCGCCTCGTCCTTCCCCGACGCGATGTACGTGGAGGCCGGTGCGACCATCGCGCCGGCCGCCGACGTGTACGAGCACTGCGACGTCCTGCTCAAGGTCCGGAAGCCCGCCGAGACCGAGGTCGCGAAGCTCCGCGCCGGGCAGACGCTCATCGGGCTCCTGTCGCCCCTGCTCAACCCGCAGCTCATGGCGACGCTCGCCGCGAAGGGCGTGACCGCGATCAGCCTCGACGCGATCCCGCGGACCCTGTCGCGTGCGCAGTCGATGGACGTCCTCTCGTCGCAGGCGAACATCGCCGGCTACAAGGCCGCGCTCGTGGCCGCCGAGGAGTTCGGGCGGTACTTCCCGCTCCTCACGACGGCGGCCGGCACGGCCAAGCCCGCGAACGTGCTCATCCTGGGGATCGGGGTCGCCGGCCTCCAGGCCATCGGGACGGCGCGCCGCCTCGGTGCGGTGGTCAAGGCATACGACGTCCGACCCGAGACCCGCGAGCAGGCTGAGTCGCTCGGCGCCCAGTTCGTCGTCCTCACGTCCGCGATCGACGCGACCGGCGCCGGCGGCTACGCTCGGGCGCTCACGCCCGAGGAGCAGGCCGCCCAGCAGTCGGAGCTCAACGCGGTCATCGGGGCGATGGACGTCGTCATCACGACGGCGCAGGTGCCCGGACGGAAGCCGCCGATCCTCGTGACCGCCGCCGCCGTCCGCGGCATGAAGCCGGGCTCCGTGATCGTCGACATGGCGGCCAGCGAGCTCGGCGGCAACTGCGAGATCAGCGAGGCCGGGAAGCGGATCGTCACCGACGGGGGCGTCACGATCATCGCGCCGGAGAACCTGCCCGCCACGGTCCCGATCAGCGCGAGCCAGTTCTACGCGCGCAACGTCACGGCGCTCCTCGTCCACCTGCTCAAGGACGGCGCGCTCGACATCGAGCTCACGGAGGAGATCACCGCCGGCGTCGTCATCACGTACGGCGGCCAGGTGGTGCAGCCCG
The DNA here is from genome assembly GCA_021813655.1 of Chloroflexota bacterium. GTDB lineage: Bacteria > Chloroflexota > Limnocylindria > Limnocylindrales > CSP1-4 > CAIYQJ01. The sequence goes on along the minus strand of JAKAJU010000181.1, from coordinate 4,770 downwards.
CGACCGCCAAGCTCCTGGTGGCCCAGCCGGCAGGAGGTGCCGCATGACCGAGCTGACCTCGCTCCTCTACCCGATCAGCGTGTTCGTCCTCGCGATCCTCGTCGGGTTCGAGGTCATCAGCAAGGTGCCCGCCACGCTGCACACGCCGCTGATGTCGGGGGCCAACTCGATCCACGGCATCGTGCTCGTCGGCGGCATGTTCATCGCCGCGAGCGCCCATGACCCCCTCGCGTACACGATCGCGTTCGTCGCGATGGTCTTCGGCGCCGCGAACGTCGTCGGCGGCTACGTGGTCACCGACCGGATGCTCCAGATGTTCCGCAAGAAGCCCGTCGCGCCCAAGGCCGGGACCGAGGGCGCCACCGGCGCCTCGCGCGGCCAGGGATCGCGACCATGAGCTACGACAACGTCTACCCGTTCGTCTACCTGGCCTGGCTCGCCGGCGCGGCGTGCTTCGTCCTCGGCCTGCACTACATGAACAGCCCGGCGACCGCCCGGAACGGCAACCGCCTGTCGGCGGCCGGCATGACCCTCGCGGTCGGCGCGACCGCCGTGCTCCTCCTCGTCCAGGGGATCGACGGCCTCGCCTGGGCGGTCATCGTCATCGGTTTCCTCATCGGCGGAGCGGCCGGCCTCGCGACGGCACGCACCGTCCCGATGACGGCGATGCCGCAGCTCGTCTCGGTGTTCAACGCCGTGGGCGGCGGGGCCGCCGCGCTCGTCGCGATCGACGATTTCCTCGCGCACGGCGAGGGGGGCGGCGCGAGCGTCTCGACCACGCTCTTCGTCGTCCTCGGCGTCGTGATCGGCTCGGTCACCTTCTCCGGCTCGCTCATCGCCTCGGGCAAGCTCCAGGGCGTCATCAGCGGCAAGCCGATCATCTTCCCCGGCTCGCGGATCCTGACCATCGTGCTCGGGCTCGTCGCGCTGTTCGGTACGTTCGGGCTCGTCTTCAGCGCGACGGGGACCGTCGTCCTCGACCCGCTCGTCGCGGACGTCGTTCTTCTCGCGATCATCGGGGCCGCGCTGGTCTTCGGCGTCACCATGGTCCTGCCCATCGGCGGCGCTGACATGCCGGTCGTGATCTCGCTCCTCAACGCGTTCACGGGCACAGCGGCCGCGATGGCCGGCTTCGTTCTCGACAACCCGGTGCTCATCATCTCGGGCGCCCTCGTCGGCGCGTCGGGCGGCATCCTCACGAAGCTCATGGCCGATGCGATGAACCGGTCGATCATGAACATCATGGTTGGCGGGTTCGGCGGCGGCGACCACGCGACGGCGGCCGCCGGGGGCGCCGCGGCCGGGACGGTCCGGGCGATCGGCGCGGACGACGCGGCGATCCAGCTCGCGTACGCGCAGCTCGTGATCATCGTCCCCGGGTACGGCCTCGCGGTCGCCCAGGCCCAGCACGCGTGCCGCGAGCTCGGCGAGCTCCTCGAGGAGCGGGGCGTGACCGTCGAGTACGCGATCCACCCGGTCGCCGGGCGGATGCCGGGGCACATGAACGTCCTCCTCGCGGAGGCCAATGTCCCCTACCCCATGCTCAAGGAGATGGAGGAGGTCAACCCGGACTTCGACAGGGCCGATGTCGTCCTCGTCGTCGGAGCGAACGACGTCACGAACCCGGCGGCGCGCCGCCCGGGCAACCCGGTCTCCGGGATGCCGATCCTCGACGTCGACCACGCGAAGTCGATCATCGTCATCAAGCGCTCGATGGGCCGTGGCTACGCGGGCATCGACAACGAGCTCTACGCGAACCCCAAGACGGGGATGCTGTTCGCCGACGCGAAGGACGGCCTGGCGCAGCTCACCTCGGCGGTGAAGGCGCTCTAGATCCGGGACTTCGACGGACGCCGGGCAGACGCCGCCAGGCGGGCGGGCGGCCGGCAGGCGAGCGGGCCGCAGTCAGCGAGCGGGCCGCAGTCAGCGGGCGGGCGGCCGGCAGGCGAGCGGGCCGCAGTCAGCGAGCGGGCCGCAGTCAGCGAGCGGGCCGCAGTCAGCGGCTGGGCGAGTGCAGGGGTCGTCGCTGCCATCCATCGCCCGGGGCACTGGTAACGCACCGACTCGCCGGCGAGGTGGGCCCGGCATGCCACCCGCGGGGCCTCAATCGACCCTCATCCGTGCTCGGGCGGTGACCGGGGAGGCGCCCGAGATGACGTCGAGATCCGCCTCGGCCTGCATGCCATCGCCGGGGGCGATGGATGGTGGCGATCCGCCCGATCCGCGCGCGATCCGCCCGATCCGCGCGCGATCCGCCCGATCCGCGCGCGATCCGCGGCGGTCGGTCCTGAGGGTGGCTGGCATGCGCGGCGTCGCCGCCCGGGCCGGCTCATGCGTCGGCTCGGGAAGCGGCTCGGGAAGCGGCTCGGGCGCAGGTCGGCCCCGTGGTCAGGGCTGCGAGAGCTGCGAGAGCTCGGCCAGGAGCTCGTCGAGCCGGGCGTAGCCCTCGTTCATGCCGCCCTCCATGCCCGAGGCGACGAGGCCGTCGCGCTCGGCCAGGCTGAAGAACGTCACCGACGCGTGAACGCGCGTGCGGCCGCCGAGGTCCTCGAACCGGGCCTTCTGGAGCTGCACGCTCCCCGGGTAGCCCTCGAACTCCCACGTCTGGACCATCGCGTCCTCCGACGGAGTCCCGTGGAAGACGCCGCGGAACGCGTACCTGCCGCCGTCGGGATCGTGGCTGATGTACCGCCAGGAACCACCGTGGCGAAGGTCCCACTCCACGATCTCGGTCCGCAGGCGGCGCGGACCCATCCACCGGGCCACAAGGTCCGGGTCGGTGTAGGCGCGGAAGACGAGCGCCGGCGGCGCGTCGAAGTCGCGCGTCATCTCGAGCGTCGGGATCCCCGGCTCGGCGATCAGGGTCGTCGTTCCCATCGTGTTCCCCTTCCAGCTGCGTCGGTGGTGCGCGGTGGCCGCCATGCGCGGTCAGTCCGCGGATCGTTCCCTGAGCGTCTCGAGCAGCTCGTCGAGACGCTCGAAGCTCTCCTCCCAGAACGCCCGGTACCGCTCGAGCCAGTCGGTCGCGTCGCGCAGGGGCGCCGCTTCGAGATGGCTCAGGCGGACGGTCGCGTGCCGCGAGCGGGAGACGAGGCCGGCGTGCTCGAGCACCTTGAGGTGACGGGAGACGGCCGGCTGGGAGATCGCGAGCGGGGCGGTGAGCTCGGCGACGCTCGCGTCCCCGTCGACCAGACGGGCGAGGATCGCGCGTCGCGTGGGGTCGGCGAGGGCGCCGAAGACGAGATCCAGTGGCTGAGCTTGCATAACCGCCTCGCTATATAACGATGCGGTTATATTACGTGTCCGACCGAAGATGTCAAGGGAGAGAGAGACCTCAGGTGCGCGATGTCACGCAGCCGGTTCGCCGATCCCCACGAGGTGGCCGCGGCGAGCGACGACGACCCAGATCGGCACGAGCACGAGTGCGGCACCCAGGAGCCCGAGGGCGGCGAACCCGGCCCACGCGACGATCATCCCCGAGCCGAGGCTGGCGACCGCGCCGGAGCTCCAAATGAGCGAGTCGGTCCACCCCTGGAGGCGGGTCCGCTCCGGGAGCGTGAGACCACCGGTGACCGCTGCGCTGCCGGCGACGTAGCCGAGGCTCCAGCCGAATCCGAGGAGGAAGAGGGCGAACGCAAGCACGTACCCGCCGTCGGGCGGTGCGATGGCGGAGAGGGCCGCGGCGATCCCGGTGACGGCGAGCCCCGTGACGACGACGGGGGCGCTCCCGAACCGGTCGGCGAGGCGGCCCGAGATCGGCGAGAGGGCGTACATCCCGAAGGTGTGGGTGCTGAGGACGAGGCCCACCGCGGCGAGGTCGTGCCCGGTCTCGGTCATGTGGATCGGCGTCATCGTCATGACGAGGACCATGACCCCCTGGACGGTCACGAGCGCGACGAGCGCGACCCAGACGGACGGGCGCCGGAGGAGCATCCGGATCGGGTCGACGGCGTTCTCGCCCTCCTCCCGGACTTCCGATGGGTCGGCGAGCGCGTACGGATCCGGGCGGAGGAGGACGAACGAGAGGAGAGCAGCCGCGGCGACGAAGAAGGCCGGCAGGAGGTACGCGCCGGCGAGACGCGGGAGCCCGATCGCGACGGCAAACGTCCCGGCGACCGAGACGAGGTTGGGCCCCACGACCGCGCCGACCGTGGCCCCCCAGACGACGAGGCTCAGGGCTGCGGCGCGGCGTGCATAGGGGACGAGGTCGGCGGCGACGTACCGCGACAGGGTGTTCGCGCTGTTCGCGAAGCCGATGAGGACGGTCCCGAGCAGCAGCAGGGGGAAGACGCGGAAGACGAGCGCGTCGACGGCCAGGAGCGCGCCGAGGATGCCCGTCGCGTACCCGGCCACGAGGCCCGTCCGGCGGCCAGCTCGGACCATGACGGCCGAGAGCGTGGGCGCGCCGATCGCCGCGCCCAGGATGACCGCTGCGCCCGGGAGGCCGGCCCATGCGGAGGACCCGGCGAGATCCTCGGCTGCGAGGGTCGCGACGGTGACGGCGGCGATGTGGCCGGTGCTGCCGAGGGCCACGCCGGCGACGAGCGTGCGGATGGAGCGCCGGCGGAGCCGGTCGAGGTCGCGCCTGGGGTGTCCGGCGGGGATCGGCATGTCCACGGGAGCATATGGGGCGCGACCTGCCGCCGGATGGGTGCTGGCCCGGATTCCCCGCCGATGCCGTGTGGCGGTGCAACCGGCGGGCGCGCGGGCCCGGGGCCGTCAGCCGGCGGGCGCCCGGACGGGCGGGCGCGCGGGCGCACCGGCGCACGC
>JAKAJU010000161.1 GCA_021813655.1 Chloroflexota bacterium | reverse complement strand
CAGGCGAGCCCGCGCGCGAGGACCGCAACGCGCTGCTGGCGGTCGCGTTGACCTCGGCGATCCTCGCGTTCGCCGGCGCGACGGGGGCCGCCGGCGTCGGCGAGCGCGCCGCCGGCGGCGCGGCGACGGCCACGACCGAGGCGAGCCTGCTCGTGCTCGTCGTCGCCGACGCGGTCATCGCTGGGCTCCTCGGGTTCCGTCTCGCGCTTCTCGACTCGCCGAGCCTCACGGACGCCGCATGGGGAGCGATCACGTTCGCCGCGGTCGCAGCGATCGGGACGGGGGCGGTCCGGGCCGTCGATCTCCCGCGTCTCGTCGGACCCGCGCTCCTGACGCTCCTCCTGTACCTCTGGAGCGTCTACGCACGACGGCCGCAGGGCTTCGGCGGGTCTCGCCGGCGGATCGCGGAGGCTGGCATCCTCGCAGTCCTCGGCCTCGCCGTCGCCGGGTGGAACCTCCTGCTGCGCCACTGACCACGCCGGCCGGGCCGATCGGCGGACTCCGGCCGCGGGGCCGTCGTTGACAGTCCCGACACCGGGCGCTATAAGGGAATGCCTTCCCCGCGCCGCTTCGCGCCCGGGACGAGCCGCGCGCCGTCCGCTCTCCGAAAGGACCCACCCTCCGTGACCTTCCCCGACCTCGACACCCCCGCGTCCGCCCCGTCCTCCTCCCGCGTCCGCCGACAGCTCACCGACCTCGCGATCGCGCACGCGGCGCAGGCGCGCTGGGCCGACGCTGCGGAGACGAACCGGAAGATCCTTGAGCTCGGCCCGGACACGGAAGCTCACAACCGGCTCGCCAAGGCCCTCTGGGAGCTCGGCGAGCTTCGTGCCGCGCGCGAGCAGTACCAGGCGGCGCTCGCTCTCGACCCGACGAACCGGATCGCCGAGCGGAACATCGACCGTCTCCGCGTCCTCCTCGTTGAGGCCGGCGACCGGACGGTCGCGGCGCTCGACGGCAGCAAGGCCCCCGTGGGCATCTTCGTGGAGGAGACGGGCAAGACCGGCTTCGCGTACCTCACCGACCTCGCCGACCCGAAGAAGCTCGCCCAGGTGAACCCGGGCGACTTCGTCGAGCTGACACCCGACGGCAACCGCCTGATCGCGTGGAGCAACAGCGTCCGGATCGGCGTCGTCGAGCCCCGCGTCGCGGCCCGCCTCCTCAAGCTCATCGCCAACGGCAACAAATACGCCGCGGGCGTCACGTCGCTCGGCGCACAGGACGTCCGGATCATCATCCGCGAGGTCTTCCAGGACCCGCAGAACTACGGCAAGGTCTCATTCCCGACGGCGGCCAAGTCGGTCGACCTCCGCCCCTACACGAAGGGGACGCTCGTGCGCGAGGACGAGGACCTCGAGGAGGACCTCGAGGATGACGAGGAGGACGAGGAGATCGAGGACCTCGAGCGGGTCATCCCGGCCGAGGTCACCGGCGACGAGGCCTTCGTCGAAGAGCCCGACGAGCTCGTCGAGGAGCCGTAAGGCTCGGTGAGCCCGCGGGACCTGCCCCTCCGCGGCGACCCGTCCGCGACCCTCTCGGTCTTCGAGAGGCTCGCGCCGCGTCCCGACCCCCGGGACGTCGCCGCGCGCATCGACGCCGCGTCGGGGACGGGCGACGTCGTCGTCGACCTTCATGGGCGCGGGGGCTGGGTCGCGCGCGCGGCGGTCGCGCGACAGCGACGCGCCGTCACGGTCGAGTCGATGCCGATCACGCGGCTGCTGGCCGAGGTCGTGCTGCGGCCGCCGGACATCCGCCACCTCGACGCCGCGTTCCAGGCGATCGCGGCAGCGCCGCGGGGCCAGTCGAGCCTCCGCGTCTCGCTCTCCGAGCTCTTCGCCTCGCGCTGCGCGACGTGCGGCAGGAGCGTCGTCGCCGAGGAGCTCACGTGGGCGACGAGCCCCGACGGAACACCGCGCCTCGTCCGGAAGACGTACCGCTGCTCGACGTGTCGCGCCCAGCAGGGCGGCCCGGAGCTGCGTCATGCCCCCACCGACCCGGCGGACGCCGAGCGCGGGGCGGCCGAGGTCGACGTCGCGGCCGCCCGGCGGGAGATCCGGGACCGGTTCCCGCTCCTCGACGGGCGCGATGCCCTCGCGGATGACCTGGCGGACCTGCAGACGCCCCGCCAGCTCGTCTACCTCCACGCGATCCTGCAGCGGATCGAGACCGATCTCCGCGCCCCGCAGGTGGAGGCGGCCCTCCGGCTCGCGCTCCTCGAGGCGATCCTGCCGACGAGCCGCCTCGCGGCCACGCAGGGTCGGAGCGCGACGCTGCGCATCACGAATGCCCGTGCCAAGCCGACCCTGCCGGCCGAATGGCGCGAGCGCAATCCATGGGTCGCGTTCGAGGCCGGGTATCGTGCCGTCCGCTCGTTCATCCAGGGCCTCGAGGCCGATCCGCTCGGCTCGATCCAGGCGCGCACCTCGGAGGACATCCTGAGCCTGGGGGAGGGGACGACGAGCGCCGTCGTGCGGCTCGGGTCGCCCGCGGGCTTCCGCGGACTCGCCGACGACGCCGCCCTCGTCCGGTCCACCGACCTCCGGCGTCGGATCCGCCTCATCCTCGGCCAGCCGCCGGTCCGCTGGAGCCAGGACCGGCTCTCTCTCGCGTACTACCTCACCGCGTGGATCCTCGGTCGCGACGCCGCCGCGTCCCTTCCGCTCGAGCCGCTCTTCGGGGCGCCCGTGCGGCCATCCTGGTCGTGGCAGTCCGCCTCCCTCCGGCGCTCGCTCGCGACGGTCGCGCCGCTCGTCGCGCCCGACGCCCACGCGATCCTCCTCCTCGAGAGCGAAGGCGGCGCAGAGGCGCTCGTCGCGTCCGCGCTCGGCGGCGTCGCGGCCGGGTATCGGCTCGTCGCCGCGCGCCTGCCGGATACGGGCGAGACGGGCCCGGGCTGGGTGGAGCTCGCCGCGCCCGGCGCTCCGCTCGTCTCGGGGACGCGCTCGCGGGCCACGCGGACGCTGCCTCCTCTGCCCGGCGCGCCGCACGAGTCCGAATCAGTGCGCGCTGCGCGGTCGACGCGCGCCGAGCCCGAGCGGATCGAGCGCGGGCCCTTCTCCGCGTCTGAGGCCGCCCGGACCATCACCGAGACAGCCGTCACGGTCCTCCAGGCCCGGGGAGAGCCCGCCCGTGAGGACCGGCTCCTCGGCGAGATCCTGCTCGGCCTCGACCGGACCGGCCAGCTCCGACGGTTCGTCTCGGGCGCGCCGGAGATCGGTCTCGATGACGACCTGCCGCCGCTCCCGCCGGCGGAACCGCCTGTCGACGCAGGTGGGGACGGCCGGTCGCGCCGGGGCGGTCCGACGCGGCGGGTCACGCGTCTCGAGGGTGGCGCGGACGCCGGCGGGTCCGCGGCGGACAGCCCGGAGCCGGGCCTCCGCGCGACGCCTCCCGAGCTCGTCGCCGACCCGTCCGGGCGCGTATCGGCCGCGGCGGCCCGGGACGCGTCCGGACTCGTGCCCGACCGCGTGGAGATCCTCCTCGGGATCATCCGCGACGAGCTGCAGCGGCCGACGAACCGCCGTCTCGCGGAGGTGGAGCCCGGTCGGTGGTGGCTCGCGATGCCGGAGGACCTCGACGCCTGCGCCGTCCCCCTGTCGGACCGCGTCGAATGGGCGGTGTTCAGCCTCCTCGCCACGGCGAGCCGCGTCTCCGAGAGCGCGTTCCGGGACCGCATCGCCGCCCTCTTCACCGGGCCCGACGAGCCGGACGAGGCGTTCGTGCGCGCCTGCCTCGAGAGCTACCGCGGTGCCTCGAGCACGCCCGACGTCCTGATGCCGTCAGAGGACCTGACCGTGCGCTCCGAGGAGCACGCGCGGATGATCGCGACGATCGTCGAGCTCGGTCACCGCCTCGGGATGCGCGCGTGGGTGTCGCGCCGCGAGCAGAGCCGGCGCCTCGGCGGGCACAAGCTCGCCGAGTGGCTCGACGAGCGCGAGCTCGGCGCCTACCTGCCGCTCATCGGTCGCGGCCCCACGGACGACCTCGAGATGGTGGACGTCATGTGGTACGTCCGCCAGCGGGCCACCTTCCTCTTCGAGGTCGAGTGGACGGCGATGATCGGCGAGGCGGTCCTCCGTCGCCACATGCGCATCCCGACGACCGACCAGGTCGTCCGCTTCCTCGTCATCGCGCCGGAGCGGACGGAGCTCCTGCGCCTCAAGATCGACCGATCACCGCTCCTGCGCCGCGCGCTGGAGCAGGGCAACTGGCACATCCTCAAGTGGGATCACCTGCGCGACCTGGCGTCTTCTGACCACGTCTCGCTCGAGGACCTCGAGCAGTACGTGGGCCTGGACCCGGCGGTCGAGCATGGGGGCGAGCAGATGCCGCTGTTCGGGTCGTAGGCCCGGACCGGCCCGGAGGGACGATGGTGACCGAGGCGCGCATGGACGGGACGACGACGGCGGGACAGGCGGAGCAGCGCGCGATGCTCGACACGCTCGCCGACGGGTTCTGGGAGTCGGTCCTGGAGCTGAACCCCACGACCGCCACCGTCTATGGGGACGAGCGGTACGGGGACCGCTGGGAGGATCCGAGCGAGGCCGGCCGCGCCAGGGTCCGCGGCCTCATGGCAGAGACCGTCGCCGCGGTCGGCATGATCGACGCGGACGCCCTGGACACGGAGCGACGGATCACCCGCGACATGCTCCGCATCGTCGCAGAGCTGACGCTCGAGCAGCAGGACCAGCGGTTCGACCTTCTCCGGGTGGTCGACCAGATGGAAGGACCGCAGACGCTCCTCCCGTCGATCGCGCCGTTCCAGCCTGCGGACACGCCCGAGCGCCTGGCGAGGCTCGTCGCGCGCATCCACGCGTACGGCCCATTCATGGACGCGAACACGGACCTGCTGCGCGAGGGCCTCGCGCGCGGCCTCACGGCGCCGCGGATCGTCGCCGAGCGCACGATCGCGCAGCTCGAGCGCCTGCAGGCGGCTCCGGCCGAGGAGTACCCGCTCGTCACCGGCGCGACGGTCGCCCGCGCGGAGGATCGCGCGGCCATCCTCGCCGCGGTGCGCGAGGTCGTGCTCCCGGCGGACGCCCGGTTCCTCGCCGTCCTGCGCGACGAGTACCTCGCCGGCACGCGCGTCGAACCGGGTCTCTGGTCGGCGCCCGACGGCGACGCGCTCTACCGCACGCAGGTGCGGGCGTGGACGACGCTCGACCTGGACCCGACGGAGGTCCACCGCATCGGCCTCGAGGAGCTCGGATCGATCGAGGCGGAGCGGCGCGCGATCGCTCGTGCGGCCGGCTTCGGGGACGACACCGCCGCGTACCGGGCGTCGATCGTCGCCGATCCGCGCTACATCCCGACCTCGGCCGAGGCCCTCGTCGCGCGCGCCACCGACGACATCGCCCGCGCCCTCGACGCCGCCCCGCGCGTCTTCGGCCGCCTCCCTCGCGCCGGCGTCGTCGTGCGCCCGGTCGAGGAGTACAAGGAGAAGGACGCCCCGTTCGCCTACTACTTCCCGCCGACGATCGACGGGTCGCGTCCCGGGATCTACTACGCGAACACGTACGACCTGCCCAGCCGGACGTACTCGAAGCTCGCCTCGACGACGTACCACGAGGCGGTCCCGGGACATCACTTCCAGATCGCGCTCGAGATGGAGCACCCGTCGCTGCCCGCCTTCCGGCGCCTCGGGTCGCGCATGGTCGGCGGTGCGTACGTGGAGGGTTGGGGCCTCTACAGCGAGCGGCTCGCCGACGAGCTCGGCCTGTACCGGGACGAGGCCGAGCGCTTCGGGATGCTCGACGCGCAGGCGTGGCGCGCCGCGCGCCTCGTCGTGGACAGCGGCATCCACGCACTCCGCTGGGAGCGCGAACGCTCGATCGAGTTCCTCCAGGGTGCCGCGCTCGGCCCGACGGACGCGCTGATCGAGACCGACCGCTACATCTGCTGGCCCGGCCAGGCGTTGACGTACAAGGTCGGCCAGCGTGAGATCGAGCGGCTCCGCCGCGAGCTCACGGCGCGCGACGGCGCCGGCTTCGACCTGCGGCGCTTCCACGACGAGGTCCTCGGGCACGGCTCCCTCCCGCTCGCGACGCTCGCGGCGGAGCTGCCGAGGTGGCTCGAGCGCTAGTCGGGAACGCGCGGGTGGCGCGCCGCGCGGTCGCGGCGCGCCACCCCGAAGGACGCCCACGGCCCGATCCGCGGGCGCCGCCATCGGACGGTGCCCACCGCGGCCCTGCGACACCCGCCCGCCCTCCGACCGCTCCGAGGCCCGAGGGATTCGCATTTCGCATCGTTCGTGGCTCGTGGGCGCGCGTTCCGCACCTCGCGCGTTGACCGCGCGGCGCCGACATGGCACGATGGGCGCCCACCCGCGCTCGCCGCCTGAACGCTCCCCCTCGCGGCAGGCCGTCCGTCCCATCGACCGACCGGCCGGGCCGAGCCCGCTCGGCGTGGGCGCACGAGGAACCACGATGGCCACCAAGCCCGCCGGGTCGCTCGGGGCGACCCCCCGCCGCGATCTGCAGCGCGCCACCTTCGCGCGAGCGTCCGCGATCATGCCCGGCGGGGCGGACTCGAACTTCCGGTCGTGGGGCGAGGACACGGTCTACATCGACCGCGGACTCGGCAGCCACATCTGGGACCTCGACGGCAACGAGTACATCGACCTGCGGATGGGCTACGGCCCGGTGATCCTGGGTCACGCGGACCCGCGCGTGGACGACCACGTGAACGAGCGGATGCGCCGGGGTGTCAGCTTCTCGCTCACGACCGAGGACGAGGTCCGCGCGATCGAGCTCATCCGCGAGCTCACCGGCTGGGTCGACATGGCCCGTCTCACCGTCTCGGGGACCGAGGCGACGATGCACGCGATGCGAACGGCGCGCGCGTACACGGGCCGGACGAAGATCGTGAAGTTCGAGGGCCAGTACCACGGCGTCCACGACTACGCCCTCATCAGCGTCGTCCCGAACGACATCTCCCTCCTCGGCGACCGGGACAACCCCGTCCGGCTCGCCTGGGGTCGCGGGATCCCGTCCGCAGTCGCGGACACCGTCATCCCCGTCTCCTACAACGACACGCAGACGCTCCAGCGCGTCTTCGAGGAGCAGGGCGACGACATCGCCGGCGTGATCATCGAGCCGGTCCTCGGCAACGCCCAGGGGATCCTGCCGCGCGAGGGCTTCCACCAGGAGGTCCGGGCGCTCACGCGGGCGTACGGGGCGGTGCTGATCTTCGACGAGGTGAAGACGGGGTTCCGGTTCGCACGGGGAGGCGCGGCCGAGTACTTCGGCATCGAGCCCGACCTCGCGACCTACGCGAAGGCGATGGGCAACGGGTACCCGGTGGCCGCGTTCGGCGGCAGGGCCGAGATCATGCAGGTCATGCCCGAGCACATGAGCCACGGCGGGACGTACGCCGGGAACCGCGTCGCCGCGGCGGCCGCGGTCGCCACGCTCGAGACGCTCCGGGACGGGACCGTCCTCGCCACGATCGCGAGGACCGGCCGCACGCTCCAGGCCGGCCTCGCCGAAGTCGCAGCCGGGCGTGGCCTCCCGCTGTCCTTCACGGGCCACCCGACGATGTTCGGGATGATCTTCGCCGAGACGGCACCGTCCGACTACCGCGGCTGGGCCGAGACCGACCACGACCTCTACGATGCGGTCGCGCTCGGGATGCACAGCCGCGGCGCGATGCCCGAGCCCGACAGCCGCGAGCCGTGGTTCCTCAGCGCGGCCCACAGCGACGCGGACATCGCCCGCGTGGTGGATGTCTTCGCGGACTCGCTCGACGCGGCGCTCGAGGCGCGTGCGCACGCAGGCCGCCGCGCGGGTGGCCAGGGCGCCTGAGCCCCGGCGACACGACGCCCCCGTTGGGGGCTCGGCGGCCGCGCTACCATCGCCCCCATGCCGACGGTCGACACGGGCGCGGTGAACAGCCTCGTCACGTTCATCAACGACAACTGGATCTCGATCGCCGTCTGGGCGATCGTCCTCGTCCTCGGCTATCGGCTCGCCCGACCGTTCGTCCATCGCGTCGTCGTCCGGGTGATGCGGAAGACGTCGAGACCCGTCGAGGCAGGCCTCGAGGAGCTCTCCGTCGCCGAGGCGGAGAAGCGTGCCGCCACGGTCGAGGACCTCGTGGCCAAGCTGCTCCGGATCGGGATCGTCCTCGTCGCCGTCCTCGTCACCCTGACGCTCTTCGACCTGTTCCCGATCATCGCCGGGCTCGGGATCGTCGCGGCGGCGATCACGCTCGCCGGCCAGGCGATCGTCCTCGACTACCTCATGGGGATCCTCATCCTCGTCGAGGGGCAGTACTTCATCGGCGACTGGATCTCCGTCGGCGGGCTGGAGGGCTCCGTCGAGGAGATCACGCTGCGCCGCACCGTCATTCGCGACGGGACCGGGACCGTGCACAGCATCTCGAACGGCCTCATCCGGACCGCGTCGAACCTCACGCGGCTGTACGCGGGATTGAACGTCGACGTCGTCGTTCCGTTCGACACCGACATCGATCGCGCCACGGCCTCGGTGGCGAGGGCCGGTCGCGAGATGTTCGACGACCCGACATGGGCGGGCCGCCTCATCGACGTCCCGCACCTCGTGCGGGTGGGCCCGCTCGGGGACCTCGGCGTGACGCTCAAGGTCGGCGGCCGCGTGCGTGCCGCGGACCGGTGGACCGCGCCGGGGGAGTACCGCCGGCGGCTCCTCCTGGCATTCCAGGCGGACGGGATCGAGATCGCCCGCCGCGGCGCGGTCGTCGTCGGCAAGGGACCGGCGGGCGCCGCCGTCGCCATCGACCCGGCCGACCTCGAGCCGCCACCAGCCGACACGCCGGCGCCACCCCGCTGACGCCACCTGGGCCGGTGGTACCGGTACCTCCGGTCGGCAGAAGTCCCCGGGGCACTGGCTATCATCGGGCCCGATGAACTCCGCTCTCGGGATCACACCCCAGCTCGAGGACTTCTCGAAGCAGTTCCCCGGCTGGGGCGAGGTCATCGTCTTCGCCGCCATCTACGCAGCCATCGGCGTCGTCGCGTACTTCCTCGTCAGGATCGCGGTCGTCCGCCTCATCGGCCGGCAGAGCCGCAGGCACGAGGCGACGCTCACGCTTCCGCCCGGTGCCGCCCGGGACCGCGCCGTGGCCGCCTCGCACAAGCGCCTCCAGAAGGTCCAGTTCGCGATCCTCCGGGTCGTGAAGACCGCGATCGCGCTCACGTGCTTCATCTTCCTCATCGGCGACATCTTCCCGTCGCTCGACATGCTGTCGGGGTCGCTGTCGATCCTCCTCATCGGCGGGACGGCCCTGGGCCTCGCCGGCGCACTGCAGCCGTTCATCCGCGACATCATCGGCGGCTCGCTCCTCTTCTTCGAGGACGCGTACTCGATCGGGGACTTCGTCCGGATCGCCGGCGTGGAGGGAACGGTCGAGGAGCTCCATCTGCGCCGTACCGTGGTCCGGGCATCGGACGGCTCGGTGCACATCGTCCCGAACGGGGCGGTCGGGATCGCGACGAACATGAGCCGCGTGTGGGCCACCTCGACCGTCGAGATCGTCCTCGCGCACGATGTCGAGCTCGACCGGGCGATCGCGGTGGCGGATGCAACGGCCGCCACCCTCGCAGAGGATCCGGACTGGGCGGACCGGGTCATCGAGGCCCCGCGCGTGACGCGCGTCAGCGACGTCTCGCCCGACGGCGTGACCATCCGGCTCTCCGGGAAGGTCGTGACAGGCGAGGCGGGCGCGGTCGCCGCCGAGCTGCGGCGCCGCATCCACCACGCCTACGTCGAGGCCGAGATCCCTCTCGCCCGCCGGCACGACGCC
>JAKAJU010000139.1 GCA_021813655.1 Chloroflexota bacterium | reverse complement strand
GAGGGGGCGTGTGGCTGTGGGGCTCCCGGCATCGTAGCGCACCTCTTCCGAGGCGGAGGGGCCGCGGCGGCCGCCCCCCGCGGGCGTGTCGGCCGCCCCGCGCGGGCCTGGCGTGCGCGGTCGCGCGCGGACGTGGACGCCGGGGGGTAGCATCGTCGCGCGGTCGATCCGGACGCCGTCCCCCCGGGTGCCCACGTGCGGGGTCGCGCCCGGATCGGCCGTCAAGCGCGTCGGGCGGTCAGCGTCGCCCGCGCCGTACGTCATGCCGATGGTGCCGACCGCGCCGGGTCCGAAGCGGCTCGTCCCGACCGCTGCCCCGGCGACCATCCGCGGTCCGCGCCACGCGCGGCTCACGAAAGGCGCCGGCGAGATCGGGGAAGAGCCAGCCGAGCGCGTCGATCAGCCCCTCCTCGTCGCTCGTCGGCACGACGACGTCCGCGGCGGCGCGGACGTCCCACGGAGCGCTTCCCATGGCGGCGGAGCGAGCGGCGATGCGCAGCATCTCGATGTCGTTGCGAGCGTCGCCGACGGCGGCGATCTCGGCGGCGCCGATCCCCAGGTGCGACGCGAGCCAGTCGACCGCCTCGCCCTTGCTCGTGCCCGCGGCGAGCACGTCGATCCCTGTCGTGTCACTCCACACGATCGACGCGCGGCCTCCGAGCCGGCGGGCGGCTGCGGCCCGCACGCGCCGATGCAGCTCGGGGACCGTCGGGAGGAAGACCCGAAGCGGATCCTGGTCGACCAGGCGTCGAAGATCGTCCTCCGGCTGGAACAGCGCTCCGCTGTGGCCCACCTCGGCGAAGTCCACCTCGGCCGGTCGGCACGCGGCGTGGTACCCGTCGATGAGGCCCACGAGGGGGTCGATCCCGGCCTCCTCGCCGAGGCGGATCGCGTCGTTGAAGACCGACGGCGGGATCGCGCGTGCCCGGTGGACCACCCCACGGTCGGGATCGCAGATCACGGCGCCCTGCACGGCGATGTGAGGGCCGGAGAGCCCGAGGTCCGCGGCGAGAGCCGACACCCCGTCCCAGGGCGAACGGCCCGTCGCGAGGACGACGCGGACGTCGGTCGCGAGCACCGTGCGGATCGCTCTTCTCACAGAAGGACGGAGGAGTCCGCTTCCGTCGAGCAGCGTCCCGTCGATGTCGATGGCGAGCAGGCGAGGGCGGAGGAGCGCCTCTCGCGCAGGGAGGGCGAACGCTTCGATGGGACGGATCCTCCCGGTAGCCGCCGAGGCGGAGGGTCGCCCGGCCCCATCGGGCCGCGCGGAGTGGCCTGTGGATCCCGCGCGCCTTCAGCTCGGACCGAGCGCAACGGGGAGCGTCGTGACCCGGTCGCCGGCCCTCGCCGGGCCGTGCTGGGTCCGTCTCGCGGCGTACCTGCGGCACCTGCCGCACGCCATCACCACCGCGCCCGTCCTCGAACGGAGTGGCGCGATCTGGCCGGACGGCCGGTGCCGCCCGCACGACTCGCAGTCCATGGTTCGTCTCCCGGGTCCGTCGATGCTCGCCTCCGCCTCGGCCCGCCCGTCCGATCCGCCGCGGGCCCTGTGCGCATGAGATCACCGGCCCCCGCGATCCGCATGCGCCGGCGTGTCAACGATCCGTGAACGGTGACGCGGCAGCCCGTGCCTCGCCGCATCGCCGAGCGCCCGCCGCTCGCCGCCCGCCGATCCGCGTCGGGCGGGCATCTCCACCGTCCGATGGGGACGGGCGGCCGGATCGTGCGCGACGAACCCGGATGTGAACGGCGTTCACACGCTTTCCGTGAACAACGGAAACCGTCGTTCACGCCTCGCACATCGCACGATCAACGCCGGAACTGACGCTGGACGCCGGAGCCGGACCGCGGCCGTCGGCCATGCCCCGGCGTGTCTGAGGAGAAGCGAGCGTGATGAGACGCATCCGCACGTGGGCGGTCGCCGGACTGGCGACCGTGGCCACGCTCACTTTCACGGTCGGTCCGGTGGCGGCGGCCGATCCGACCCTGCCGACGGGCGAGACCGGATCCATCGGCGGCTCCGGGGCGACGTTCCCGGCGCTGCTCTACAAGGGATGGGCCGCGCAGTTCTCGCGCAAACACCCCGGCACGTTCGACACCGGCGGCGACTCGTCGAAGGGCCTGGTCATCTCGTACAACCCGGTCGGCTCCGGGGCCGGCAAGAAGAACTTCTACGGCAGCGACGCCCGCAAGCCCGCGCAGCTCTTCAGCGGCACCGACGCACTCCTCTCGAACGCCGACCTCGCGAGCATCACGAGCGCCGTCGGCGCCCACATCATGATCCCGACCGCACTCGGCCCGGTCGCCGTCGTGTACAACCTGCCGGGCCTCAAGCAGAAGGTCAGCAAGACGAGCAAGGCGACGCGCGCCGCGACGCTGTACCTCGATGGTCCGACCCTCGGCGCGATCTACAACGGCGCGATCACGAAGTGGAACGACGCCAGGATCAGGAAACTCAACCCGCTCGTCACCAACTTCCCGGGCTCAACGATCGAGCCCGTGTATCGGTCCGACGGATCGGGGACGTCGTTCATCTTCACGTCGTATCTCAACAAGGTGAGTCCGCCCTGGACCACGGCGCTCGGCAACAAGCCGTCCCAGACGATGGCCGACAAGATCGCGACGATGGCGTCGAAGGCCACCGCGGTCGGCGCTCCCGGCAACGAGGGCGTCTCCGCCACGGTCGGCGCGGACAGAGGCTCGATCGGGTACGTCGAGCTCGCATACGCCCAGCAGCTGGGCCTCAAGTCCGCCTACATGCGGACCGGCGACACGTCGAAGGCCTACTACGTCCCGCCGACGCTCGCCGGCGCCCAGGCGGCCGCAGCTCGTGCGTACGTCGCGGGCACGGCCGACGACCCCGTCGGGCCCGGCACCGTCGAGTCCGGGTCGTTCTACCAGCCGGTGAACCAGAAGGGCGCGACTTCCTACCCGATCAGCGGCTACACGTGGCTCCTCATGTACGGCGACTACAAGGGGGCGAACGATCCCGGCATCAAGAAGGCGCAGGCCGTGGTCGCGTTGGTCGCGTGGTGCCTGTCCGCGAGCGGCGGCCAGGCGAGCATGCGTTCGCTGGGCTACGCACCGCTCCCGCCCAACGTGGCGGCCGCGGCGATCGCCCAGCTGCACACGATCAAGTACGGCGGGGCGATCGTCTGGCCCTAGCCATCGCCTCCACTCCCCTCAAGGTCCCGGTGCCGCCGGCGGGTCTCGGCCGTCGGCGGCACCGGGCCTTCAGCGCCGCCAGGGTGCGACGGAGGATCCTCTCCTGACCGACATCGCCGTCGCCGCGACGGTGGACGACCGCCTCAGGCGCCTGACCCGATCGGGCGGGCGCCTTCTGTCGGCGGACGCGCTCTTCCGGCGGTCGACCCTCGTCGCCGTCCTCGCGGCCGGCGCCCTGCTCGTGCTGCTCTTCGCCGTCCTCGTCGCCCAGTCCTGGCCCATCTGGGCGGACCGCGGGATCGTCCCGTTCCTCACGACACCGACGTGGGCGCCCAACTACGTCGATCCGGTGACGGGCGCGACCTCTGTCCAGATCGGCGCCCTCCCGATGATCGTCGGGACGGTCCTGTCGTCGATCATCGGTCTCGTCGTGGCGGGCCCCCTCGGCGTCCTCGTCGCAGTCTTCCTCGTCGAGTACTCGCCGCGTCGCCTCGCGATCGGCCTGACGTTCCTCGTGGAGCTCATCGCCGCGATCCCGAGCGTCGTCATCGGCATCTGGGGCCTGTACGTCTTCTCGATCTTCTCGCGGGACACGTTCCAGTGGTGGATCGCGTCCACGATCGGCAGGGTGATCCCGTTCTGCGCCGAGGACCCGGCCAATCCGACCCGGTTCTCCGTGTTCACCGCGGGCATGGTGCTCGCCGTGATGATCGTGCCGATGGTCGTCGCGGTCTCACGCGAGGTCATCCGCTCGGTGCCGCTGTCGCTCCGCGAGGGCCACACGGGCATGGGCGCCACCCGGTGGGAGACGATCCGCCACGTGGTCCTCCCCACGGCGCGGATCGGGATCCTCGGCGGCGTCATGCTCGCCTTCGGTCGCGCGCTCGGCGAGACCATCGCCGTGACGATGGTCATCGGCAACGTGGACCAGGTCCCGACCAGCGTCTTCCAGCCCGGGCAGTCGATCGCGAGCAAGATCGCGACGAACCTCGGCGACGTGACGGACCAGGTCGAGCTGGCCGGGCTCCTCGGGCTCGGTGTCGTGCTGCTCGTGGTGAGCGTCGGCCTCTCCGTGATCGTCCGCCTGCTCGCGCGCCGCCTCGGCGGCGCGTACGTGGCGAGCTGATGGCCGTGAGGACCGACCTTGTGCCCGACGGCGCCGCGCAGCGGCCGAGCGCGGCCGACCGCCTCCTGGGCCCGCATCGGGGCAACGAGAGGATGCGCGCGGTCGTCGACGTGGTCATGCGCCTCGTCTCGCTCGCCGCCGCGATCGTCGTGATCGTGCCGCTCGTCGCGATCGTGGGCTATGTCCTCGTGAAGGGCCTGCCGACGTTGACGCTCGAATTCCTCACGCACGCGTCGGGCAACACGGAGTCGCCCGGTGCCCTCAACGCCATCCTCGGCTCCCTCCAGATGGTTCCGGTGGCGCTCTTGATCGGCGGATCGCTCGGGCTCCTCGCGGGCATCTACCTGGCCGAGTACGCTGGGCCGCGGATGGCCGCCGGAGGGACGTTCCTCGTCGACGTCCTGCTCGGCGTGCCGTCCATCCTCGCGGGCGTCCTGGTCTATGCGACGCTCGTCACCTACTGGACCGGCTCCTCCGCGATCGCGGGATCCGTCGCGCTCGCGGTCGTCATGTTCCCCATCGTCATCCGCGCCTCCGAGGAGGTGCTCCGCCTCGTGCCCGGGTCCATCCGCGAGGCGTCGCTGGCACTCGGGATCGCGCGTTGGCGGACCGTCGTCTCGGTCGTCGTCCCCGTCGCCCGCGCTGGCCTGCTGACCGGGATCATGCTCGCCTTCGCACGCGGGTTCGGCGAGACCGCGCCCCTCCTCTTCACGGCGCGCGGCTCCGAGTCGCTGAACGTCGGCGACTTCAGCAGCCCGATGGCGGCACTCCCGCTCTTCGTCTACCAGAACTCGCGCCTGCCGGACAGGACGTTCGTGGCGCAGGCCTGGTCGGCCGCCATCGTCCTCCTCGCCATCGTTCTCGCGATCAATGTGATCGTCCGGGGACGCAGCGTCGGGTCGCGGGTGGAGTAGCGGACATGACGACCGTGACGGACCGGCCCGGCTACGCCGCCCCCGCACCGGCGCCGGGCACAGAGGCGGGGGTGCTCGACCTGCGATCCGTGAACGCCTACTACCGCACCTTCCGAGCCGTCCGGGACGTGTCGCTCTCGCTCCGGCCTCGAGCGATCACCGCGCTCATCGGGCCGTCGGGATGCGGCAAGAGCACGATCCTCCGGGTGATCAACCGGATGCACGAGACGATCCCCGGCGCCCGGGTGGAGGGCTCGGTCGTGCTCGACGGCGTGGATCTCTATCGGCGGGACGTCAGCGCCGTCCGCGTCCGCCGCACGATCGGCATGGTCTTCCAGAAGCCGAATCCCTTCCCGGCGATGTCGATCTTCGAGAACGTCGCCTCCGGGATGAGGCTCGCCGGGGAGAAGAAGTCCTCCGTGCTCGACGGCAGGGTGGAGGCGAGCCTGCGACGGGCCGCCCTCTGGGACGAGGTGAAGGACAAGCTGAGGCAGCCCGGCACCTCGCTCTCCGGGGGCCAGCAGCAACGGCTCTGCATCGCCCGGTCGATCGCGGTCGAGCCGGAGGTGATCCTCATGGACGAGCCCTGCTCGGCCCTCGACCCCGTCTCCACACTCCGGATCGAGGAGCTGATGGTCGAGCTTCGGCAGGACTACACGATCGTCATCGTCACGCACAACATGCAGCAGGCCGGCCGCGTGAGCGACGTCACGGCGTTCTTCTCGATGGGCGACGATCGAGCCGGGTACCTCGTCGAGTCCGGCCCGACATCGAGGATCTTCTCGGCCCCGACCGAGAAGCTCACCGAGGACTACGTCTCCGGGCGGTTCGGGTGATGGCGGTGTCGCGCGGCCGGCGCACGAGCGCTCGCGTGCCGCTTCGCCCGCTCCTCCTGGCGCTCGCGGCGGGCATGCTCCTGGTCTCGTGCCGGCCGCCGATCGCCGGCGAGGGCGGAGAGGCGACGGACTCCGGCGGGGGATCGCCGCTCCCCACGGACACCCCGGCGCCTGCCGAGGCCCTCAAACCGGCCGAGCTCACGAGCGTCTCGGTCCAGCTCTTCCGCGGCTTCGGCGCAGCGGACGCCGCCCTCCAGTACGGGCAGGCGCTCGACTCCTACGCGCAGTCGAACATCGCGCTCAACCTCATCGCCCCGATCCCCGGATACGACCCGTTCGCGGTCGAGCCGGCGCCCGCCTCGGTGACCCTCTGGGTGGGGGCGGTCGCGGACGTGGCGCCGGCCAAGGCGGCCGGGCTCGACCTCGTGACGGTCGGCGAGATCA
This sequence comes from Chloroflexota bacterium, assembly GCA_021813655.1. Taxonomy (GTDB): domain Bacteria; phylum Chloroflexota; class Limnocylindria; order Limnocylindrales; family CSP1-4; genus CAIYQJ01. The sequence goes on along the minus strand of JAKAJU010000139.1, from coordinate 3,310 downwards.
CGGGTCGCGACGCGACGGTGCTCGCGGTCCCTTCGGCCGAGGCGACGGCGCCGCTGGCCACACTCCATGGGAAGACGGTGCTCGCCGACACGGCGGCCTCCGCGGCATCCCTCCGTTCCGCGTTCGTGGCTTCCGGGATGGAACCCGCGGGCGTGACGATCGTCCTTCCGGACGACCCGAGCGCGCCGTTCGACCCCACGCCCCTCTTCGACGGCACGGCCGCCGCTGCCGCCGTCTCGAGGTACGACGGGTGGGCCCGCGTCGAGGAGGGGCTCGTCGCGACCGAGGCCGACCCTGCCTCGTGGACGCAGAGGCCGCTGACACCGGCCGACGCAGCGCCACTCGGCGAGCTCGTGTGGGCGCAGAAGACCGACGTCGCGGACCCCGCGCTTCGGCCCGCGATCACGGCGTTCCTCGGGGTGGTCGCGCAGTCGCAGATCGCCTGCAGCCAGGCGGTCGAGGACTGCGCGGGCGCCGCCGCCGCGCAAAGCGACCGGACGCCGGAGGGGATCGCGTGGTCGATCGACCAGCTCGACCGCCTTCTGTTCCCTGCCCGGGACGGGATCGCCCACATCGACCCGGCAGCGTGGGACCGCACGATCCGGTCCGTTGCGAGCGCCGGCGTCCCCGGCGCGTCCGCGCTGACGTACACGAACGACCTCGTGAACGCCGTCCTGGCCGCTCTCGGCCCGTCGCTCGACGTCTACGGCAAGGGCTTCGTGCCGCGCGACGACCTCCCGCTCCTTCCCCCACCCGACGCGGGCTCATCGCCGACCGGGCCCACGGACGCCGCGCCCGACGCGTCGTCGGGCGTCTCGCCCGAGCCGTCCGCACCCTGACGCGCGGGGCATCTGCCCCGCGCGCCCACATCGTTGAAGCTGCCGTCATCCGGCGTTGACGCTCGGCCGGCACCCTCATCGCACGGTCGGCACCGGTCCGGGAGGTCACTCGGACGGACACGACCGGGTCCCGCACCGGAGGGAAGACCATGACGACGTACCTGCTGACCTACCACGGCGGCGAAATGCCGGGATCGGACGAGGAGCGCGAGCAGTCGCGCGTTGCCTGGGACGAGTGGTTCGCTGCTCTCGGGCCCGCGGTCGTGGTCGCCGGGGACCCGATCGGACTCGTGCGCACTGTCCACCCGGACGGCACCGTCAACGAGGACGGCGGCGCCGATCCCGTCGGCGGCTACTCGGTCATCGCCGCGGACGGCTTCGACGAAGCACTCCAGATGGTGTCGGACTGCCCGATCTTCGAGGTCGGCGGCAGCATCCAGGTCGGCGAGACGATCCCGACGATGTGATCCGGCGCGGCGTTCGGGGGTCGCGTCGTCGGTACCGGCGCCCGGCCCCCGGACACCGATCCGGGGGGCCGGCGGTGGCCGAGGCGCGCGGCGGCGCGCGGGACCCGTCGGACCTCGGTCGAAGGCGCGTCGGGCCTCAGCCGAACCAGAGCCCCACGTCGAGGACGGGATCCGTCCTGACGGAATCGAGCGACCGGCGCCGCAGGAGCTCCGGCCACGCAGGGAGCGGTGCCCGCCTTCGGACCTCGAGCCAGCGGATAGCGATCGCGACGGTCACAGCGTCGCCGGCGAGCCGGCGCGCCGCGACCTCGAACCCGGGGGCGTCGGCCGCCTCACGTGGCGTCGGAGGAGTCAGGCCGGCGGCGAGACGCGCGGGCGAGACCACCGAACGGAGGAGGGATCGCGCGGCCGCGACCCGGCGGGCGAACGCCGCCGATGCCCACGCGGATGGCTCGTCTCCCTCGCGCGACAGGAGCGCGACGAGGGTGTCGGCGAGGCCCTGCAGCCCACGCTCCGCGACCGCCGTCCGGTCGGGGGCGGTCATGTCGTCCGCCGGGGGCGAACCCGCGGGCTGCGCGTGGGATCGTGGGTCGCGCGGAGGTCTCAGGTCCACGACGGCATGGTGGACGCGCGACGTTGCCGGGATGTGTCCGGGTGGTCATCGGTGGCGACCGCGAGGCGTGCAAGCCGCCCGACCGCACGCGGGCCGACGGTCAGTCGCCGAAACAGGTCCCCACGCGCCTTGCCGCCGTGAGGAACGGATGGTCGAGTGGGACGGTCTTCCGACGGCCTGCCACGCGCGCGAGACGGACGGGCCGGGTCCCCTCGCCGGCGGCCGCGACCATGACGCCGTCGACGCCGGCAGCGACGAGGTCGGCCCCGGCGTTGCCCAGGCGCGTCGCGAGGAGCCGGTCGATCGGGGAGGGAGTGCCGCCGCGCTGCACATATCCGAGGATCGTGACGCGCGACTCGAGGCCGGTCGCCTCCTCGAGCCGGCGCGCCAGCCGAAGCGAGTGTCCCGTGTGGTCGGCATCGAACGCCGCGATCTCGGCCTCGATCGCGCGCTTCTCGCCCTCGTCGGTGGCCCGCTCTCGTCGGGCCAGGCACTCGCCGTACACGCGTGCGCTCTCCACGTCGCGCGCTCCCTCGGCGACCGCAACGATGCTGAAGTTCGTGCCCTTCCGCGTCCGCCGCCTGATCGCCGCGACGACCGCATCGAGGTCATACGGGATCTCCGGGATGAGGGTGACGTCCGCGCCCCCGGCGATCCCCGCGCAGAGCGTGAGCCAGCCGGCGCGATGGCCCATGACCTCGGCCACGACGATCCGATGGTGGCTGTGCGCCGTGCTGTGCAGGCGGTCGATCGCCTCGGTCGCGATCTCGAGCGCGGTGGCGAACCCGATCGATGCGTCCGTCTCGGCGACGTCGTTGTCGATCGTCTTCGGGAGCGTGACGATGCTCAGGCCGGCCTTCGACAGCCGGAGCGCGTTCTTCGCGGTCCCGCCGCCACCGACGCACACGAGGGCATCGAGCCGCGCCCGCCGATAGGTCGCCACGATCGCATCCGTCATGTCGACGATCTTCCCGTCGACGGGCATCCGATGCGGCTTGTCGCGACTCGTCCCGAGGATCGTGCCGCCGACGGTGAGGATGCCCGCGAGCGTCGACGAGTCGAGACGCATCCGGCGATCCTCCGCGAGGCCGCGGAACCCGTCGCGGAACCCGACGATCTCCATCCCGTAGTGCCCGATCGCCGCCTTCCCGAAGCCGCGGACCGCGGCGTTGAGGCCCGGGCTGTCGCCGCCCGCGGTCAGGATCCCGACCCGCATCGAACTGGACACCTACCGGACCTCCCGCCGTGCTCGAGCCGCGGACGGCCCTCGGTCCGACCCGAGGACCCGACGTCCCGCGTCCATTATCCGGGCCGGGCGCGCCTGCGCCGGATCGGTCGCGCCACCGGATCCTCGGCGCCCGCCACCGTTATCCTCTTCGCGATGAGCACAT
>JAKAJU010000096.1 GCA_021813655.1 Chloroflexota bacterium | reverse complement strand
CTCGGCGCGGCGCGTGTTCTGGATCGTCGACAACGGCAGCTCGCATCGGGGCCGGGCCTCCGTCCGACGTCTCACCGAGGCGTACCCGCGGCTCGTGCCCGTCCATCTCCCGGTCCACGCCAGTTGGCTCAACCAGGTCGAGATCTACTTCGGCATCCTCGAACGCAAGGTCCTGACGCCTGCGGACGCGACCTCCCTCGACGAGCTGGCCGCTCGGATCCTCGCCTTCGAGCGCGAGTACGAACGGCGCGCGAGGCCGTTCGAGTGGCGCTTCACGCGAGCCGACCTCAACCGGCTGCTCGGGCGGCTGGACCTACAGGGCGCCGGCCTTCTGGCTCCGGCGGCCTGAATACGTCACCGAATATCCGGGCCAGACCACTTAGTTCGACGAGCCGGCTGACGTCGATCTCCATCTGGACGTACGCGTGCGGCGCCGCCAACGCGCGCGTCATCTGCGCAGCGATGCCCTTGCGCATCCGACTCATCGGAACGAGGACCTCGTCCGCCTCCTCCGGGAAGACGACGCCGAAGGGGGACGCGAGCGGAGCGCCCCTCCAGCGTGCCTCGGCTGGCATCCAGCTCCTCCTGCCCGCAATGCGCTTCGACAACTCTTGACGGGCAGTCTAGCATATGTCCATTCATTGTGTGCATAGACATGCCATGCAAGGTCCGCATAGACATGAGGGGCCAAGTCCGTGCTACCGGCTACTGCCTACGACCTGCTCGTCATCGGCGCCGGCGTCAACGGCGCAGCAGTCGCGCGGGATGCCGCCTATCGCGGCCTGCGCACGCTGATGGTCGACGCCGAGGATCTGTGCGCCGGGACGTCCGCCGCGTCGAGTCGGATGGTCCATGGCGGCCTTCGTTACCTCGAGCACTTCGAGTTCCGCCTCGTGCGCGAGTCGCTCCGCGAGCGTGAGCAGCTCCTCCGCATGGCGCCGCATCTGGTGGCGCCGTTCGGTCTGCTTGTGCCGTTCTACAAGCACAACAAGCGGCCGGGATGGATGCTCCGGGCGGGGATGATCCTCTACGACGTTCTGTCGTTCGACAAGACGACTCCCCGACACTCCGTCCTCTCGAAGGAGGACGTGGCCTGCCGGTATCCGGGGATCAACCAGGAGGGGCTCGTCGGGGCTGCGCTCTACTACGACGCCCAAGCCCTCGACGCGGAGCGGCTGGCGGTCGAGCAGGCGATCGATGCGGCGTCCGCCGGCGCTTCGATCCGCACTCACGTCAAAGTCGTCCGCCTGACTCCGCGCCGCGACGGCGGCGCGACGGCTTCTCTCGTCGACACCCTGACCGGGGCGAGGACGTCGGTGGAGGCCGAGGCAGTCGTCGCGGCGGCCGGGCCATGGGTGGACCAGGTGCTCGATCAGGTGCAGGGCCTCAACGTCCCACGCCTCGTGGGCGGCACCAAGGGCAGCCACATCACCGTCAAGACGTTCCCGGGCGCGCCCGCGACCGGCGTCCACTACGAGGCCCGTTCTGACGCCCGCGCGATCCTCGTCCTCCCGATCGAGCCCGGCTACCTCCTGATCGGCTCGACGGACATCTTCTATGACGGCGACCCGGGCAAGGCCACGTGCAGCGACGAGGAGATCTCGTACCTGCTGACCGAGGTGAACCAGCTCATTCCGACCGCGGACCTTCGCCCGGAGGACGTGATCCACAGCTACGCGGGGATCCGGCCGCTCCCGTTCGACCCGAGAGCGAAGACGGAGGCCGAGGTCAGTCGCGACCACCACGTCGTGCCGCTGCCCGGGGCACCGGGTCTCTTCGGAGTAACGGGCGGCAAGCTCACGACGCACGCGGCGCTCGGCAAGCTGGCCGTCGACAAGGTGACCAGGTACCTGGCGAGCCGGCCCGGCGCTCGGGCCACGTACCCCAAGTCAGCCGTGGAGCGCCTTCCGCTCCCCGGCGGCCGCACGGGCAACTGGAAGGCGTTCGCCAAGGCGTTCGCCGCCCGCCCGGACGTCGACCCAGCTGTTGCCGCCCGCCTTCTCAAGCTCTATGGCGTCCGTGCCGAGCGGATCCTCGAGGTCGCCGAGGCGGACCCGGCGCTCGGCCGGGTGATCCCCGGCACCGGCGACGTCCTCGCCGCCGAGGTCGCCGTGGCGCTGCGTGAGGAATACGCGCGGACCCTGGTCGACGTCATGGCCCGGCGCCTGCTGCTCACACGCCGCGACGACGTCGGGCTGTCGATCGCGCCGGCCGTGGCGGCCGTGTGCGCTGTGGTCGACGGCTGGGACTCCGCGCGCGTCGACGCCGAGATCGACGCCTTCCATTGCTGGGTGCCGCTGCTCCGGCCGCGTGTGCTCGCGACCCCCCGAACCCCCGAGACCGGCGCCATGCCGGACCGCCAGCCCGTCGAGGTGCCCGCATGACGCTTGTTGCGCTGCCTGAACTGCTCGAGCACGCCAGGGAGCGCCGCTTCGCCGTCGGCTACTTCGAGGCTTGGGATCTCTACAGCCTGGAGGCGGTGCTCGCGGCGGCTGAGGCCGAGGAGTCGCCCCTGATCCTCGGGATCGGGGGGCTGTCGGCGAATCACGGGTGGCTGCGCTCGCACGGGATCGAGATCTACGGGGCCGCGTGCGAGGCACTCGCCCGCCGCACCAACCTCCCGACCGCGATCCTGTTCAACGAGGCGGACAGCTTCGAGGAGGCGGCCGCCGGGCTGCGCGCCGGCTACAACGCGGTGATGATGCACACCCAGGGTTGGCCTTGGGAGCGCCTCGTCGCCGACACGAAGGCCCTGGTGCACGCCGCCCACGGATTGGGCGTCGCGGTCGAAGGCGAGGTCGGGGCGCTGTCCGAGATGCGTGACGGCGTGCTCGACGACTCCGGCGGCCGCATGACCGGCGTTGGGGAAGCCGTGGCCTTCGTCGAGGCGACCGGGGTGGACTGCCTTGCGGTCGCCGTCGGCAATGTGCACTTCGTCCACGACGACCACACCCCGACGATCGACACGCAGCGTATCCGCGACATCGGCGCCGCGGTCTCCGTCCCGCTCGTGCTGCACGGGGGTTCGGGGACGCCAGCGGACCAGATGCGCGCAGCGATCGAGGCGGGGATCGCGAAGGTCAACGTGGGCACCCGCCTCAAGCGCGTCTACGGTGCCGCACTCGATGCGGCCGTAAGGGCCGGTGGCTCGGACGCCAACCTCCTCCACGGCTCTCGCCGCGCGGACGACGTGTGCGTCCGGGCGGCCGAAGCCGTCACGAGCGAGGTCCGCCGCATGATCAGGGTGTTCGGCTCCAACGGGCGGGCGGCGGCATGATGACCGTCCGCGAGCCGCTCCCGCCCGTCGCGCCCAGCGCCGAGGTCCTTGCCGGCCTGACTCCGGACAAGGAGCTCGGGCTGCTGGAGCAGATGGCGCTGATCCGTGAGTTCGAGCAGGCCGCATACCTCAGGTTCCTCAAGAACGAGATCCCCGGCACGCTTCATCAGTCGCAGGGTCAGGAGGCCGTGGCTGTCGGCGTCTGCAGCGTCCTGCGGACCGACGACTGGATCACCTCCACCCACCGTCCCCACGGCCACGCGCTCGCGAAGGGGATGCGCGCCGACGTCGCCATGGCCGAGATCTATGGGAAGGAGTCGGGCGCCCTGTTGGGCCGCGGCGGCTCGATGCACCTGGGCGACACGTCGATCGGGATTCTGCCCTCGATCGCCATCGTGGGCGGCGGCATCACGATCGCCCCGGGCCTCGCGCTGGCGACGCGGCGCCTCGCCCCAGGACGCGTCGTCGTCTGCTTCTTCGGCGACGGCGCATCCAACGAGGGCGCGTTCCACGAGGGCATCAACTTCGCCGCCGCGCTCGGGCTGCCGGTCGTGTTCGTGTGCGAGAACAACCAGTACGGCGCGTCGACGCCGTTTGACGAGGTCAGCAAGAACACGAACATCGCTTCGCGCGCGGCGGCCTACGGCATCCCGGGCGAGCGCGTGGACGGCATGGACGTGCTGGCCGTTCGGGCGGCCGCCGAGCGCGCGGTTGCCCGGGCCCGGACCGCCGGCGGGCCGACCCTCATCGAGGCCATGACGTACCGCTACGTCGGCCACAGCCGAGGCGATGCCCGAGGCTATCGAAGCAAGGATGAGGAGGCCGCGTGGAAGGCGCGCGACCCGATCGAGACCTATGCTGCCGCGCTGCACGGGCGTGGAGTTGACGAGGAGGCGACAGCCGCCGCGCTCGCGCGGGCCAAAGCGACCGTAGCCGAGGCCGTCGCCTTCGCGCAGCAGGCGCCGCAGGGTGACCCTGCCACGGCCATCGACCCCGGCGCCATCTACGCCGCCCCTGCGGTCGCCCACCCTGCCGCGGGCCCGCTGGCCCAGGGCCCGAAGGAGCGCACGCTCACGATTGCCCAGGCGCTCCGGGAGGGCATCCGCGAGGAGCTGGCGGGCGACCCCGGCCTCGTCCTGCTGGGTGAGGACGTGGGCGTCCCGGGCGGCTTCGGCGGCGCGTTTGGCGTGTACCTCGGTCTGGCCGAGGAGTTCGGGCGGGACCGGGTCATCGACACGCCGATCAGCGAGAAGGCCCTCGTCGGAGCGTCGATCGGCGGAGCGATCGCGGGCCTTCGGACGCTGCCCGATCTCCAGTACGCGGACTTCGTGTTCGAGGCGATGGACGAGCTGGTGAACGAGGCCGCGAAGCTGCGGTACATGTCGGGCGGTCGCCTGTCGATTCCGATGGTGCTCCGGTGCCCGGTGGGCGCCACCCAGCGCGGTGCGCAGCACGCCCAGTGCCCCGAGAGCTACTTCATGCACGTGCCCGGGATCAAGGTGCTCTGCATCTCGGACCCGTACACCGCCAAGGGCGGCATCAAGGCCGCCCTCCGCGACCCCGACCCAGTTCTGGTCTTCGAGCACAAGCTGCTCTACGGGGCCAAGCGCAGGGAGGCTGGCTCCATCGACACGGTCGCGTACGTCCCCGAGGGCGACTACGTCACCGAGGTGGGCCAGGCCCGCTGCCGCCGGCCAGGCCGCGATGTCACCGTCCTCGCCACGTTCACGCAGCTCTACGCCGCCCTGGGCGTGGCCGAGGCGCTCGCCCTCGAAGGCATCGAGGTCGAGGTGATCGACCCTGTCTGGCTCGCTCCGTTCCCATGGGACGCCGTCTACGAGAGTGTCCGACGGACGGGACGGTTGGTGATCGCCCACGAGGCGAACCTCACCGGCGGCTGGGGCGCCGAGGTCGCGGCGCGCGTGGCCGAGACCTGCTTCACCAACCTGAAGGCGCCCGTCACCCGGGTGGCCTCGAAGGACGTTCCGATGCCGTTCGCGCCGTGGCTCGAGGCCGCGGTGCTGCCGAGCCGGGACGCGCTGGTCAGCGCGATCCGGCGAAGCCTGTCCTGACCGCATCGAGGAGATCAGACATGGCTGAGGCGATCACGATGCCCGAGCTCGGGCAGACCGTGAGCGAGGGGACGATCGTCGAGTGGCTCGTGAAGCCCGGGGATGCCGTGGAGCTGGGGCAACCCATCTTCGTGGTGGAGACGGACAAGGCCAACGTCGACGTCGAGTCGGTGGCAGAGGGGGTTCTCCTCCAGATCGTCGTCCCAGGCGGGGAGACGGCGGAGACGGGGACGGTTCTGGCCTGGGTCGGGGCACCCGGCGAGTCCGTCTGATGGGCAGCCCCAGGGACGGATCGCGCCGGATGCGCGGGGAAGGAGGAGTGCGGCGTCGACGTGCGGGAGGACCGAGAAGCTCCAACGATTGGACACTCGGATGAGTGAGAGGAGAGGCATGGCCCGGTTCAGGAAGTTCGGCGGCCTGCTGTTCGCGACGGCGTTGGTCGCATCCGCCTGCTCGAGCGGCGGCACGGCCACGACCGCCCCGGCGGCCTCGCAGGCGGCTTCGCAAGCGGCGGCCTCGGCGGCGCCCAGCGTGGCCGGCAAGAAGGAATACAACATCGCCCTGATCCGCTGGGAGGCGGGCGACATCTTCTTCAACGGCGTCCAGTACGGCGAAGAGCAGGCCATCAAGGACATCGAGGCCGCCAACGGCGTCAAGATCAACTTCAAGGTCGTCGCCGCCAACGACGCGGCGAAGCAGCTCGACGGCCTCCGCGCGCTGATGGCGCAGGGCATCGACGGCGTGAGCCTCGTCCCGTGGCAGGGCCCCACGATGACCGACGTCATCAAGGAGCTCCTGTCCAAGAACATCCCGGTGGTGGTCCACAATATCGCCGCCCCCGACTCGGCGGCCCCGTTCGTCGCCCAGGACAACACCGAGGCCGGCGCTCTGGCCGGACAGGCGATCCTGAAGGATCTCGAGGACTCTCGCGGCGCCGATTGGGGCAAGGACGGCGGGGTCATCCTGATGCTCCGCGGCGACATCAACAACTCTTTCGACGCCGAGCGCGCGGCGGGCTATCACTCCGTGCTCGACCAGCTCAAGACCAAGTTCCCCAACGTGCAGATCATCGAGCGGGCGAACCTCGGTTACCAGGCCGAGCCCGCCCGCACCGCCGTCGGCGACGCGATCACCCGCTACGGCATCGACAAGATCCTCGCGATCGGCAGCGTTGACGGCACCATGGCCGTCGGCGGCGCGATCCCGGCCATCCAGGCGGCCGGCGGCAACGTGGCCCCCGGCTCGCCCAACCGGATCCCGGTGACCTCGATGGACTGCTCCAAGCCAGAGCTGGACTCGATCGCCAGGAACGAGCTCGCACATTGCTCCGAGCAGCCGGCGGTCGTCGAGGGCATCCTCGTGCAGACGCTCCTCTGGGACATGATGAGCCACGGCACGATCACGCCGTCCAAGGGCGTCGAGAACGTCGCCGACTGGAACGGCAAGCCTTGGGCCCCCGTCACGATCGCCTCGAACCCCACCTTCCCAGGCCCCTGGTACAAGACCAAGCCGTTCAGCGTGCCGGAGACCGTCCCGGTCGAGAGCGACTTCCACTGGGCCAATGCAGGAGTCGGCGGCAACTGAGCCCGGCAGGGCCCAGCGCCAGCTGATCGCACCTGGCGGTCGCCCCGGAGGGGGCGACCGCCAGCAAACAGGAGCGCGTACGTTGGACGTCGCATACGCAGTTCGCGGACTCCGCAAGGAATTCGGTGGGCGCTCCGGAGTTGCGGATGCCACCTTGGACGTCCGCTGGGGCTCGATCCACGGGATCATCGGGAAGAACGGCGCCGGCAAGACGGTGCTGATGAACATGGTTTCCGGGGTCATGGAGCCGAGCGGCGGCGAGCTCGTGGTCGACGGCCAGAGCGTGCTCGGCTCGAGCCGGTGGACCCCTGCCCTGGCGCGCCAGCACCGGATCGCCCTGATCCCGCAGGACCCACCGCGCCTGCCCTACCTCACCGTCGAGGACTACCTGTTCCTCGGCGACCGGGCCTTCAGCCGCCATGGTCTCCTGAACCGGTCGGCCATGCGGCGCAAGGTGGCCGAGATCGACGATCGGCTGGGCCTGCACGTCTCGGCCTCAGATCCGTTGGTCGCATTGCCCGTGGAGACTCAGCAGCTCCTCGCCTTCGGCAAGGCCGTGTTCCTGGACGGAGCTCGGATCATCCTGCTCGATGAGATCACTGCGAGCCTCTCCGGAGCGCGTCGGGAGTCCCTGCTCCAGGAACTGCGCAACCTGGCAAGCGACCCGCAGGCCCGGCGCTCGTTCACCGTGATCACGCACCATATCAACGAGGTGCTCGCCGCCTGCGACCGGGTGACCGTCATGCGCGACGGCGTCAGCGTCGACACGCTCGACGTGTCGGGCACGACCTCCCAGCTGCTCGCGTCCAAGATCGTGGGCGACGGCGGGACCACCGCGGTCGACTCGACCGAAGTCCGCGAGTGCGGCGACGAGATCCTCCGCGTCACCGATCTGGCCTCGGCCCCGGCCTTCGCCGCGGTCAGCATGTCCGTCCGCCGGCACGAGGTGGTGGGGATCGCCGGCCTGGAGGGATCCGGCAAGGACGAGTTGCTCGACGGCCTCGGCGGCCTCCGCAAGACCACCGGCCAGCTTTCGATCGCCGGCCGCCCCGCCAGGATCCGCAACTCGATGGCGGCGCACAGGGCCGGGATCGCCTATCTACCCAAGAACCGCGAGCGATTGGCCACCATCCACACGCTCTCGGTGCTCGACAACCTGCTCCTGCCGATCGCGCATCAGTTCAGCAACTGGTTCGGCCTGCTCGATGAGAAGCGCATGCGCGCGACCGCCCAGGAGACGATCGAGCGGATGGAGGTCCAGCCCCCGCGCGCGGATGCCGTCATCAACTCCCTGTCCGGCGGCAACCGCCAGAAGGTGATGGTCGGCCGGCTCCGGCTCATGCGGCCCAGCCTGTACGTGCTCAACGAGCCGACGCGCGGTGTGGACATCGCGACCAAACCCCAGTTGCTCAACGTCGTCCGCCACGAGCTGGCCGCGCACAGTGCCGTGATCATGACCAGCGAGAGCGAGGATGAGCTTGTGGACATCTGCGACCGGGTGCTGATCTTCTACAAGGGGCGCATCGTGAGGGAATTCGAACGCTCGGCAGCTGACTTCGAGGCTGGCGAGATCTACCGCGCCTGCCAGGGGGTGACGGCATGACCGCGCTCGCCGGCACGGGGACCGTTGCCGAGGCATCGTCCAGTCGGGGCAGGATCCTGCTCCGGCGGATCGCCTCCGAGCACCTGATCTGGCTGATCTTCCTCCTGCTGGCCGTGATCGGGTCCTTCCTGCCCGGCTTCCTCACGCTCGCCAACCTGCTCAACCTGCTGTGGGGTGCCTCGCCCCTCGGATTCATGGTCGTCGGGATGTTCTTCGTGATGATCGCGGCACGGCTCGACCTCTCGATCGAGGGGACGTTCGCGTTCGCCCCGGCCGTGGGCATCGTCGCCATGACGGAGTGGCCGGGCGTCAACCCGCTTGTCGCCCTGCTCCTCACGGTCATGGTGGGGGCCGTTGTGGGGTTGGTGAACGGCCTGATCATCGTCAAGCTCAAGGTCAACGCGTTCCTGGTCACCCTGGCCACGCTCCTGACCCTCGAGGGCATGGTCGTCTTCCTGATCCCCGAGGGCGTCTACCACCTGCCGGCCGAGTACACCTGGCTCGGTGGAACCCGCATCTTCGGCCAGTGGCCGGTCGCCGTGCCGGTGCTGCTGCTGGCATTCATCGTCGCCCACGTCGTGATGAAGCGGACGGCGTTCGGCCGCAACCTTGTGGGGATCGGAAACAACGAGGAGGCCTGCCGGATCGCCGGCGTCAACGTCAACCGCACCCTGATCATCGCCTTCGTGCTGGCGGGCATCTGCGCCGCGATCGGCGGCATCCTCCAGGTGGGCCGGCTCTTCTCGATCGATGCCTCGATGGGCAACGGAGTGATCCTGTACGTGTTCGCCGGCGCCACCCTCGGCGGCACGGCGCTCAACGGTGGCCGGGGCAGCATCAGCGGCCTCCTGGGCGCTGTGCTCGTCATCGGGACCATCACCAACCTGATGAACCTGTACGGCGTGGAGACCTCGGTGCAGCAGATCGTCTTCGGCCTGGTCCTGCTCGGCGCCATCCTGCTCTCGAGCCTCCAGGACCGGCTTCGGACCACGCAAGCCTGAGATGGGCGCTGCTGATCCCACTTCAGCGGTCATAGCGGTTGACTGCGGCACCCACGCGGTGCGTTGCCTCGTGTTCGACGTGCCGTCAGGCGAGCACACGGTCTGTGCGCAGGAGGACCTGCCGCTGTCGTTCCCGAATCCGGGCTGGGTCGAGATCGACGCCGAGTCGATCGTGCGGGCCTCGGCGTCGGTGCTTCGCCGGGCGGCGGAGTGGTGCGCGGCAACCGGCCGCACGGCCCTCGCCATCGGCCTCACCAACATGCGTGAGACAGCCTTCGCCTGGCAGCGCTGCACTGGCCGCCCGCTCTATCCTGGGATCCTCTGGATGTCGGAGCAGAGCGCGCCGAAGGTGGAGGCGTGGCGCGCCGCCGGTCTGGACGATCTGATCCGCACGCGGACGGGGCTCTCCAACCACACCTTCTTCTTCGCGTCCAAGGTCGCCTGGCTGCTCGACGAGCACCCGTCGATCCGCCGCCTGGCGGACGTCGGCGACCTCCAAGTCGGCACCGTCGACTCCTGGCTCCTCTACCGGCTCTCCGGCGGGCGCTCGCACGCGACCGACGTCTCCAACGCCTCACGCTATCAGCTCATGGACCTGCGCCGGCGAGCGTGGGACCCGGAGCTCGCCGACGCGCTCGGCGTCCCGATTTCGTGCCTGCCCGAGATAAGAGCGTCGGAAACCGCGTTCGGGGTCACCGACCCCGACCTCGTTGGTGCGGCCATCCCGATCACGGGAGTGATCGCCGATCAACAGGCATCGCTCTATGGGCACGGCTGCGAGGATCGCGGCGAGCTCAAGATCACGTTCGGCACGTCCGGCGTCGCCTGCCTGAACACCGGCGAGGATGCGCCGCTGGTGGACGGCCTCGTCACCAGCGTCGGCTGGGAGGACCGCACCGGACGCGCCTGTTACGAGCTGGAGGGTTCCGCCTTCCATTCCGGCTTCACGCTCAGGTGGCTGTCCGAACGGTTCAAGGACCCGGTGGCCTGGGCATCGCCCATGGACCGTTCGCCGCTTCTCGCGTCGGACCGGGTATACGTCCTGCCGGCGTTCACGCAGATGGGCGCGCCCCGCTGGCCGGCCGGTCGCGGCGCCGCAATCCTCGGCCTGGGCATGGACTCCACGGTCCGCGACATGACCCGGGCGGGGCTCGAGGCGATGGTCTTCCAGGCACACGACCTGTTCGTCGCGATGGGCGGCCCTCAGGATGCCGGCGGCGGCGAGGTGGCCGTGGACGGGGGCGGCGCCGCCAACGACTACCTGTGCCAGCTCCTGGCCGATCTGCTGGGTCGGACCGTGGTGCGGCCGGTCCTCAGCGAGGTGACGAGCATCGGCGCGGCCAAGGCGGCGCTCGGCGGCGTGGGCCTGGACGTCCCACGCTACTTCGCCCAGGATCGATCGCGTGCGACGCGGTTCATGCCCGGCGACGACCGCGTCTATGCTCTCGAGGGCTACGCGCGCTGGGTGGACCTCGTGGAGACTGTGCTCGCATGAACGACGATGGGCTGGGCACCCGACGCATGACTGCCACAGGGCGACTGCCGCGAATTGACGGCGTCCGGCTCGCGCGCCGCCGCGACGCGCAGCCCGGCGGTCCCGTCAGGCGTCGCGCCGCGAGGAAGGCGCCAGCAGCGTCGCGACCGGAGATGCGCCCGTGAGCGTGCGGCCGCAGAACCGCCCCCGCGCCGACGCTCTCGACGTCGGCCCCCGTCGCGCGGAGGATCTCGACCAGCTGCGCCTCATCACGAAGATCGCCCACCTCTACCATCGGCGCGGCGTCCGGCAGCCGGAGATTGCCGCCCGCCTTCACATCAGCCAGTCCCGCGTGTCGCGACTGCTCTCGATGGCCGAGGAGCTCGGCGTCGTGCGGACGATCGTCGTACCGCCCCCCGGCATCTACGCCGCTTTGGAGGAGGAGATCGAGGAGCGTTTCGGGCTGACCGACGTCCACATCGTCGACGTGGACGAGGCAGCCACGGAAGAGGAGATCGCCGGCGAGCTGGGTGTGGCCGCCGCCGCGTATCTCCAGCCGTCGATGTTCGACCTTGGCATCGTGGGCTGCCTCAGCTGGAGCCGGCCCGTCATGTCGCTCGTGGCCCACCTCGAGCCGGTGAAGCGCCAGGCCGCCACCACCGTTGTCGAGGCGCTGGGGTCGCTGGGCAATCCGCGCACCCAGCTTGACGTCTCGCAATCCACGCGCCGATTGGCCGAGCTGCTGGGCGCCGAGCCCGCCTTCCTGCCCACGCCGGGCGTCGCGGCGACGCCAGAGCTGCGAGACGCGATCGTGGCCCAGGACCCATTCGCCCGCCGGGCGCTCGAGCTTCACGACAAGGTCGACTTCGCGCTGGTGGGCATCGGCACCGTGGGCCTGTCGGAACTGCTCCGCCGCAGCGGCGACCTGATCACGCCCGAGGAGGCGCAGCTGATGCTCGAGCGCGGTGCGGTGGGCAACATCAACCTCTGCTGGTATGACGACGCCGGCGTGAGGATCGAGTCGCCGCTCGACGATCGGGTGATCGGCATGAACCTCGATCAGCTGGGGCGCGTACCGCGCTCTGTCGCGATCGCCGGTGGCCCGAGCAAGTGGTGGCCGATCCGCGGCGCGATCCGGGGCAAGTGGGTCAAGTCGATCATCACCGACGTCGGGACGGCCGAGGCGCTCCTCGACGACGAGATCATGGCGACGGCCCAGATCGCCTGAACTTATCGCCTCTACGGCGGGACGCGACCCACCTCGGTTCCCCCGCGCGTGCCACCCTCGGTGAGCCGCCGCGTCGGCCCGGCGGCCCACGCGCCTCCTCGAGGCCATCGGACGGACAAGCGCCACCCGCCAGGAAGACGGCGCCCGGCGAGCCGCGAGGACGAAACGTGCGTGCTGCGCGCTCGTGACCGCCAAGCGGTCGAGGACGATCGCGCCCAGATGCACGGTCCGCGCCCGGCGAGCCAGCGGATGAACTCGAAGCTCGTGCCCGACGTCCAGGGGCCGCCGGCCGGCATGCGGGCACCCGTGGACGCGGAAGCGTCAAGCCGCCAACCTGCTGACGCCCGCTGATACGCTTTGCACGACGACTCCCGCGGAGGACGCACGGTGGGTTTCGAGGCGCGATCGGGCGGACGGGTCGGCCGGGGACGCGGCGGGTCGTGGGCTCGGGTGCTCGCGGCAGGGATCGGCGCGATCCTCGCGGCACCGTTGCTTCCGGCGCCGACCGCGGCGACCGCCGCGGATGCCTCCGCCGCCCGCCTCGTCGAGTCCGCGTGGACGGCGACGTTCGGCTCGGCCGGAGCGCGAGGCACGGCGACGCTGCGCGCGTTCGATACCGGCCTGGGCACGCTGGCGATCTCCGCCCGCGGCCTCCGCGCGTCCACCTCGTATGGCGCCACCCTCCGCCGCGGCGCCTGCCCCTCCCCGGGATCCGTGGTCGCGTCGCCCGGCACGCTGCGATCGAGCGGCTCGGGCACCATCGCAGGCATGCTCTCCCTCACCGCCGTGCAGGTCGCGGCTCTCCGGACCGCGACGGCCGGGACCGGTCGCGCCTCGCTCGTGCTCACGGGCGGCGGTGCGCGGTCCTGCGCGACGCTCGCGAAGTCCCTCGCCGTCACGCCGCAGGTCTGGTTCGCACCTCTCCCGCCGATGCCCGAACGGCCCGGCCGCATGTACGTTGGCTCGACCGACTTCTCGGCGCTGTTCGCCCCGACGGCGCCGTGGACGAAGGTGGCGGGGCGCACCCATGTCTTCAAGCTGTACGGCGAGTGGCTCGGAGGGACGGCGAGCGAGGCGGACCTCCGGCGCGTCGTCGCGGCGCTGCGCGCGCGCGACATCGCGATCGCGATCGAGGAGGGCCCGCTCGTGGCCGGCACGTGCGGGGAGGGGGTCGAGGGATTCGCCGGTGGGTCCGCCGAGACGATCCGGCAGATCCGGAGGATCGTCGCCGCAGGCGGGAGCGTCAAGTTCGTGGCCATGGATGAGCCGTTCTTCTTCGCCAGCCGGTACGACGGCCCGAAGGCGTGCCGGTGGTCCGCGGCGAAGGTGGCGTCCGAGGTGGCCCGGTTCGTCCGCGAGGTCCACGCCGCCTTCCCGTCTGTCGTGGTCGGGGACATCGAGCCGCTCGCCGGCCCGGCGACGGCGGACGCGTACGAGGAGTGGATGGACGCGTTCCGCGCCGCCACGGGCCACCCGCTGCCGTTCTTCCACCTCGACCTCGACTGGGGCCGGACCGCCTGGCCGGCCGACACACTGCGCCTCCAGGCGTACGCGCGGGCTCATGGCAGCCGGTTCGGGATCATCTACAACGGCACCGCCGAGGGCACCGACGCGGCCTGGCTGGGCGCCGCGTGGGACCACGTGCTCACGCACGAGCTCGACGGCGTCGGACCGCCGGACGATGCAATCTTCCAGTCGTGGACGGATCACCCCGACCGGGTCCTCCCGGAGACCTCGCCCACCTCGTTCACCGGGCTCATCGCGTCGTACGTCCGCGCCCGGACCACGCTCGATGTGCAGGTCGCGTCCGGGGGGACCACGAGCGCCGCCGGCACGGCGCGGACGCTCGGTGGCACCCCGGTCGGCCGCGCACCCATCGCGCTCGCCGCGACGCCCGAGGATGGTCCCCCACAGCGGCTCGAGTGGACGGGGACCGTGCCGGCGGGGGCGACGCACGCCGACGTCGGGATCCGCGTGAACCAGGAAGGAGCCGGACCGGGGATCGCGGACCTGACCGTCTACGCGGTGGGGTACGCGGAGGGTGCGTCATCGAACGTCGTGCCGAACGCCGCGTTCGCGGACGGGCTCGACCACTGGGGGTGGTGGGGCGACGGCTCCGTCACGACGCCGGCGTCGGATCGCGGGGCGGGGCGGATGCTGCGCGTCGTCGTCTCCTCGTCGCAGAGCACGGGAATCAACTCCGGCGAGTTCGGCGTGCATCCGGGTGCCGCCTACCGGATCTGGCTCGACGTCCGCGTGCCCGCGTCGTCGATCGGGAGCGCGTACGTGGCGCCGATCTTCCTGGGCGATCAGGAGGTCGGCCGGGACATCCACCCGCTCGCGCCGGCGCGCATCACGCTGGGAACCGCGACCACGGACGCGACGGGTGCGTACGTGCTCCCGGTCGCCGGCCTCGAGCCCGGTCGGTACGCGGTGAACGCGACCTACGCCGGCGATCCGGCGCGGTGGCCGGCACGCGCGCACGCCGAGGCGACCGTCCGGTAGGTCGGGGCCCCGCGCGGACGCCGCGCACCGGGTGGCGCGCTCCTCCACTGCCGCATCACACGGCGCTCTCGCTCTCGCGTTGCGGGGCGTCCCACGACCTGCCACGCTGGCGCCGTGGAGCGGGTCGCAGCTGACGGCACGCCGATGGAGGTGCGCAGGTGACGCAGGAGCAGCGGTCACTCCAGGGACGCCCGATCGGCGTCATGCTCATCTCGACGCTCGCGCTCCTCTGGAGCGCGGTCACGTTCCTCGAGGCATTCACGCTCTTCTCGTCCGCCACCGCCCCCACGCCCTGGGACCAGGGGCTCGACACCGGCACGGTCGGGCAGCTCCTCGCGTTCGGGGGGTTCGGGATCGCCGTCCTCTACGTCGCGCTGGCGTTCGGCCTGTGGAACCTGCACCGCTGGGCCTGGTGGCTCGCCCTCGGGGTCGCGGTGGTGCACGTCGCCGGGAGCGTGGCCGCGGCGCTCCTCGGCGGACCGACCTGGGCGGCGGTCGTCGTCACCTCGATCGTCCCGGTGGTCATCGGCGCGTACCTGCTCACGCCCGGGGTCCGGCGCGCCTTCGGATCCTGACGAGACGGGGGTAGTCGGATGGTACCCCGGGCCCGCGCGCGCGGCGGCCCCGCGACCCGGGCGGCCGTGCGACCCTGGGCGGCCTCGCGGACGCCGGGCGGCCTCGCGGACGCCCTCTCCTGCTAGCGGCGGAGCCAGCCGGGGAGCGGCAGCTCGGCTCCTCGCCATCGGGTGATCTCCTCGGTCGCCACCCGCCCGTAGAAGTTGAGGAAGTGCGCGTCGCGCGACCTCAGGAGCTCGACGACGCGTCCCCGCAGCGCGGTCCCGGGCACGTGGACGGCGATGACCGCCCTTCCGTCGCGCAGCGCGGCGAGGTAGAGGGCGAAGTCCGGTTGCTGGTCCATCGTCAGGAAGCGGACGGCGCTCATCGCCCGCTGGACCAGGCTGTCCGCCGCGAGGAGGTCGAGCCGGTCGTCGGCCCCGTCGCCCGACAGGGACTCGACGTCCGGGCGCGCGACCCCGAGGCCGACGATCGCGTCCACGATCGCCGCGCCCCGCTCGGGCCGATCGACGACGGCGAGGAGGTGGTCCGTCGGATAGCGGAACGCGCGTCGCGGGCCGGGGGCGCGGGCGGGATCCGCGACGGCCTCGGCCATCGTGCCCTCGGCCTCCGACTCGGCGAGGAGGCGCGCGCGCTCGGCGTCATGCTCGGCGTCGCGCTCGGCGTCGCGCGCGACGTCGCGCTCGGCGCCATTGTGATCGGTCATGCGGCACCCTCGGGCCCGTCGAGCGCGACCGGGGTTGCCCACGCGGCGCGCTCCCGCATCCACGCCGCGAACGTGGCCAGGATCGCGATGCGGTCCTCCGAGCCGAGGCCGCGTGCGAGCGGCACGGGGAAGAACGCGACGAAGACCGGCGCGTCGCCCTCGACTGTCCACGCCCCGACGAACGGAGCGAGCTTCGCGTCCACAAGCTCGCGCCGGTTGAGCCGCGCGGCGAGGAGGGCCGCGTCCTCGACGGAGCCCGCCCGAAGCGGCAGGCGGAGGCGCATCGCGAGACCGGCGCCGTAGTCCCGGTGCCGCTCCCCGAAGGAGATCCGCAGGAGCGCAGTCCCGGCCGGGGCCGCCGCCAGCCACGCCGCCTCGTGGGCTCGTGCAGGATCGGTCCGGTCGCGGCGCGCCGCGTCGACCAGCGCCCGCGTGCGCTCCTGCCCGCTCCGACCGGCGAGGATCCCGTCCGCGCTCCGCGCCGGGAACTCGGCCGTCACCGCGTCCGGACCGTGGACCGCGAACGGCAGGATCCCCGGCTGGCCGCGGACGAGCGCACGCAGGTCCCCCTCGGTGAAGGGCGTCGACCTGTCGCCCGCGGCCGCGAAGGCGCCGCCGGCATCCACGAGCTCGTCGCGTTCCGTTCGCGCGCCGGCCGAAGGGTGGTCGCTCGCGGCCACCTCGCCGCCCACCTGGGCGCGCAGGCCATCCACGCTCGACTCTGCGATGGCGGCCTGGAGCCCGCTGGCCGTGTAGACGAGGGGGTCGAGCCACGCGTCGCCGACATGGCACCAGATGTCGGTGGCGAGCGTGACGATCCCGGCGTCCGGATTCCACACGAGCCCATCGACGGCCGCGGATGCGTTCTCCTCCGCGATCCTCAGCGCGACCGCGGGCGACGGCGGGACGCCACGGAGGAGGGGCGTCGTGGTCGAGACCCGGACCGCCGAGAGCCCGTGGATCGCGACCGGATCGCCCACCCGGACGGTCAGTGGGAGCCTGCCGGGCCACCACGTGTAGCCGCGTGCCGTCTCGACGGTCCACTCGGGCTGCGTCCCCATCCGTTCATGGAGCAGCGCGAGGATCCGCGGCCCCTGGTCGAGCCGATCGGCGAGGACGGCCTCCGCCTCGCCCGGGTCGGCGCCCGACGGCAGGTCGGGGACGGCGGGCAGGAGATCGGGTTCGAGCGGGCGCGCAGGATCGGCGCCGGCGAATGTCTCGGCGAGAGCACGGGCATCGACCGACGTCATCCGGTCTCCAGCGTGGCGGGTAGAGCGGCCACAGGGTACCCGGGTCCGCTAGGCTGCGTCGGGGTACGACCACGGTGAGGTCGCCGCGATCCTCGGCGCCGAGCACGCGATCGGGGTCCGACACGGCTGCTTCTGCGCCCACCCCCTCATGCTGCATCTGCTCGACATGGACGCCGGCGCAGCGGCCGCGATCCGCGCCGCGCTTCGCGCGGGCGAGGAGCCGGCTCTTCCCGGGGCGGTCCGGATGAGCTTCGGTCTGGGGACCGCGGAGGGGGATGTCGACACGGTCGCCGCCGCCCTCGCGGCCATCGCGGTGGACGGGCCGGCCTGGACCTACCGCGTCAGCTCCGTGACCGGCGAGTGGGAACCGGACCCCGACCCGCGCCCGTGGCCGGACCTGCCCCTCGCGCCGGCCGGCGCCGCGCAGCGCGCGACCGCGGGCGAGGCCTCGTAGATACGGCGGCGCCGCCGGCGGGAGGGCCGGCGGCGCGCCGCCTGATTGGTCCGCCGTCAGGATCCGGACCCGAGCGTCAGGACTCGGGCTCGGCCGGTGCGGGCTCGGGCGGTACCTCGACGTGGACCGGGCCGGGGCCGTCGTCGCCCGGCTGGACGTCCGCCGACGCGATGGCCGCGTGCAGTCCCGCGCGCGTCTTCTCGATCCGGGCCTTGGCCTCTTCGACCTGCGCCTTCACGCCGGCGAGGACTGCCTCCTTCGTCCCCGCGATCTCCGTGACGATCGCGTCGGTCTCCTTCGCCTCCTCGTCGAGGAGCGCCTCGCGCTCCGCGAGGTGCTGGTCCATCGCCATGACGCGCTCGGCCCACCAGCCGTCGGGCGCCGTGACGGCGTCACGCCCCTCGCGGTCCGTCCGTTCGGCGCGTTCCTTGAGGCCGAGGAGCATGCGTCGGAACATCACGAAGCTGCCGGGCTCGAACCCGAGGATCAGCGGAAGCTGGCGGAGTCCGGCCGCCGACCGCGTGGCGGTGTCGACGTCCCATTCCGCGAACCGCGCACGGCCACGGAAGACGAGCCGGGTCCCGTCGTCGACGGGCAGCAGCTCGAAGCAGAAGGAGCCGGCGCCCTTGTCGTCGGATGTCTCGAGGAGCAGGGTCTTCTCCGGCTCGAGGGCGACGACCGGAAGGTCGAACGCGCCGAACGGCATCGCGTCGCCGACGGCGAGGCCCTGGAGCTCCGGGACGATGAGCTCGACGGAGTGGACGTCGAGGCCGAGCCGCTTCTCGATCACGTCGTAGCTGTAGAAGCCCGCGCGCCCGACACCCATCTGGACGAGCCAGGGCCAGACGTCGGACGGCGCAGCATCGATCGAGACCGCGTAGGTCACGGCCCAGCTCGGGTCTGTGACGGCCTCGTCGCCCGGCATCGGGGCCGCCATCTCGTCGTCGGTCGCGCCCCATCGCTTGAAGAGTGGACGGAGCCTGCGTTCGTAGTAGATCGCGGCACCGGTGGCCGCGATGGCGAGCCCCACGGAGAGGGCGAAAGCGCTGCGCGCCTTCATCGATGAACCCTCCTGCCGGCGGAGGCCGGCGAACCTGGATGTGTCCGCTCAGTCTCGCTCCGGCCGAGCTCCGAAGGCAGTGTCTTCGGTCACCGGATCGACGGCCGGACGATGCCGGCGCCCGCCGCCGGGTCAACGGCGAGGACGCGCGGCACCAGGCCTGTCCGTCTCGGGTAGTCGGCGAGGACGGCGCGCGCGAGCGCCTCCACCGCGCTCCGGCGGACGAGGTTGATCGTGCACCCGCCGAAGCCGGCGCCGGTCATCCGCGATGCGACGACGCCGGGCACGTTCCCGGCGATCTCGACGAGCGCATCGAGCTCCGGTGAGCTCACCTCGTAGAGGTCGCGCAGCGATGCGTGGCTCTCCGCAAAGAGGCGCCCGACGGCGTCGAGGTCGCCGCGGGCGAACGCGGCGACGGTCTCCTCGACCCGAAGGTCCTCGCCGACGACGTGCGCGCACCGACGCCAGGTCTCGTCGTCGAGGACGCCTCGGACGCCGTCGAGCATGGCCGGCGACACGTCACGGAGCGCGCGGACCGGCAGGCCGCGGTCGGCGAGGACGGCCACGGCGCGCTCGCACTGCGCCCGACGCGCGTTGTACTCGCTGGCCTGGAGCTTCCGCTCCGACCCGGTGTGGCAGACGACGACGGCGTGGTCCGCGAGCGGCAGCGCGACGGCGCGGTGCTCCAGCGACCGGCAGTCGAGCAGGACGGCGCCGTCGGCACGGCCGCACGACGACGCGAACTGGTCCATCAGGCCGCACGCGACCCCGACGTACGCGTTCTCCGCGCGCTGGCAGATCCGCGCGAGAGTGACGGGGTCCACCGCCGGGTCGGTCGCGGGCGAGAGGGCCCAGGCGGATGCGAGCTCGAGCGCGGCGGACGACGAGAGCCCCGATCCCTGGGGGAGGGTGCTCGCGAGGAGGCCGCGGAAGCCCCGCGTCGGGAGTCCGGCTTCGTGCATCGCCCACGCGGTCCCGGCGACGTAGTCGATGAACCCGCCGCGCCGCTCGCCGATGTCGTCGAGGTCGAAGCCCGCGCGCTCGCCGGTCGCGTCGAGGACGATCTCCACCCTGCGCCCCTCCGTCGGGATGAGCGCGATCCGGATCTCGAGGTCGATCGCCACGGGGAGGACGAGGCCGTCGTTGTAGTCGGTGTGCTCGCCGATGAGGTTCACCCGGCCGGGCGCCCGGACGACGACCGCGACCCCGGGGTCGGCTGCGGCGCGCTCGTCCACCGCGGCGAGTCGCGCGCGCAGGCGGCCGGCGTCGACCACGGACCGGTCGATCGTCCGGGGCCCCGTCGCGCCGGCGGCATTCGCGGCTGCCGCAGGTCGCCCGTCGCCCTTGGTCCGTGCCATCGGCACACCTCCGCGCGCCCGGCTACCGGATCGGCGTCCGAGGCGGCCGACCCTGCCGAATGGTCCAGACCTATCGCCGACCCCTGCCGTACACTCAGGGGACAGGTTCTCACACCGGAGGATGGCGACGCGGGTGGGCAAGGAACCGCTGCATTCGATCGTCGCGAGCAGGGCCGAGGCGCGGATCCGCTCGGGTGAATGGGCACCGGGGACGCGCCTGCCCCCGGAGCGCGAGCTCTGCCGCGTGCTCGACATCAGCCGCGCGACGCTCCGACAGGCGCTCGCGGAGCTCGAGCAGCGAGGGCTGATCACTCGCCACCAGGGGCGCGGCACGTTCGTCACCAGGCCCTCTGTCGAAGCCGAGATCTCGGGCTTCTTCAGCGTCGTGGCGGCGCTCCGCGCCCGCGGGATGCAGCTCGCCACCCAGGTCCTCGCGGTGGAGATCGAGGACGCGAGCCGGCAGCTCGCGCAGGATCTCGGCTGCCTGCCCGGCGATCCCCTGCTGCGGCTTGACCGACTCCGCTCGGTCGAGTCCGAGCCGCTCATCGTGGAGTCCACGTGGCTGCCGCTCGCGCGGTTCCCGCGCCTGGAGGCACACGACTTCGAGGGCCGATCGCTCTACGACATCCTCCGTGAGGACTACGGCTGCCAGCTCGAGAGCGCGCTCGAGTCGTTCGAGCCCGTCGTGACGACGCCCCGCGAGGCGCACCTCCTCGGCGTTCCGCGCCACGCACCCGCGCTCCTCCTGCGCCGCGTCGCGTTCGACAGCTCCGGAGTCCCGGTGGAGATGAGCAACTCGCTGCTCCGGGGCGACCGGTCTCGCTTCCTCCTCGAGCGTCGTTACCACGACGTGTGGGTGGCCGAGCCCGGCAGGGCCGCCGCGCCACGCGGCGGCCCTGCCGCACCGGCCCGGCCGAAGGCGACCAACGGCGATTCCGACAAGGCCGGGATCGACGCGGCGGTCGTTCGGGAGGCGCTCCTCCCCGACCGGAGCTGACGGCGCAGCTCGCGAGGCCGTGCTCCGGTCCCGGCGCGTCAGGCGGTGCGGTCCTCCGCCGCGGATTCCTGACCGCGCGCGAGGGGCAGAGCGATCGTGAACCGGGCCCCGCCCGCCGGTGCGTCCGTCACGCGGATCGAGCCACCGTGGAGCTCGACGATCCGGCGGGCGATGGCGAGGCCGAGACCGCTCCCGGAGCCGCGCGGCGTCCCTCCGCCGGGCAGCCGCGCGAACGGCTCGAAGATCGCGTCCCGGGCGTTGCGCGGGACGCCGGGCCCGCGATCGTCGACGTGGATCTCGACGGTGCTGCCGGCACGGACGACGCCGACGGTGACCGCGGTCCCCGCCGGAGCGTGACGGGTCGCGTTGTCGATGAGCACGAGCAGGACCTGGATGAGGCGATCGCGGTCCACGTCGGCGACGATGGGCTGGCCCCGCCCGGGAGCGTCCACCGCGACGCCGCGCTCGGTCGCGAGCGGTCGGGCACGAGCGGACGTCTCCGCCGCGAGGCCGACCAGGTCCGTCGGTTGGCGGTCGAGGGTCAACGTCCCGCGGTCGGAGGCGTCGAGCGCCAGGAGGTCGTCCACGAGGCGCCCCAGCCGGTCGGCCTCGGCGACCATGTCGGCGACGAGCGGCCGGCCGCCTTCGGTCACGAGGTCCTCCCGCTCGAGGACCTCGGCCGACGCACGGATGATCGCGGCGGGCGTCCGGATCTCGTGCGAGGCGTCGGCGACGAAGCGTCGCTCGGTGTCGAACGCCGCGCGGATCGGGACGAGGGCCCGCCCCACGACGAGGACCGTGACGATCGCGGCGCCCACGAGGCCGAGGAGCCCGACGATGACGACCGTCAGGACGATCGTCTCGACCTGGCGGTCCTGGAGGGTGAGGACGAAGCCGGACTGGACGTAGCCCTGTGTCGTGCCATCGTGGGTGACCGGGACCGTGAGAAGCCGGACGCGTGTCCCACCGTCGTCCACCGTCCGGAGGTCCGAGCCCGTGGCCTTCGCGGCCGCGACCGCGGCCTGGTCGGGGAGGGAGACGAGCGGGATCCCGGCGGGGTTGGAGACGAGCGCCCCGCCCGGGCCGAGGACGAGATGGAACGTGTCGGACTCGGCAGGTGGATGCTCGCTCTTCTCGTCGCTGGGCGAGCCGCCGCCCTCTGACCCGTCGCCCCCGCCGCTGTCTCCCGAGCCGGACGCCCCCGGCGCCGTCGTGCCGCCGGGCGCGGTCGTGGTGCCCGAGGATGCCGGCGCGGCGGTGACCACCCCGTCGAGCCGCGCGACGAAAGCGTCCGACGAGGCCTGGAGCGACCGATCTGCCTCGGTGTCGAGGACGCGGACCGCGGTGAGCGCGGTCGCCGCCCCGATCGCCACGACGAGGGTCCCGACGAGCGCGAGGACCACGATGGCGAGGCGGCGCCGCGTGCGCGCGAGGACGCGCTCGTGCGGGTCGGCCGTCGTGCGCGGCCGGCGGCCGTTCGTGGCCGTCACGGCACCTCTCGAAGAGCGTAGCCGACGCCCCGGACCGTGCGGATCAGGTCCGCGCGACCGAGCTCGCCGAGCTTCCGGCGGAGGTACGAGACGTACAGGTCGACGACGTTCGAGTAGACGTCGGGCTCGGCGCCCCAGACCGCGTCGAGGATCTGCTGCCGGGTGACGACGCGCCCCTCGTTGCGCATGAGGTACGCGAGCAGCGCGAACTCGCGGGCGGAGAGGTCGGCCGCCGCGGGCCCCACGCGCGCCACGTGCCGCTCCTCGTCGAGCTCGAGGTCGCCGACGGCGAGGCGCGACTCGCCGGCCGGCGCCGCCCGACGGGCGAGCGCGCGGATCCGGGCGAGGAGCTCCGAGAAGGCGAACGGCTTGGCGAGGTAGTCGTCGGCACCGGCGTCGAGCCCCTGCACCCGGTGCTCGACCGACCCGAGCGCGGTGAGCATGAGCGCCGGGGAGGTGACGCCACGCGAGCGCAGCAACCCGAGAAGCTCGAGGCCATCGATGTCCGGAAGCCCGCGGTCGAGGACGAGGACGTCGTACGGTGCGCCGCCCGCGAACGCGAGGGCGGAGACGGCGTCCGGGGCGATGTCGACGGTGTGGTGCTCGGCGACGAGGACACGGCGGACCAGCTCGGCCATCCGCGGCTCGTCCTCGACGAGAAGGAGGTGCATCGCGGCCATCGTGGGTGGCCCGCGCCCACCGCGTCAACCGTTCGGGGTCGTTCGTGTGGAAACACACATCCGGGTCATAGGCTGCCCTCATCCCCGCTCCGGAGACTGCACCTCGCTGGACCGCCCCGGGTCGGCGTCGGAGCGAGACCCCCCTCCCCGGCCGGCGTCGCCGGGGCGGCCCACCACCTGACGACACCCCTGCCGAGGACACGTGACGTGACCGACGAACGATTCGATCCGAGGGAGGCATCCTCCCCTCCCTCTTCCCCGCTCGCCGAGGCTGGACCGGGTGCTTCCTCTCGCCCGGCCGGCCCGGCGCGGCGCCCTGGTGCCGGACCCTCCGCCGGCGCACGGCGGGCCGGCCTCCTCCTCGGAACGACGGCCGCCGCCGGCACGCTCGCGATCGCCCTCGGCGTGGTCGCGTTCGCGGCACCCGCCGTCGCGCCGGTCGCTGGGGCTGCGGGCGCGGCGACGTCGCCCGCTCCCACCGAGCAGGTCGTCGTCGACACCGTCTACGTCCAGGCACCCGCGCCCACCGCGAACGCCGAGCCCATCGTCGTGCCGGCGCCGCAGGCGGCCGCCCAACCACCAGTGCGCATCGTGCGTGTCGTGAAGAGCGGCGGTGAGCCCGGCGAGGGCGGCGATGGCCACGAGTCGCACGGCGCGCACGACGGCCACGGCGCGAGCGGCGGGGACGACTGAGGTGTCCGTGCGCGATACCCGTCCGGGTGATCGGCCCGGCGGCCTGCGGGCCGTCGTGGAGGAACCGCGGATCGACCCCCTCGAGCTCCGGCGCCCCGGCGGCCGGCCGACCCACGCAGCGGGGGTCGCGCCGCGCGGCCCGGTCTCGCGTCCCGACCCGACGGCAGCGCGTCTCGCGGCGGGGATGGTCGGCGCAGCCGCGACGACGGCGATCATCGCGGCGATCGTCGGAGGCGCATCGAGCGCGAATGCGGCTGTCACGACCACGACGGCCGTCGCATCGGGCCGGGCCCAGGCCCCCGTCCGCCACATCACGCAGTACGTGACGATCCCGTCGAACGCGACCCCTCCGCCGCGCAAGGTCGTCTACGCCACGCCGGTCCCCGCACCACAGCAGCAGCGCGTCGTCGTCGTCACCACGACGCAGTCGGGCCGCGCGGTCCCGTGACCCGGCGCGCCGGCGGGTCGGGCGTGGCCCACGGGCGGCCCACGGGCGGGCTCGTGGAGTCCGTTCCCGCTCCGTCGAAGGGCCTCGTGTCGCTCCGGCACGCCACGACCGCGATGGGCGGGCGACTCGTCCTCCGCGCGACGACCCAGCCGGGCCGCGAGCGTGAAGCCGCGCGCGATCTCGACGTCGCCGCGGGTCGCGTCCGGGCGTGGGCCTCGATCCTTACTCGTCACGGCGACGACTCGCCGCTCCTGCGCCTCAACCGCGACCCGCGGGCCGACGTCCCGGTGTGCCCGACGCTCGCTGCGGCGCTCGGGTGGGCGGCCGAGGCCGCCGCCCTGACGGACGGCATCGTGGACGCGACGCTCCTCGACGAGCGCCTCGTGGCCGAGGGGCTCCCCGCGACGGACCCCGCGACGCGGACCGTCGAGGGCCGCCATCCGCTGGCGGCCCGCCGGCCTGCGGCCGCATGGGCGGTCCATCCGGGCGACGGCGGTACGGGCCGCCACGAGCGACCCGTCGTCGTCCGTGACCCGGGCACCCGGTTCGATCTCGACGGCGTGGCGAAGGGCTGGATCGCCGACCGGGCGCTGCGACTGCTCGGCCGCCACCCGGGAGCGATCGTCGACGCCGACGGCGACATCGCGCTGCGCCTCGCCCCCGGAGAGAGCGTGGACGTCGGCGTCGGCGACCCGAGGGTGAGCGGCACCGAGCACCTCGCGATCCTCACCCTCGCGGCCGATCGCGGGCCCCGCTCGTGGGGCGTCGCGACGTCCGGGACGTCGGTCCATCGATGGCCGACCGCGTTCGGCGAGACGCACCACCTCATCGATCCCCGCACGCGCCGCCCCGCGTCCACGGACGTCGTCCAGGCCACCGTCGTGGCCGGGTCCGCCCGGATGGCCGAGGCGTTCGCGAAGACGGCCGTCGTCCTCGGCGCGACCGATGCGCTCGACGTGCTCGACCGTGCCGGCCTTCCCGGCGCCATCCTCCTCCTCGGCGACGGCCGCGTCGTCGCGATCCCCCGCACGATGGAGCTCGTCGCATGACCTACCGCGGCCTTCCCGCACCCGTCCGGATCTTCCTCGCGCTCGCCCTCGGCGTCGCCGTCGGTGCGGTCGTCGCCGTCACCTTCCCGACGGCCGTCGCCGGGATCGCCGGGGTCGCGGTGGCGACACCCGAGAAGCTGCCGTGGGTCAGCTCCCGCGTGACGGCGTTCATCGCCTACCTCGCGATCGCAGGGTCGGTGGTCTACGGCCTGCTCCTGTCGACGAAGATCCTCGACGCGATCGCGCACCGGCCCGTCAGCTTCGCGCTCCACCAGGATCTCGCCGCCGTCGGCCTCGGCCTCGCGGGCATCCACGGCGCGCTCCTGGGCCTCGACCGGACGATCCACTTCTCCTTCGTCGACCTGCTCGTTCCCTTCGCCGCCCCGTACCGACCGATCGCGGTGGGGATCGGCCAGCTCGCCCTCTACGTCGTGCTCCTCATCACGCTGAGCTTCTACGCCCGGCGCCGCATCGGGCAGCGTGCGTGGCGGACGCTCCACTACCTGACGTTCCTCGCGTTCGCCGGGTCGACGCTCCACGGGATCCTGTCGGGCACCGACACGTCCCAGCCGTGGGCGTTCGCGATCTACACGGCGTCGACGGTCGCCGTCGTCTTCCTCACGACCTACCGGATCGTCCTGAGCATCTCCGCTCGCCGCGAGCGGAGAGCCTCCCGCCTCGGCGACGACCGCCGGCCGCTCACCGCCCCCGCGCGTCCCGCCGCCGTCCGCCGCGCGGCCTGACGACAGCGCGGCGGACGGCGCACCTCCGTTCGCTCGCGTCCCCTCGGCCAGTCGTTCGCCCGCCGTCCCGCGGGCAGCTGACCCGGGGACGGCGGGCGACGTCGGGGCCATGCCTCGACGCCCGCTGGCCCGCTCCCCCCTACCTGGCGCGGTGCGGAGCGAGGCTCCCCGGGTCGAGAGGCTATCGACATCCGATCACCCGCGGCTCACCTGCGGATCGGGGCTCCGTGACGCGCGGCCCCCGCGACAGCGTCCTGCCGCGGGGGCCGCGAGGATGGGATGATGCGTGGGCGCGCCGGGATCACCACCGTCGCGTCGGCGACGAGAGGCGGGGACGGATGCGCGTGCGGGACGTGATGACCACGAAGGTGATCTCGGTCACCCCCGAGCGGCCGCTTCGCGAGGTCGCGGAGATCCTCACGACGCACAAGGTGTCGGGCCTGCCGGTGGTCGGGCGCGATGGGTGGGTCGTGGGCGTCGTGTCGGAGGCGGACTTCCTCGCGCACGGTGTCGGCCCAACGCGGTGGGAGAGCGCGCTCGCGCGCCTGTTCGGTCGCTCGCCCGGTTCGACCAAGAGCTCCGCGCGGACAGCCGGTGAGGCCATGACCGCACCGGCGATCACGATCTCGCCGCAGGCGCCGGTGAGCGAGGCTGCCGCGACGATGGTGGGGCGGAGCGTGAACCGGCTGCCGGTCGTCGAGGACGGCAGGCTCGTGGGGATCGTCACTCGCGCCGATCTCGTCCGGGTCTTCACGCGGTCCGACCCCGAGCTGGCCGCTGCCGTCGCGTCCGAGATCGCCGCCAGGACATCGATCAGCCCGGAGCCGGGCGTCCTGGAGGTGGATGTCCGTGACGGCGTCGTCCGCCTCACCGGCACCGTCGAGCGCCGCTCCCTCGCCGAGACGATCGTGGCCGTGGCCAACAAGGTCGGGGGCGTCCTGGAGGTGGACGACCACCTCAGGTGGGTGGATGACGACCTCCGGCACCGGACGATCGACCCCGACCACGACACGTACTTCGACGCCGGAGGCCCCAGTCCGTGAGCGATCCCACCGCGGAGGTCCGCGGCCAGTACGCGTCGGTCGCGGCCGCCTATCGGACATCGAAGGTCCACGCGATGGGGGCGGACCTCGACAGGATGGTGGAGCTCCTCGCTCCGACCGGCGAGGAGATCGCGATCGACCTCGGGACGGGCGCCGGGCACTCCGCGGTGCGTCTCGCACGCGAGGTGGCGCGCGTCGAGGCGATCGACCTCGTGCCCGAGATGCTCGACCAGGCCGAGCTGCTCGCGGCGGAGCGGGGCGTGACGAACATCGGGTTCCACGCCTGCGACGTGCGCGCCCTTTCCTTCCCGGACGCGTCGTTCGACGCCGCCGTCAGCCGCGTCTCCGCGCACCACTGGGCGGACGTCCCCGCCGGCATCGCGGAGGCTGCGCGCGTGCTGAAGCCCGGCGCGCGCATCGTGATCGTCGACACGGTGGCGCCCGGAGACCCGGCGCTCGACAGCTTCATCAACGCAGTCGAGCTCCTTCGCGACCCGAGCCACGGCCGCGACATGACGATGGACCAGTGGACGCGGACGCTCGACGACGCGGGCTTCCGCGTCGTGGCCGCCGAGACGGAGCCGGTCGAGCTCGATGCGGCCGACTGGTTCGCGCGGTCGCGGACGGCGACGTGGCGCGAGGAGGCGGCGCGCCGGCTCCTCCGCGAGGCCCCCGAGCGCGCCCGCGAGACGTTCCGCATCGCGTCGGACGGCAGCGCGTTCGCCCTGATCCGGGGGATCCTCGCGGCGACGCGGCTCTAGCGCCGGGCGGCGAGCGCCCGCGTGTACATCTCGACGTAGCCGCCGACGGGGCCGGCCTCCCAGGACCAGTCGCGGGACATCCCGCGTGCGACGACCTCGTCCCACCGCGAGCGATCCGGGTCCGTGAAGGCCGCGATGGCGCGATCGACAGCCCCGACGAGCGCGGTCGCCGTGGCGTCCACGAACGTCCATCCGGTCCCGGCGTGCGGCGCCGCGTCCGCGTCCACGACGGAATCCGCCAGCCCACCCGTCGCGCGGACGACCGGTGGCGTCCCGTAGCGCATCGCGATCATCTGCGACTGACCGCTCGGCTCGAATCGCGACGGCATCAGGAAGAGGTCCGAACCGGCATAGATCCGGCGTGCGAGGTCGCGATCGAAGGTCTCCCGGACGGCCATCCGATCGGGCGCGGTCGCGGCCACCTCCCGAAGGCGGGCGGCGATCATCGGATCGCCGGAGCCGAGCACGACGAGACGGGCGCCCGAGGCGACGATCCGGCCGGCGGCGTCCGCGATGATATCGAAGCCCTTCTGGGGATCGAGGCGGCCCACCGCGCCGGCGATGGGGCCACCGGAGGCCGGGTCGAACCCAAGCTCCCGGGCCAGGGCGGCCCGGCACGCCGACTTCCCATCCATCGCGGCGGGCGCGTAGCGCGCCGCGATCGCCGCATCGGTGGCGGGGTTCCACATCACCTGGTCGATCCCGTTGAGGATCCCGACGAATCGGTCGCCCCGTCCGGCGAGCGCCCAGTCGAGCCCCATCCCCATCTGCGGCGTCGTCACCTCGCGGGCGAACGTCGGGCTGACGGTGTTGACCATGTCCGCATGCTCGATCGCGGTCCGCAGGAGGTCGAGGCCGTACGCGTCGCCGTAGCCGCCCGGCAGGCCAAGGGTCCAGACGTCCGGCCTGTGCGTCCACCCGTGGTACGCCGGGTTGTGGATCGTGAGGACGAACGCGGTGCGACCGAGCGTGAAGTCGCCCCAGTACCACGCGTCGCGATAGAGCACGGCCGCCGCACCCTGCCAGTCGTGGACATGAACGACGTCGACAGGGCGCGCCTCCACGCGGAGCGTCTCGAGTGCGGTCCGGCAGAGCATCCCGAAGCGCCAGGCGTTGTCGGCGTGGTCGCCCGAGGTCGTGCCGTAGTAGCCGTCGCGGTCGAACGCGGCAGGCAGGTCGACCAGGCGCAACCGGTAGCCATCGCCGTCCAACCCGATGACGTCCACGTCGCGGGCCCCGTCGGCCGAGGTCGGATCCGGCACGCGCACCGTCGCGGCGGCATGGCCCGCGGGGACCTCGACGGTCCGATACCGCGGCAGGAAGACGTCCAGCGGTCCGTCGATGGCCACCGTGCCGGCAGCACCGGCGCGCCCGAGTGCGCGGGAGAGCGCGTCGACGACGTCCCCGAGGCCGCCCGTCTTGGCCCAGGGCTCGCACTCGGAGGCGATCATCGCGACGCGCACGCCGCCATGGTACGCGCGGCCGAAGCCGGCACGGTGGGCAGGATCCGTCCGCGCATGGGCGAGGCCTGGGGACTCCGGCTGTCCTCACCAGACCACAGCGCGAAGACGCCTTCGTTGATCGCCATGGCCTACTAAACCGGTTCACAGGCATCCCCCGGCGGCGCTATCATCCGGCCCACATGGAGCCCCTCGTCACCGTCCCGACGCTCCCGGGTCCGCCGATCCGCATCCCGCCCCAGCTCGAAGGCCTCCGGCGGATGGCGTACAACCTCTGGTGGGCCTGGCACGCGGACGCCCGCCGCCTCTTCGCCCGCGTGGACCCGGACGCGTGGACGCGGCACCACAGCCCGGTGTCGGCGCTCCTGTCGAGCGTGGACTGGGTGCCCCTCCTCGCCGATCCCCGCTTCATGGCGGAGTACGACGACCTCCTCCGGCGATTCGACGCCTACCTCGCGGGCGGTTCGGACCACTGGTTCGCCCGGAAGCACGGCCACGAGCTGCCGGGACCCATCGCGTACTTCTGCGCGGAGTACGGGCTCCACGAATCGATCGGCATCTACTCGGGTGGCCTCGGCGTACTCGCCGGGGACCACACCAAGACGGCGAGCGACATGGCGATCCCGTTCGTCGGGGTCGGCCTCCTCTACCGCAACGGCTACTTCCGCCAGACGATCGACGCGGACGGCCACCAGGAGCACGCCTACCCCGACTACGACCCGGCGACGCTCCCGATCCTCCCCGTCGCGGACGCGACCGGCGGCCCCCTGCGCGTCCCCGTCGAGCTCCCCGGGCGGACGGTCAGCGTCGCCGTGTGGCGGGCGCAGGTCGGCCGTACACCGGTCCTCCTGCTCGACACGGACGTCCCGGACAACAGCGAGGCCGATCGACCGATCACGCACATCCTCTACGTCCGCGGTCGCGAGATGCGCCTCCACCAGGAGCTCGTCCTCGGCGTCGGGGGCGTGCGCGCGCTCCGCGCGCTCGGGATCTCGCCCGTGGTCTGGCACCTCAACGAAGGCCACTCCGCCTTCCTCCTCGCGGAGCGCGCACGCGAGCTCGTCGCGGCCGGGGGCCGCGTCGACGACGCGTTCGCCGCCGTGAAGAACGACAGCGTCTTCACGATCCACACGCCGGTCTCCGCGGGCAACGAGCGCTTCGACGCCGACCTCGTCCGCCGCGTCGCCGGACCCCTCTTCGACGGGGACGGCCGCCCGGGCACCGGCGGCGTGCCGATCTCGACGATCCTCGACCTGGGTCTCGGCGTCGAGGGGGACCGCGGCCAGTTCGACATGACGTCCTTCAGCCTGCGCCTGACGAAGGGGTCGAACGCGGTCAGCCGACTTCATGCGCGGACCGCCAACGCGACCTGGCACCCGATCATCGACGAGCCGATCCTCGCGGTCACCAACGGCGTCCACGCTCCCTCGTGGGTCGGTGTGCCGATGCGCGAGCTCTACGAGCGCTATCTCGACGCGGACCTCGACGACCTCGACGGGCGGACGAACGGCTCGCGGTTCTGGGACAAGGTGGGCAGGCTGCCGGACAAGGAGCTGTGGGAGGCGCACATCCGCCAGAAGCGCGACCTCACGCACTTCGCGCGGGGCCGGCTCCTGCGCCAGCTCGCGCGGCACGGTGAGGCGCCGTCGGTCCTCGCCGACCTCGAGACCGAGCTCGAGCCGGAGATCCTCACGATCGGATTCGCGCGCCGCTTCGCCACGTACAAGCGCGCGAGCCTGATCTTCCGCGACATGGACCGCCTGGCCCTCCTCATCGACGACCCCGACCGGCCCGTCCAGTTCATCTTCGCGGGCAAGGCGCACCCGGCGGACCGGCCCGGCCAGCAGGTCATCCAGGACATCTTCGGGCGCTCGCGCGGCGACCGGCTGCGCGGCCGGGTCTTCATCCTCGAGGACTACGACATGCGCATCGCGCGGTACCTCGTCCAGGGCGTGGACGTCTGGATGAACACGCCGCGGCGGCCCCTCGAGGCGTCCGGGACCTCCGGGATGAAGGCGGCCCAGAACGGCGTCCTCAACCTCTCCGTCCTCGACGGCTGGTGGGACGAGGGCTGGACCGGCGACAACGGCTGGGCGATCGGCGGACGCGAGACCGACCCCGACGAGGGCGCCCAGGACTACGCGGACGCCCTGGACCTGTACCGCCTCCTCGAGACGGAGGTCGTCCCGCGGTACTACGAGCGCGACGCGAACGGCGTCCCGCGGGCGTGGCTCCAGCTCGTCCGCTCCGCGATCGCGAGCACGATCTGGCGCTTCTCCACGACGCGGATGCTCCACGAGTACGTGGAGCGCCTCTACCTCCCCGCGGCCGGTGTCCCGCTACCCGAGTCCAGTACCGGCGGGGCACCCCACCCCGTGACGGAGGCCGGCTGACCGCGCCCGATCCCACGACCCCTCGCTCTCCAGGGACCCGCCGGGTGGCGGGTCCGTCCACGGAAGGACAGGCCCCGGTGGCGCCTCGGATCTCCCTTGCGCTCGCGATCCACAACCACCAGCCGGTGGGGAACTTCGGCTGGGTCTACGCGGAGGTCTACGAGGCCGCCTATCGTCCGATGCTCGAGGCGCTCGAGAGGCATCCGGGCGTCCGCGTGGGCCTCCACTACACGGGCCCGCTCCTCGAGTGGCTCATGGCCGAGCGGCCGGGCTTCGTCGAGCGCCTGCGGACCCTCGTCGCCGAGGGCCGCGTCGAGCTCCTCGGCGGAGGGATGTTCGAGCCCGTCCTCGCCACCCTGCCCGAGCGCGACCGTGTCGCCCAGCTCGTGCGGATGGCCGACGTGCTCGAGTCGCTCACCGGCACGCGCCCCACGGGCGCCTGGCTCGCCGAGCGCGTGTGGGAGCCGGACCTGCCGACCGCGCTCGTCCGCGCGGGCTACCGCTACACCATCGTGGACGACAACCATTTCCGGGCCGCCGCGATCCGCGAGGATGCGCTCTGGGGCGCCTACACGACCGAGGACCAGGGCGCGATCCTCCGCGTCTTCGGGACCGAGCAGGGCCTCCGCTACCGGATCCCCTTCGGCGACGTCGACGACGTCATCGCGTACCTGCGCGCGCACGCCACCGAGGAGGGCGACCGCGTCGGGGTCATGGGCGACGACGGCGAGAAGTTCGGGTCGTGGCCCACGACGTGGGAGCACTGCTGGGGCGCCTCGCGCTGGGTCGACCGGTTCTTCACCGCGCTCGAGGCGAACGCGGACTGGCTCACGACGGTCACGCCGGGCGGATGGCTCGCGGAACGGGCGCCGATCGGCCGCGTCTACCTCCCGACCGCGTCGTACGCCGAGATGGGCGAGTGGGTCCTGCCGGCGGACGAATCGCTCGTCTTCGCCGACCTCCTGCATCGAGCCAGGGCCGAGCACCTCCCGGAGGCGCGCTACCTGCGCGGCGGGTTCTGGCGCAACTTCCAGGTGAAGTACCGCGAGATCAACGACCTCCACAAGCGGATGCTCCGGGTCTCCGAGAAGGTCGCCGCGATGCCGGACGGCCCGGCACACGACGCGGCCCTCGTCCACCTGATGAAGGGTCAGTCGAACGACTGCTACTGGCATGGGCTCTTCGGTGGCATCTACATCAGCCACATGCGCCTGGCCACCCACGAGCACCTCATCCTCGCCGAGGACATCGCGGACCGCGCCGCGCGCGCCGGCGGCGCGCGGGTGGACGGCCACGCGATCGTCGACGCGGACATGGACGGCATCGACGAGGTCGTCCTCGCGACGCCCGGCCAGGTCGTCGTGCTCAAGCCCAACGAGGGCGGCGGGATCGGCACGTGGGACGTGCGGGCGGCCGCGCACGCCCTCGCCGCGGTCATGCGGCGGCGCCCCGAGGCCTACCACGAGACGCTCGTGGAGCACGAGCGGCGACTCGTCGAAGAGGCCGCGCACGGGGGCAGAGGGGCGCCAGAGGACGGCGAAGCGGGGGTGGGGTCGATCCACGACCGCGTCTCGACGAAGGAGCCGGGGCTCGCGGGTCGCCTCCGGTACGACGCGTACGAGCGGCGGAGCGGGCTGGTCCACGTCGTCCCGTCGGAGACGACGCCGCGGGACTTCCTCGACGCGGAGTTCGACGAGCTCGGCGACCTCGTGGACGCCGCCTACGCGGTGGCGGAGCTCGCCGACGACCACGCGACGCTCGTCCGCGACGGATCGGTGCTCGTCGGTGCGCAGCGGATCCCGGTCCGCGCGACGAAGACGATCGCCGTCGGCGGCGACCGCGCCGCGCCGACGCTCGAGGAGACGGTCACGCTGGAGAACCACGGCTCGGTCGCGATCGACGCGACGATCGCCCTGGAATGGGCCGTCACGATGCTCGGGGGCGGCGGCAATCCCGCCGCGTACTACGAGGTGGACGGCCACCGCAGCGCGCACGACACCAGCGGCATCTCCGCCGTCGGCGCCATCGTCGGCTCGGGGAACACGTACGTGGGCGTCGCGGTCGCGAGCCGGGCGGAGCCGCCCGCCGGCGCGTTCTGGGGATCGATCGAGACCGTCTCCAACTCCGAGGGCGGCTTCGAGCGCATCTACCAGGGAAGCGCCCTCGTCTTCACGTGGCCGCTCCACGTCGAGCCCGGTGGCGGACGGACCTTCCGCGTCCGGCACGCGCTCTCAACGACGCGTGACCGGGCTGCGGAGGAGGGGTTCTAGGCTCTCCGTGACACGCGGTCGGCTCGTCGTCCACGGTCACTTCTACCAGCCCGAGCGGCGCGATCCCTTCTCGGGCCGGATCGCCCCCGCACGCGGTGCGGCGCCCTTCCGCGACTGGAACGAGCGGGTCGACGCGGACTGCTACCGGCCGGTGGCGGCGCGCGGCGACTTCGGTCGCATCTCGTTCGACCTCGGACCCACGCTCGCCTCGTGGCTCGCGGAGCACGACACCACGACCCTGCGGACGATCGAGACCGACGGGGCCGACGCGATGGCGCAGCCCTACCACCACGCCATCCTCCCGCTCGCGTCGCTCCGGGACCGCAGGACGGAGATCCGCTGGGGCCTGCGCGATTTCGCGGTCCGGTTCGGTCGGCCCGCACGCGGCCTCTGGCTCCCCGAGACGGCCATGGACCTGCCCACCCTGCGGATCGCGGCGGCGGAGGGGATCCGCTACACCATCCTCGCGCCATGGCAGGCGGGCGATCCGGAGATCGACACGCGGCGGCCGTATCGCGTGGACCCGGGTGGCGGTCGTGGCCTCGTCGTCGCCTTCTACGACCGGGCCCTCTCGTCGGCGGTCAGCTTCCAGGACGAGGCCACCGCCGACGCCGACCGCTTCGCGCGCGACTGGGTGGCGCCGCGCCTCGCGGGGTCGCTCCCGCTCGGCGTGACGCAGCCCCTTGCCCTCATCGCCACCGACGGCGAGCTGTACGGGCACCACAAGCAGTTCCGCGACCTCTTCCTCCATCGCCTCGTGCGGGGCGGCCCTGACGTCCCCGACCGCGGCTTCGACGTGACCGCCCTCGGCGACATCATCCGCGAGGGTCCGCGCGAGCCGTTCCCGCTCGCCCGTCTCCGGGAGGGGACGTCCTGGTCGTGCCACCATGGGCTCCTCCGCTGGCACGCCGAGTGCCCGTGCGTGCTGGACGGCAGGTGGAAGCGGCCGCTCCGGGCCGCTCTCGACCGGCTCGCCGGCGCCGTGGATGCCGTGAGCATCGACCTCCTCCGCGCCACCGACGTCGACGCCGCGGTCCTCTGGGAGGCGCGCGACGGGTACGTGGACGTCATCGCCGGCCGGGCCGATGCCGCGTCGTTCGCGCGGGCGGCGACCGGCGGGGGCCGATCGCGGAAGCGGGCCGACCTGCTCGAGCGGCTGCTCGACGCACAGCGCTGGCGCCTCGCGATGTTCGCGAGCGACGGCTGGTACTGGGACGACCCCGCGCGCGAGGAGACGCGCCACGTCCTCCGGTGCGCCGCGAAGGCGGTCCGCGAGATCGACGCCCTTGCCGGGACGCGGATCGAGCACGAGCTCCTCGACGACCTCTCGCTCCTCTCGTCACCGGCACGACGGATCGACGGGGCGACGATCTATCGGGAGGCGCTCCTCGAGGTCGGCCAGCCGACGCCCTGACGGGCTCAGGCGTAGGAGCGGATCGCCTCACCGAGAAGCGCGACGAAGCGCTCGCGGTCGATGTCGAGGCCCACGTGGGCGTTCGGCGTCCTGCCGGTCACCCGGCGCAGGTCGACGACGGTCCGGCCGCGGGTGAACCGCCCTTCCGTCTCGATCTCGACGTCGAGGGCGGCCGTGCGCACCAGCCCGGGCATCGCGAGGTGGGCGACGGCCACGGCGTCGTGGATCGGCGTGCCCGCCCAGCCGTACGTGCGCTCGTGGAACGCCTGGAAGTACGCGAGGAGGCCGCCCACCACGGCGCCGACACGGCCGCCTTCGCGCGCGAGCGCCTCGCGCTCGCGCTCCCAGACGATCGATCGGTGGGTCACGTCGAGGCCGATCATCGTGAGCGGGATCCCCGCGCCGAAGACGGTCTGTGCAGCCTCCGGGTCCACCCAGATGTTGAACTCGGCGGACGGCGTGATGTTCCCTTCGGTGATCGACCCGCCCATGAGGCAGATGTGGGCGATCCGGTCGTGGACCTCCGGATGCTCCTGGAGGAGGAGCGCGACGTTCGTCAGGGGACCGGTCGGGACGAGGACGACCGGCTCAGCAGCCGCGCGGATCCACCGCGCCATGGCGTGGGGGGCGAACTCCCCGATCGGGGCGGTGACGGGGTCGGGCAGCGCGGGGCCCTCGATCCCCGACTCCCCGTGCACGTGGGGTGCCGTGTGGAGCGGGCCCTCGAGCGGGTGCGCGGCCCCGGCGGCGACCTCGACGTCGGCCCGCCCCGCGAGAGCGAGAACGCGCAGGGCGGTCTCCGTCGTCCGCTCGAGGACGGCATTGCCGGCGACGGTCGAGATCCCGAGCACGCGGAGGTCCGGCCGCGCGAGCGCGAGCAGGATCGCGACCGCGTCGTCGTGGCCCGGATCGCAGTCGATGACGATGGGGAGCGGGTGGCCCGGCGTGCCGTGCGGCGCCTCCGGGAGGCGAGACGGCACCGGCCGGTCGACGAGGACGATCCCGGGCCCCGGTGCGGCGGTCCCGCTCATCAGGCTTCACCGAGGACGAGCCGACGCAGGAGCGGGGTCGGCGGCGTCCCGTGGGCGAGGACCTCCTCGAGGTGCTCGCGGTAGGCGAAGCCGGGCGTCGCCCCGAAGCCACCGACGACCCGCGGCTCCCCGACGGCGGCGGCGCCGCGCGGGTCGCTCGAGGCGACGGCGCGGCGCCGCCGCACCTCGCGCTCGAGGTCCCACATCTCGGCGCTCCCGACGAAGTAGGTGGAGAGCTGGGTCGAGGTGAGCCGGGCGCGATCCCACTTCTTCGCGGCCTCGGACTCCTCCTGGAACGCCCCCTCCACCATGAGGCGCATCGCATCCTCGCGGCTCATGCCATCGACGTGCACCGCCACGTCGAGCAGGGCGTTGGCCACCGCGCGGAGGTAGTACTTCCAGTGGGTGAGGAGGAGCGCCGGATCGTCGGCGCCGTAGCCGGCGTCGATCGCCACCTGGGTGACGTATACGGCCCAGCCCTCGGCGAAGACCCCGCTCGCGAGGACGGCGCGCGGCAGCGAGGGACACCGGATCGCGTGCATCAGCTGCAGGTAGTGCCCGGGCACGGCCTCGTGCACGGTCGTGAGGCGAAGCATCCGGTCGTTGTACTCGCGCAGGTAGGATTCGGCCTGCGCCTCCGTCCAGTCCCCCGGGATCGGCGTGACGTAGTAGAAGCTGCGCTGCCCGACGTCGAGCGGGCCTGGAGCGTCGAACATCGCACCGGCGAGCGACCGGAGGAAGACCGGCGTCCACTCGATCGCGAGCGGGTCCTCCGGCAGGCCGACGAGGTCGGTCGATCGGACGAGGTCCTCGATCGCCGCGAGCTCGGACCGGCAGAACTCGAGGATCGCCTCGCCGGAGGGGTGGTCGGCCGCGACCGCATCGAGGACCCCGCGGACGGTCTCGCCGTCCGCGCCCGGAGCGTCGGGGTCGGGCAGCGGCCTGTCCGGGACCGACGTCGGCCACGCGTCGCGAGCGATCCGGACCATCTCGGCGCGGGCGGCCGCGAACTCGGTCGTCGCGCGGGCCCGCACCTCGTCCGGCGTGATCCCGCTCCGGAACGTGTGGCGCAGCTTCCGCGCGAAGAGGTCGGCACCGAGCCTCCCTTCCCCCTCCGACGCCGGGAGCACGACGTGCTCGAGGTGCGACCGGAACCGCTCGAGGGCACGGCGGGCGGATGCTGCCGACGCGGTCAGCCGCGGGCGGACGGCGGCGACGCCCGGGTCGGCTCCGGCCGCGAGCGCGGTCCGCTCCGCCTCGTCGACGAGATCCACGATCCCCGGGAGCTGCTGGAGCGCGACCTCGGCGTGGAATCGCGAGACCGGACGGCCCGCCATGCCGACGAGCGAGGTCTCCGCCGACGACAGGAGCCCGCCGAGGGTCTCGAGCCGTCCGGCGACCGACGCGAGGCGCTCCGACAGCGGAGCGAAATCACGCGCCAGGAGCGGGAAGATCCCGGCACCCATCAGGTAGACCCAGGCGAGGGGGTCCCAGCGGTCGTCCCCGAGCTCGGTCTCGTCGAACCGGCGCGCGGCGATCTCGCCGAGGACGAGGTCCCGATCCACCCGTCCGTCCGCGTCGAGCGACGCCGGGTCGATCGCGCGAAGGGTGGCCTCCCAGCGATCGAGGAACGCGAGCCGCTCGGCGCGGCCCGCCGCGGTCATGTCGGGCCAGCGGGCGTCGTGGTCGTGGAGGCCGGCAGCGGTCGCACCGACGGGGTCGAGAGCGAGGAGCTCGTGGATGAATGCGTCGAGGAGCTGGGGGATCTCGGTCATGGTCGTTCGAGTGTAGCCGCGGGCGGGCCTCGGCCGGGGACGTCGGGCGGGAGGGCGTCGCATCCCCGGCACGGCCGAGGGCGCCCGTCGCCGCCCCGATTCAGTCGCCGGCGCTGCGGCCGGCGCGCACCCGGCGCGGCCGAGCGCCATCATCACCGACAGCCGCACCGCGCGGCCATCCGCCGAGGCACGTCCGCCGATGACCGATCGCATCACGGAGATCGCCGCCGGGCTCCGCGCCGCCGCGCAGCGAGTCGGCACGCCCGTCTACGTGACGGACGTCGCGACGGTCGATGCGGCCGCCGCCGAGGTCCGCGCGGCGTTCCCTGACCCGTGGCTGCGATCGTTCTCCGTCAAGGCGAACGACGTCCCGGCGGTGGTGGCCGCCGTGGTCGGCCGCGGATTCGGCGCGAACGTGGTCTCGCGGGGCGAGTGGACGCTTGCGCGTCGCGCGGGCGTGCCGAACGCTGCGACGACCCTCGAGGGGATCGGGAAGTCGGACGGCGACCTCCGCGCGGTCGTCCGTGCGGCGGCCGACGGCGACCCGCTGCGGTGGACCGCCGTCGAATCGGCGGACGAGGCGGCGGCGCTCGCCGCCCTCGCGCGCGCCGCCGGCCTGCACGGCGCCTCCCGCGTCGACGTCCTCCTCCGGCTCAACCCGGCCGTGACGCCGGAGACGCATCGGGGACTGGCCGTGGGCGCAGCGAGCAGCAAGTTCGGACTCGCCGACGACGAGATCGCGGCGGCGATCGAGGCCGGTGGGGGCCGGGACGGGCCGCTGCGCTGGCGCGGGATCCATCTCCACGTGGGATCCCAGCTCGCGGCCGTCGACGCGTGGCGCGATGCCGTGCGCCGCGCGCTCGCGGTGGGAGCCTTGGTGCGCGAGGACGACCCCACCTTCGACACGCTCGACGTCGGCGGCGGATTCCCGGTCTCCATCGAGGGCGACGACGACGCCGTGCCCCGGCCGGCGCGCTTCGCTGCAGAGCTGGCGCCGCTCCTGGACGCGATCCCGCCGGAGCGCCGCCCGACCCGCCTCGCGGTCGAGCCGGGCCGGTTCCTGGTGGCCCGCGCCGGCTACCTCGTCGCGCGCGTCCTCCACGTCCGCGATGGCCGTGGGCCCGACGGGGGCCCCCAGGTCGTGCTCGACGCCGGCATGGCCGAGCTGATCCGGCCCGCGCTCTTCGGCGCGCGTCACCGCGTCGTCGCGCTGACGGCCGACGGGCGGCCGGTCCATCCGGGCGACCGACGCGCGGGGCACAGGGTGCGCCCGATCGGGTCGGAGCTGCCCACGGCGGTCGAGGGCCCGATCTGCGAATCGACAGACACGCTCGGGGTCCACGAGCTTCCGGCACTCCGACGCGGCGACCTCGTCGCGATCCTCGACACCGGCGCGTACGGCGTATCGATGTCCACGCGGTACAACGGCCGGCCACGACCGCCCCAGGTCCTCATCGAGACCGACGGGCGACTCGTCGTCGCCCGGCAGCGGGGGCGGCTCGCCTCCCTCGCCTGATCCGCGGATGCCGGGCGTCGCCGCTCAGTTACGGATGTGGAAGGTCGTCGACCCCCACGATGCGGCATACCGCAGGTCGAGCGGGCCGAGCACCGGCGCCGGGAAGAGAAGCGTCGCGCTGCAGGGCAGCGTCGTTGGCAGCGTGAGCGCCCAGAAGGGCACGTCCGGATCGCAGCCTGAGCAGTAGGCCGGTCGCTGGAGCGCTCCGTTCGGCTCGACGAGGGTGAACTGCGACGAGCTGACGTCGAGCCCAGCGACGAACGCCTCGAACGTGACGCCGATGAGGACACCCGGCGTGCCCGAGCCGTCCACGATCGAGCTGACCCAGCCCACCGTGAGGTACGCCTTGCCGGCGATCATGACCTTCTGGCCGACCTGGAGCGGACCCTGGGTCGGGACGCCGCCCGGCGCGGGCGTCGGCGTGGCCGCGGTCGTGGCCGTCGGGGTCGGCGCGGGCGTCGGCGTGGCCGTGGGCGTCGGGGTCGGCGCCGGCGTCGCCCGCTCCACGAGCGGCGCGCAGCGGCGAACGCTCCCCGCGCGGATCGTCGCCACGAGGGACGCTGCGGACGCGATCGACCTCGCTTCGGTCGCCGACGGGACGCGCCTCTTCGAGAACCGCCCGGCGGGCGTCGCGCGGCCGGCCGGGAGCATCGCCACGACCGCGCCCTGGGCGGCGCACGTCCCGAGGTGGACGGCCCCGCTGACGAGCGAGCCCGGCGGCATCCCGCGGAGTGCGATGGCCAGTGTCCCGGACCCCGTGGCGGGCAAGGTCACGACGACGTTGCCGTTGGCCCCGCCGCTGCCCACGCGCGCCACCCAGACACGTGTGGGCGCTGCCGCCGTGACGGGGACGGCGAGGACGAGCACGAGAGCGGCGAGCGAGACGATCGCGACGAGACGGCCGGCGGCCCCATGGACGGACCGACCGGACACGGGAAGCTCTCGGGACATCGCATCATCCCCCTC
This sequence comes from Chloroflexota bacterium, assembly GCA_021813655.1. Classification (GTDB taxonomy): domain Bacteria; phylum Chloroflexota; class Limnocylindria; order Limnocylindrales; family CSP1-4; genus CAIYQJ01. The sequence continues at coordinate 4,780 of JAKAJU010000096.1, read as the reverse complement.
GCGCACGGGTCTGACACCGACCCACCCGTCCACGATACGGCAGCGCCGTCGGGCCGGCAGGCGCAACAGGGCATCGTCGGGGCGGTGCGGCGCGGTACCCTGACGGCGATGAGGTGCTGCATCGCGCTCGCCCGCCGGATCGTCGCAGCCGTTGCCGTCGGTGCCGTCCTGCTCGCGGCCGCCCGGCCGGGCGCTGTCGCCGCCGCCGACTTCACCCGCACGTACGTGCCGGGGACCGTCGTCTACGACGAGACCGGCGCCGTCGCGCCGTCTGCGGCGTCGGCGGTCCCCGAGATCCTCCAGGCGGCGACAGAGCGCGCCGGGATCGCTCCGGTCTTCTACGTCCACCGTGTCGCCGACGCCGCCGGGGCGGACGCGTCCACGGACGCCTCGTACCTCGTGGGCGCCTGGCTGCCCGACGATCCGGAGGTCCGCGACACGCTCGTCGTCGTCATGGACGTCGCGGGGGAGCCTGCCTGTCCCGTCGACATCGGCGTCCGCGTGGGATCGGCCTGGTCCGACATCGTCACGGAGTCGGCCGTCTCCGACCTGGTCACGAAGCAGCTGAAGCCTGCCCTCGGGATCGGCTGCGACCCCGACATCATCCTTCTCTCGGCGGCCGGCGGCCTCGCGCTCGCGGCCGACGCCGCAACGGGCACGTCGGGCGATGCGGGTGCGACGCCTCGCCCCGGTGCGGCGGACGCGCCCGCGGTGGGCCCGCCGTGGCCCGCACCCGAGACGGGGCGCCGCGTCTACGACTACGCGCGTGTCTTCTCGAACGAGACGGCCGCCGCGACCCAGACGGCGATCGACCGGATCGCGCAGCGCACAGGTGCGCAGGTGGTCGTCTATACGCAGGTGAAGCCCGGCGCCGACTCCGCCTCGACCGAGAGGGACGCCATCTCGCTCATGGACACGTGGGGCGTCGGCCGGAAGGGCTTCGACGACGGGCTCGTCATCCTCTGGAACCTCGACGACAGCCTCCGCCACGGCCAGGTCCAGCTCTACGCCGGTCCCGGCTTCCGGAACCTCGTCAGCAACGACCAGCGCCAGGCGATCTACGAGAACGACATGCTGCCGCTGCTCAGGAGCGGCGACCTCGACGGCGCCATGACGGTGGCGATGCAGCGGCTCGAGGAGCTCGCGACCCCCGAGAACGCCTCGCGGCTCCAGTTCTTCCGGCAGCTCAACGCCGTCATCGGGCTGATCCTCGCGCCCATCCTCTTCTTCGTGATCGCAGGGTGGTCGGTCGTCACCTGGTACCGCCGCGGCCGCGACCCGGTCGTCACCCAGAGCTCGTCGATGCTCATGCCGGACCCGCCGGCCGAGATGACCCCGGCGTCGGGCTCGGTCGTCCTGAACGGCGGCACCTCCCGCCGCGCTCTCACCGCGGCGATGCTCGACCTTGCGAGCCGGGGTGAGCTCATCTTCGAGCAAGAGGAGACCGGGCGCTTCATCAAGTCGGAGAAGCTCGCGATCCGGGTCACCGACCCGGACACGTCCGACCCGCGGATCGCGCTCAACCGGCGGCCTGCGACCGGCCCTGCCGAGGCGTACCTCCTCAGCCAGGTGCAGCAGATCGCAGACCACGAGGGGCACATCGCGCCGGAGAAGCTCCTCAAGCTCGGGGAGAAGGTCGGGAAGTTCGACTCGACCGTGGAGAAGAGCGTCACCGACCTCGGGTGGTTCACGGCCCCGCCCGGGACGGTCCGCGGTAAGTGGGCGGGACTGGGGTTCGCCGAGCTGATGCTCGGGATCGCCGTGCTCATCGTCGCCTTCATCCTCCCGAGCGACGGGATGACGGTCGCGGCGATCGCGATCGGCGCCGGCGGGGTGGTCACGATGATCGCCGCCGCCGTGATGCCGGCTCGGACGCAGAAGGGCGCCCTCGCGCGGGTCTGGCTCGACGGCTACAGCAGGACCCTGAAGGCGACGATGGAACAGGCGCGCTCGATGGACGAGGTCGTCGCGAAGTCGGGCCTCACGTGGCTCGAGACGCCCGACCGCGCAGTCGTCTGGGCGACGGCGCTCGGCCTCCAGGATGAGATCGAGAAGGTCCTCGAGCGCAGCATCGAGGACATGCGCGAGGGCACGGCGACCCCGACCGTCTGGCTGCCGCTCTGGTACCACCCGGCCTCGGGCGGGAGCGGCTGGGGGTCCGGCGCCGGCGGCCTCGCACCCGGGCTCATGGCCGGCTCGGCGGTCCCCGACTTCGGCGGGATGATGGCCTCGCTCGGCACGATCGGGAACTCCCCGTCCTCGTCCGGGAGCGGGGGCGGCGGCGGCGGCTTCGGCGGCGGAGGCTCCGGGGGCGGCGGAGGCGGCGCCGGCGGCGGCTTCTGAACGGGATCGCCCGGCCCGCGTGCGGTGACCCCGGCGGGTAGACTTGAGGCATGGGTGCGGTCGACACGATGGAGCTGTTCTTCGAGCGCCTGAACGGCGGCGACAGGGAAGGCGCGGTCGCGCTGCTCGACGAGCGCGTCGAGATGCGCGTGCACGTGGGCGAGGGTGCGCGCGTGCTTCGCGGATCCGACCAGGTCGGCGGGTGGTTCCTGCGTGCGGACCCGGGCCTGAAGATGGTCCCCGGAGACGTCCGCGACATGGGCAACGTCTACGAGGCGGACATCGTCTCCGTGCGCCCGGGTGCCCCGAGCCAGCACCTCGACGCGACGTTCCGCATCGAGGCCGGGAAGATCACGACGATCAACCTCTCCCCGCGCTGACCGGCGCCGCAGCATCGCCCGCGAGGCCGACGACGGGGCACGCCTCGTGGCTCCGCGTCAGGGTGCGGCCGATTGGGCCGGCGTCCCCGCGTCCGGGATCACGGACGAGACCGGCAGCGGGATGACGAGCGTGTCGCCGATCTGGAGCTGGTTCGGATCCTTGAGATCCGGGTTCGCCGCGATGATGTCGGCGACGGCCAGCTTGTACTTGGCCGCGATCCCCGAGAGCGTGTCCCCGGACTTCACCTTGTACGTGAGCGGCGTCGGGGACGGCTCCGGCGTGGGCGACACGGACGGCGCGGCGGTGGCGTCGGCCGAGGCCGACGGCGTGGGACTCGATCGCGGGGCGCCGCCGCCGCCGAGGAAGATCGGCGGGAGCAGGAAGAGCGCCAGGGCCGCGACCGCGAGCAGACCGGCCCAGACGAGGATGCGCGGGACCCGGCGGGACGCGCCGCCGCCGCCGAAGACGCCGCCCGACTTGATCGTCGGGTAGGAATCGAAGCGTCGAGGCCGCTCCCACGCGGGGGCATCCGGGTCCGCGGCGCGCTGCGGGAGCGGACGCGCCTGACCGGAAGCCGTGGGTTTCGATCGCCCGAGCCCGAACCGGGACGACGAGGGGCTGCTCGAGCGGGAGGCTCGCGCGACGCGGGCGGCCGCGGCGGCCTCGACCGGATCGACCCAGGCGTCGTCCTCCGCCGGGACGTCGATGTCGGGCTCCGTCCAGAGCGAATCCGAGGACGACGGCCGGGGTGGCGGTGGTGCGCTCGACCGCCCGGATACCGGCCGGGAGGCGGCCCGCCCTGCACCGGCGTGCGGGACTCCGCCGAAGTCCTCGGCGGACGCCGCGGACGCACTGCCACCGATGAGCGAGGCCGACCCGTACGCCGCGGCCGTGCCCGCGGCGGCCGTGCCCCCGCCCGCGGTCGTCGCGGAAACGGGCGGCCGTCCGGATGCAGGGGCGCCGGCAGGGCGTCGTTCCTCGCGGCCGGCGAGGAACGCGGGGGTCTGGCCGAGGTCCGGGCCCCGACCGGCCGTCGGAGAAGGCTCAACGTCCCGCGCGGCCGCGCCCGCGGCGCCCTCGGCGGCCCATGGGGGTGGTGCCTGCCAGTCACGCGACGCGGTCGGCGATGGAGGCGCGGTCCCGGCATCGCCCGGAGACGCCGCACCCGCCGGGTACGCCGTGCCAGCCGGGTAGGCACCCCGGGGCGTCGCCGAGGTCTCGGGCCGTCGGATCGTCGGGCGCCGGACAGCTGCCGCCTCCCGGGCCGCCCACGACGCGAAGGTGGGGCACTCACCGAACGCACCGCCCAGGCAGAACAGCTCCTGGTGGCTGATCGCGCGCGGGGCCGGGTGCGCCTCGGCGAAGCAGCGGTGCCGGTGGTCGGGCCGATCGGACCGGTAGTCGCGGTCGTCCTCGAACGCGAGGAACGGGCACGCGGTGGGCCGTTCGTCCGGGCTGCGCTCGGTCATCTCGGGCATGATACCCGCGTCGCGCGCGCGCGCCATCGGCGCCGCCCTCCGTCGCCCAGCTTCCCCGAGGTCCCGATGCTGCGTCTCCGTCCCACCTCGCGACTCTGCGCCGAAGGCTCCGGCCTGTTCATCCTCCTCGCCGCCCTCGTCGCCGCGGTGTCGTTGCCGGCCGCCGGGCCAGCGGCGGCCTCGGGGTCCGTCGCCACGGCCTCGCCGTCGCCCATCGTGGAGCGCGTCGCGCTCGCCTCCCCTGTCGGCCTGCGTCTCGCCGGGACGGTCACGAGCGCGACGGGACCCGTCGCCGGCGCGGTCGTCACGGCGTGCCCGTCCACGCCGCCGTCCGTTCCCGTCCCCGTCGAGTGCAAGGGCGCGCAGACGACGGCGAGCGGCACCTGGACGATCACGGGGCTCGCGCCCGGCGGCTACTTCGTGCACGCGGCGCCGCCGGCGTCGGCCGGCACGGCCGCCGCCGGCGGCTACCTCGGGGCATCGGGATACGTCGCGGCCCGAGCGAAGGCGGCGGTCGTCACCGTGGCGGCGGACCGGTCCGGCGTGGACCTCGCGCTCGCCGTGAGCCCGCGACTCTT
>JAKAJU010000128.1 GCA_021813655.1 Chloroflexota bacterium | reverse complement strand
CGCGCGCGCCCGCGAGAACGCGCGCGCCCGCGAGAACGCGCGCTGCGGGCGGGAGCCGGCCGTCCGCGCGTGCCGCCGCCGCGAGGACGGCGTCCACCCGTGCGTCCGTCGCGATCTCGGGGATCCGGCCGGCCCGGAACGCCATTCCCAGGTCGAGGACCACGATCAGGCCGGTCAGCAGCTCGCGATTCGTCCGGGCGAGGATCGCGTGCGTCCCGTCGTCGGGCCATGAGCTGACGACGGCACGGAGCGTCGCCTCCTCGTCGCCGGCCTCTGGGACCAGGATGAGCCGCCCGCGGGCGGCAGGCCCCGGTCTGACCTCCTTCGCGAAGCGCTCGCGATTGCACGCGACGAGGCGGACGGCCCGCTCGACGACCGGGCGCGGGCATCGGCGGTTCGTCACGAGGTCCACGCGGCGGAGACCGGGCAGAGAGGCGGCCAGCCCGAGGATCCGCCGGACGTCCGCGAGCCGCCAGCCGTAGATCGACTGGTCGTCGTCGCCGACGAGGAAGATCCGGTTGGCCGGTGCGGCGAGGAGCAGCGCGAGCCGGAGCTGGCTCGCGTCGACGTCCTGGACCTCGTCGACGAGCAGGTGCGCGCACCGGGCGCGCCAGAGCGCGAGGACCGCGGGATCGGCTGCCAGGAGCCGGAGCGCGTCGGCCACCAGATCGTCGAAGTCCAGGCCGCCCGTGTCGCGGACCGCCCGTTCGTATGCGTCGACCGCCGCCTCCACGCACGCTTGCACCGCGGGATCCGCCGTCGCGCTCGCCGCTCGCGCCCCGCCCGCGGCTCGTGCCCCGCCCGCAGCTCGCGCCTCGCCCCTGCCACCCGGATCGAGCTTCCTCCGAGAGATCGCGTCGTCGATCCGCGTCCGCGCCGCGGTGTCGGCCGTGGGGAAGAGACGGCGCAGGAGGCGCGCGCGGTCGACGAGCGGCTCGACCGGGCGGCCGGCCTCACGGAGGATCTCCCGGCCGAGTGCGTGGAACGTCCGGACGCGTACGGCGTCGGCCGCATGGCCCAGCGGCGCAAGGACGTCGGCCAGGCGTGTGGCCAGCTCCTCGGCGGCACGACGGTTGAAGGTGATCGCGGCGATCGCCGCCGGGTCGACGCCGGTGTCCACGAGCCATGCCACCCGGGCGACGAGCGTGGTCGTCTTGCCGCTCCCTGCGGGCGCGACGCACAGCACCGGGCCGGGCGGCGCGGTCGCGGCCGCCCGCTGGTCGGGGGACAGGGTCGCGAGCCGGGCGGCGACGGAGGGGTGGGGCGAGCGATCCACCGGCCGATCCTCACGGCGGTCGGTCGACCACGGATCACCCCGGACCGGCGGCAGGCAGCCGCGTGCGAGCGGCCGTTGGCGCCACGGTCAGGGCGCCGGAGGATCCTCATGCATCATTGGTCACATGCCCGCCGACGAGCGACCCGTGCCCAGCAATGGCGACCTGGCCCGGATCTTCCACGAGATCGGCGACCTGCTCGAGGTCCGCGGCGAGCTCGTGTTCAAGGTGCTGGCCTACCGCAAGGCGGCCGACGCGATCGCGCGTGCCCCGTTCGAGGTCGCGTCGGCATACGCATCCGGCGACCGGCGGTCGGTCCCGGGGGTCGGCAGCGCGATCGGCGACAAGATCGTCGAGCTCGCGACCACCGGCCACATGGCGTTCCACGACAGCCTGCGGGCCGAGATGCCGGCCAGCCTCGTGGACCTGCTCGAGGTGCCGGGCGTCGGGCCGAAGACCGTCCGGGCTGTCTGGGAGGGCCTCGGCGTCGAGACGCTCGACGACCTGCGCCACGCCGCCGAGGCCGGTCGGCTCCAGGGCCTGCGCGGCATCTCTGCCGGGACGGAACAGCGGATCCTCGAGGGCATCCGGCAGCTCGAGGAGCGGCCCCAGCGGATGCTCATCGACCGGGCGCAGGCCGTCGCGGACGACCTCGTGGCGCAGCTGGAGGGAGCGCCGGGCGTCCGTCGCATCGTCCAGGCGGGCTCGCTCCGTCGGCGGCGCGAGACGGTCGGAGACCTCGACCTCCTCGTCGAGACCGACGACCCCGACACGGTCATCTCCCGGTTCACGGGCCTGGGCGTCGTCGACCGCGTGCTCGGCGCCGGCCACGCCAAGGCGAGCGTGACGCTGCTCCGCCGGCCCCAGGTCGATCTCATGGTCATGCCGCCCGGCGAGGCGGGCACGTACCTCGTCCACTTCACGGGGTCGGCGGCACACAACGTGGCGCTGCGGGCGATCGCCCGCGACCGCGGCTGGAGCCTGTCGGAGAAGGGCTTCCTGCGGCTCGGCCCGGACGGCGAGCCGGCGACGGGCGCAGGCGCCGAGCTGCGCACGCTCCCCGACGAGGCCGCCGTCTACAGGTTCCTCGACCTCGCGTACGTCGAACCCGAGCTGCGCGAGGACGGCGGCGAGATCGCTGCGGCTCGCGAGGGCCGGCTGCCCTCGCTGGTCACCCGGGGCGACCTGCGCGGCGACCTGCACGCGCACTCCGACTGGAGCGACGGCGTGCACGCGATCGAGGTCATGGCGGACGCCGCGCGGCGGCGCGGCCATGCGTACCAGGTGCTGACGGACCACTCGCAGAGCCTCGCCATCGCACACGGTCTCGAGCCCGCGCGGGTGGAGCAGCAGCGCCGCGTCATCGCGGAGCTGAACGCGCGGTATGCGGTCGAGGACGCCGTCGGGACGCTGCCCGCTGGCGCGGTGGCCGGCTTCCGGCTCCTGCACGGCTGCGAGCTCGAGGTGCGCGCCGACGGCGCTCTCGACTACCCAGACGACCTCCTGGCGCGCTTCGACCTCGTCGTCGCGTCGGTGCACGTGGCACGGCGGCAGTCGCGCGACGAGCTCACGCGGCGGACCCTCAACGCGATCCGGAGCCCGCATGTCGACGTCATCGCGCATCCGGCCGGCCGGATGATCCAGGAGCGGGCCGACCTCGACCTCGACTGGGACGCTGTCTTCGAGGCCGCGGCCGCGACCGGCACCGCGCTCGAGATCAACGGGTCGCCGCCGCGGCTCGACCTGTCGGCGGAGCGGGCGCGCCGGGCGATCGAGGCCGGTTGCCTGGTGGCGATCGATTCGGACGCTCATCGGACGAGCGAGCTCGACTTCCTCCGCTGGGGCGTGGACCAGGCTCGACGCGGCTGGGTCGAGGCGCGACACGTCGTGAACACGCGGCCGCTCCCCGAGCTGCTCGCCTGGGTCTCCGGCAAGCCGGAGCGGGTCTAGGCAGCGTCGCGGCGCCGGATCGCAGGACGGTGCGCGCCAACGCGACGCGCGCCCGCGTCGGCGCCGCCCTCCCGCGCCACATCGCAGTTCTCCCGTCCGTCCCGTGAGCGTAGACTTGCACCGCGGCACGGGTGAAGATCCCCGACGCCGCCGATCGAGCGGAGGGTGGCTCATGCGCGGTGGCGCCCGGCTCCTCATCGTCGGCCTCTCGATCACCGTCGCCGGCACCCTGGCGGCGTGCGGCGGAAGCACGGCGACGCCGTTGCCCAGCCTGCCGCCCGACACCCCTTCGCCGCAGTCCTCGGCCGTCGTCGAGACGCTGCCCCCGACCGAGTCGGCCGCCCCCGCCGCGACGGCTGAGCCCGCGGCGACGGGGACGCCGACGACGAAGAAGTACCGCGTGAAGAAGGGTGACACGATGATCGCCATCGCGGCCAAGTTCGGGGTCACCCTCAAGGCACTGCAGGCGGCGAACCCGAAGGTGAAGCCGCGCGAGCTCAAGGTCGGCCAGATCCTCATCATCCCGGCGCCGTAGCCCTCGCGACCGGCCACCGGTCCGCCCCGGACGGGAGGCTCCGCCCCGGGGCGGTACGATCGGGGCGTGGACCCCCGACTCGAGGCGACCCTCCGCCGACTGCCCGCACGCCCCGGCGTGTACCTGCTCCGTGACCCCCGGGACGAGGTCCTCTACGTCGGGAAGGCGCAGGACCTCAGGTCGCGTGTCCGGAGCTACTGGCAGCGCCAGACGGCGGGCGAGACGCATCGCATCCGCACCGTCATCGACCGGGTCGCGAACGTCGAATGGACCCTGACCGATTCCGTGAGCGAGGCCCTCCTCCTCGAGGCCAACCTCATCAAGCGGTACCGGCCGCGGTACAACGTCCGGCTCAAGGACGACAAGAGCTACCCGTACATCCGGATCACGCTCGCGGACGACTTCCCGCGGATCGAACGGACCCGGAAGCTCCGGGATGATGGCAGCCGGTACTTCGGGCCGTACGCCTCGGCGAAGAGCGTGGACGAGGCGATGGACCTCATCCGCCGGCTCTTCCGGTTCAGGACCTGCACGATCGAGATCCACGACGGCCAGCGGGCGCTCCGCCGCCCCTGCCTCCTGTACCACATCAAGCGCTGCCAGGGCCCGTGCGTGGAGGCGATCGGGCGCGAGGCGTACCGCGCCGACATCGCCCAGGTCGAGCTCTTCCTGGAGGGCCGCCAGGAGGCTGTCGCGCGGCAGGTCCGCGTCGAGATGGAGGGCGCCGCCGAGGCGCTCGAGTTCGAGAAGGCGGCGGTCCTGCGCGACAAGCTGCGGTCGATCGAGCGGACGATGGAGTCGCAGAAGATGGCGGCCTACGCGCGAACCCAGGTCGATGTCCTGGGCCTGGCGCGACGCGACGCGCGCGCGGCCGTCCAGGTCTTCGCCATCCGCGATGGGAAGCTCGTGGGGCGGGACGTGTTCCTCCTCGAGACGCCACGCGACACCTCCGACGCCGAGGTCGTCGGTGGCTTCATCGAGCAGTACTACCTCCGCGCGGCGATCGTGCCACCGGCCATCCTCGTTCCGGTGGAGCCGCCCGACGCGGATGCCGTCGCCGAGTTCCTCTCCGCGCGCCGGGGCGGCCGGAAGGCCGAGGTCCGGGTGCCGCAGCGGGGCGAGCGCCGGGAGCTGCTCGACCTCGCGGCGCGCAACGCCGCCGAGACCCTCGAGCGCGAGGCGGCGAAGTGGCTCGCCGACGAGGGCAAGACCCAGGAGGCCCTCGAGGAGCTGGCCATCGCGCTCGGGATGGCGGGCCCGCCCGCGCGCATCGAGTGCTACGACATCAGCACCATCCAGGGGCGCGAGACCGTCGCCAGCATGGTGGTCTTCGAGGACGGGCGGCCCGCGAACGCCGAGTACCGGCGCTTCCGCATCAAGGGCGTCGCCGGCCAGGACGACTTCGCGAGCCACGCCGAAGTGATGCGGCGCCGCTTCCGCCGGGCACCGGCGGGCGAGGAGGGCGTGGTCGAGGAGGTCCGGTGGCGGATGCCCGATCTCGTCGTCATCGACGGTGGGAAGGGCCAGCTCGGGGCCGCCCTCGCATCCGCCACGGAGGCAGGGGTCTCGGACCTCCCGTTCGTCGGCCTGGCGAAGGAGCGCGAGGAGCTCTTCCTCCCGGACCGGCCGGACCCGGTCGTGCTGCCGTCCACCTCACCAGCGCTCCACCTCGTCCAGCGCCTCCGCGACGAGGCGCACCGGTTCGCGATCACCTACCACCGCGACCTGCGCTCGAAGCGCGCGGTCCGGTCGGCGCTCGACGAGCTGCCGGGCGTCGGGCCCGCCCGGAAGCGCGCCCTGCTGCGGGCGTTCGGGTCCGTGCGACGCATCCGGGAGGCCAGCGTCGAGGATGTGGCGGCGGTCCCCGGGATCGGCTCCGCGCTCGCCGAGAGGATCCTGTCCGGCCTCGCCGAGTGAGTCCGGCACGGGCTCGGCGCTGCGGACGTCCGGCGGCCGGGCCGCCGATGGTGTAGCATCCCCGGCCGATGCGCAGAATCACCCCGTTCATCATCGTCATCGTCGGCGTGCTCGCCCTCTTCATCGATTTCTGGCCGGGCCTCCAGCTGCCCGCGCTCGGGGATCCCAGCGGCGGGACGCGGACCGTCGAGACCAAGCTCGGCCTCGACCTCCAGGGCGGCCTCCGGGTCGTCTACCAGGCCCTGCCCGCCGGCGGGAAGTCGCCGAGCTCGGCGGACCTGAACACGATCAAGGACATCGTCGAGCGCCGCGTGAACGCGACGGGCGTCTCCGAGCCGGTCGTGCAGACGCAGGGGACCGACCGGATCGTCGTCGAGATCCCCGGGGTCAGCGACCCGGACTCGATCCGGAAGCTCGTCGGCTCCACCGGCCGGCTCGACTTCGTCCCGCTGCCCACGGACCGCTTCGGCACGAACACGAACCCCGGGCCCGAGCGGGCGACCGCGAACGAACCGCTCCCGACGCCGGCGCCGAGCGCGCTCTTCTCGGGCGACCAGATCTCCAGCGCGAACCCGGGCACCGACTCCACGGGGGGCCGCGCGGTCCAGTTCTCGCTGAAGGACCAGGGCTCGAAGCTCTTCGCCGACTACACGACGAAGAACGTCGGGAACTTCTTCGCGATCGTGCTCGACGGCACGGTCGTGTCGGCGCCGTACATCCAGAGCCCGATCACCGGCGGCCAGGGGATCATCACCGGCGGCAGCGGCGGCGGCTTCACGGCGGCCGAGATGAACAACCTCGTGACGATCCTGCGCTACGGCTCCCTGCCGTTCCCGATCCAGGAGATCTCGGTCCAGGCGATCAGCTCGTCGCTGGCCGGGTTCTCGCTCGACGCCGCGCTTCTCGGTGGTCTCGTCGGGATCCTGATGGTCCTCATCTTCATGATCATCTACTACCGACTGCCGGGGCTCGTCGCCGACTTCGCGCTCCTCTACTACGCGCTCGTCGTGCTCGCGATCTTCAGGCTCATCCCGGTCACGCTGACGCTCGCCGGCATCGCCGGCTTCGTCCTCTCGATCGGCATGGCGGTGGACGCGAACATCCTGATCTTCGAGCGGACGAAGGAGGAGCTGCGGCTCGGCAAGAGCCTCGCGGCCGCGGTGGAGGCCGGCTTCAACCGCGCCTGGAACTCGATCCTCGACTCGAACGTGTCGAGCCTGATCACCGCCGGGATCCTCTTCTGGTTCGGCTCCTCGGTGATCAAGGGCTTCGCCCTCGTGCTCATCATCGGCGTCCTCATGTCGATGTTCACTGCGGTCACCGTGACCCGGACGATCCTGCGCGGCGTCGTCCACACGGACATCGCGAGAAACGCGCGCCTCTGGGGCGTCGCGGAGGAGGATTTCCTGACGCGTCCGGCTGCCGGTCGCGGCGTCCGTGGGGAGGCGCGCGGCCGTGTTTGACATCATGGCGCGGAAGAAGTGGTTCTTCGCGTTCTCCCTCGCGATCACGATCCCTGGCCTGCTCTTCATCCTGCTGACGCCGATCACGGGCGGCAAGGTCGGGCTCCAGTTCTCCATCGACTACACCGGCGGCACGCTCTGGGAGTTCAAGTTCGCCCAGCAGGCGCCGTCGGCCGACCAGGTCCGCGCGGTCTTCGTCTCCAACGGGCTCAGGGACACGACCGTCGTCCAGACCGATGGCGGCTTCCTCCTCGCCCGCACCGAGCCGGTGGGCCTCCGCGGGCCTGACGCCTCGACCGGGGTGGAGGCTTCGACGGGCGCATCGGCATCCACGGGCGTCCCCGCCTCCACCGGCGCATCGGCATCGACGGGTGTCGCGACGTCGACCGGGGCGTCCCCGTCTCCGTCCGCCACGATCCCGGCCGCGCTCACGAGCGCCGCGCCCGGTCCGTCCCTGGCACCCGCGAGCCCGCTCCCGTCGGTCCCGGCTGCCGTCGCACCGACGAAGCCCACGACCGGCCCGCTCGGCGATGTCGCGACCGCCCTCGAGGCGCAGTTCGGCCCGATCGAGTCGACCCGCGAGCTCACGACGATCGGTCCGGTCATCAGCGCGGAGCTGACGACGCAGGCGATCGTCCTGATCCTCCTCGGCTCGCTCGGCATCATGCTCTGGATGACGTTCCGGTTCCGCAACTACAAGTTCGGTGCCACGGCGCTGATCGCGCTGCTCCACGACGTCATCGTCGTGGTGGGCGTTTTCGCGGTCCTCGGAACCCTCTTCGGAACGCAGATCGACGGTCTGTTCATCACGGCGATGCTCACCGTCATCGGCTTCAGCGTCCACGACACGATCGTCGTGTACGACCGCGTCCGCGAGAACAAGGCGCGCCACGCGGGCGAGCCGATCGCGGCCATCGTCAACCACTCGATCATGCAGACGCTCGGCCGGTCGATCAACACGAGCCTGACGGTCGTCTTCACGCTGACGGCGCTCCTGCTGTTCGCGGGCCCGTCGCTGCGCAACTTCGTCCTCGCGCTCCTCATCGGGATCATCTCGGGGACGTACTCCTCGATCTTCGTCGCGGCTCCGCTCCTCGTCGTCTGGGAGGAGTGGGACACGAAGCGGCGAGTCGAACGCGCGGCAGCGGCGAAGACGACGCGACGGGCGACGGCCTGACGCCGGCGCGTTCCGGCGGCAGGGCGCCGTGACCCACGGACGCGCGCGCAGCGAGCCACCGGCGATGGCCGGTGGCTCGCGCGTCGAGCGTCGGGTGGCACGGTCCGGCTCATGATCACGTCCCGGTACCGCTGGCGGCTCCCTGCCGGGGACCCGCCGAACGCTGCCTTCATCGACGCCGCGCGCTCTCGCGGCATCGGCGGGTCCGCCGCCACGGTCCTCGCCGGTCGCGGGGTACGCGACGCCGCAGGGCTCGACGCGTTCCTCGGTCCGGCCACGGACGGCCTCAACGACCCGCACCTCCTCCCCGACGCCGACCGCGTCGTGGCGCGCGTGCGGCGAGCGGTCCACGAGGCCGAGGGCGTGCTCGTCTTCGGCGACTTCGACGCCGACGGGCTGACGGGACTCGCGGTCCTGGTCCGCGCGCTCCGATCGCTCGGACTCGACGCGGCGCCATACGTCCCGTCGAGGCTCGCGGAGGGCCACGGCCTCTCCGTCACGGCGATCGAACGCGCACGCTCGGAGCGCAGGACCCTGCTCATCACGGTCGACTGCGGATCGAGCAGCCCCGACGAGGTCGAGGTCGCGCGCGCGGCGGGCATCGACGTGATCGTCACGGACCACCACCACGTCCCGGACCGCGTGCCGGGCGCCGTCGCGTTCGTCAATCCCCACCGCATCGACAGCGCCTATCCGGACGCGAGGCTCGCCGGATCCGGCGTCGCGTTCACCGTCGCGCGCCTCCTCAGCGAGGAGCTCGGGGGGAGCGCCGACCCGCTCGATCTGGCCGACCTCGCGACGATCGGGACCGTCGCGGACGTGGCGCCCATCCTCGGCGAGAACCGAGCGATCGCGCGCCTGGGGCTTGCGGCGATCCGCGAGCGCCCCCGGCCGGCGCTCGCCGCGATCCTCTCGCGCGCCGGCGTCCGCCCGGAGTCCGCCGACCTCGACACCGTGGCGTTCCAGATCGCTCCGCGTCTCAATGCTGCGGGCAGGGTGGGCGAGGCCGAGCAGGCGGCCGCACTCCTGCTCGCAGACGACCCGGACGAGGCGGCGGCGATCGCCGACCTGCTCGAGGCCGCGAACGAGCTGCGCCGCGAGGTCCTCCGCACCACGCTCGCCGACGCTCGGGCCGCGCTCGCGGCGGATCCGGCGCTCGCCGCCGCGCCGGCGATCGCGCTCCACGGGCCGTGGCTGCCCGGCATCGTCGGCCTCGTCGCGGCGCGCCTCGCGGAGGAGAACGGCCGTGCAGCCGTCGTCGGGGCGCGGATGGACGGCGTCGTCCGCGCATCCTGCCGATCGGCCGGCCGCCTCGACCTTGCCTCGTCCCTCGTCGCGTGCGGGCCCGGCCTCTTCCTGCGTCACGGCGGACACGCGGGCGCGGCCGGCTTCGATCTCGTCGCCGACCGCTGGGACGAGTTCGTGGAGCGGTTCACGGCGATCGCCGCGGCCTCGGCGCCGCGGGATCCCCGGCCCGAGCTCGCGGTCGATCTCGCGATCCCGACGGACGCGCTCGACTACGCTCTCGTACGTGAGCTCCAGGTACTCGAGCCGACCGGCCCCGGGAACCCCTCACCCGTGGTCGCCGTCCTCGACATGACCGTGACACGCGTGCGCGCCGCCAACGGCGGCCATACCCAGCTCACCCTCCGCCGACAACGCGACGTCGTCGACGCGATCGCCTTCGGCCGCGACGACCTCGCGACACAGCTCCACGTGGGCGACCGCGTGGACGTCGCGGCGCGCGTCGGCGTCCGGACGTACGGCGGTTACGACTCCCTCCAGCTCGAGGTGCGCGACGTCGCGCCGGCCGGGACGGTGGAGGCGTCGACGATCGGGGCCGGAGGTCGGCTGGCATGACCGCCCAGCGACGGCACCCGCGGACCGACGACTCGGCCGCGGCGCGCGACCCGTACGGCGTCGGGCTCCGTCGGCCGATCCTCGCCCCTGCGCTCGCGGCGATCGGGCTCGCCGTCGCCGCCTTCGTGACCTTCGGGCTCTTCACCGGGCAGATCCCGTTCCTCCCGACCGGAGGCCACGGGTCGGGCAATCGCGGCGGGAGCGGTGTCGCCGCCCGCCCGCCCGGCGCGACCCCTCTGCCGAACGTCGTCGAGACGAACAAGAGCGTCCAGTTCCCCGGCACGCTCGTGTACGTGAAGGCGGGGAACCTCTGGATCCAGACCGGGTCGGACGCCAAGCAGCTGACGAAGACGGGCGCGGACGCCGACCCGGCGTTCTCCGCCGATGGCCAGTGGATCTACTACGTGACCCACAAGAGCAAGCGCGGTCTGTACCAGAACGAAGGTCGCCCCGCGTACTACGACCTCGACTATCCGATCCTCATGCGGATCCACCCCGATGGCTCGGGCGCGGAGGCGCTCCTCTCCGGCCTCATCAAGTACGGGGGCGGCCGCGAGTGGCAGGCGTTCATCCTCCAGCCGGCGCCCGCTCCCGACGGGAAGACGATCGCGCTCGTGTCGGACCTCCCGGACCCGTCGAGCTCGGACGTGGTCCTGCAGACGTTCGATCTCACGACGGAGAAGCTCACGCCGGTCCCCGTCCCCGAGAACCCGCCGCTCGGCCACCAGGACCCGGCGTACAGCCCCGACGGCAAGACGCTCCTCTACATCCAGAACGCGCGCGACGGCTCGCGCGGCGCGCCGTCGATCTGGCGATGGCTCCCCGCGAAGAAGCGGTTCGGGGCGGTGACAGGCCCCGGCTACGTGAGCCCGAACTGGTCCCCGGACGGGCGGTACGTCGCGGCGACGCTCACGGACTCGTTCGGGACGAACGTCGTGATCCTCGACGCGAGGACCGGCGCCGAGATCCTGCGCGTGACGACCGACGACAACTCGTGGGCACCCACGTGGTCGCCGCGGGGCGACCAGCTCGTGTACATGCATCTCGACGGCCTCGCGGTCGACCTGCGGATCGTCGACCTGACCGGCAAGGGCGCGTCGATGAAGGCGTCCGAGAGCCAGCCCCTGACCGATTTCGCGGGCCTCGACGGTGCGTCCCGCGCCACGTGGTTCGTGCCCGCCGACCAGCTGCCCACGCCCGCGCCATCGGTGTCGGCGGCGAGCGCGTCGCCGGCCGGGACCGTCGAGCCCTCGGCGAGCGCCGTCCCGTGACCGACGGCTTCCTCGCGCGTCTCGGCGCACGGACACGACGCGTCGGAAGCGTGCTCTGCCTCGGGATCGATCCCGACCCGGCGTCGCTGCCCGACGGGTTCGGCGGGGACGTGGCAGGCGTCGAGGCGTTCTGCCGGCTCCTCCTCGACGCGGGGATGCCGCGCGCCGCCGCGGTGAAGCCGAACCTCGCGTTCTTCGAGGCGCTCGGGACGGATGGGATGCGCGCACTCGAACGGATCCGCGCGGCGATCCCGGCCGACGTCCCCGTCATCGCCGACGCGAAGCGCGGCGACATCGGCAGCACGGCCGCTCGGCACGCCGTCGCGCTCTACGACGTCCTCGGGGCCGACGCTCTCACCGCGAGCCCGTACCTCGGGTCCGAGGCGATCGCACCCCTCCTCGAGCGGGTCGACCGGTTCGTGTACGTCCTGTGCCGGACGTCGAACCCCGGGGCAAGCGAGCTGCAGGACCTGCGCGTGGCCGCGGACCCCGCCATCGCGGCCCCGGAGGAGGCCCTCTACCTCCGCGTCGCGCGGCGCGCCGTCGGGTGGGGCCCCGGGAGCACCGTCGGTCTCGTCGTAGGGGCGACCGCACCCGCCGAGATGGAAGCCGTCCGGGCGGTCGCGCCCGGCCTCGCGTTCCTCGTCCCGGGGGTGGGCTCGCAGGGCGGCGACGCGGCAGCCGCGCTCCGCCACGGTCGCGCCACGGCGCCGCCGGCCGGATCGGGTCCGGGCGGGGGTCTCCTCGTCAACGTCTCACGCGGGATCGCGGGCGCCGCGACGGGCGCAGCGGACCCCGGGGTGGCGATCGCCGAGGCCGCCGCCGGGTGGGCGGCCCGCCTCCCTGTGCTAGAGTAGGGCGCCTCTCGAGCGGCCGGCGAGCCGCTGCGAGCGAACGAGCCGCGAGGGATCCACGAACGATGCCGAACATCGGACCCGTCGAGCTGATCATCATCCTGGTGATCGCGCTCCTCATCCTCGGACCGGGCAAGCTCCCGGACGTGGGCGCGGCCATCGGGAAGAGCATCCGCGAGTTCCGCAAGGCCACGCAGGAAGTGAACGACACGGTCAACACGGTGAACACGGCAACGATGGCCGCCCCGCCGGCCCCCCAGGCGCCCGTGGCGGCACCCGTCGCTCCGGTCGCGCCGCCGGCCGCACCCGCCCAGGTCGTCGCCGCACCCGCGGTTCCCGCCCCGGAGCCGGTCGCCGCCGCTCCTGCGCCGGCCGTGACCGCCGAGACGCCCGCCGCCCCGTCCGACGCGTCCACGGTCCAGCCGCAGGGCTGACCCGCCCCGGCCCTGAGTGCCATGGCCGAGGCGGACGCCCTCCAGGAGCAGGGCCTCACCCCTACGCCCATCGACGCCCCGGATGGGGTAGCGGTCCCGGCTGCCGAGGCCGGCGACGAGAAGGTGATGACGCTCGTCGATCACCTGAGCGAGCTTCGCAACCGGATCGTCGTCGTGATCGTCGCGGTCGCGATCGGTACCGCCGTCGGGTTCTGGCTCGCGGGCCGGATCATCGCCTTCCTCAAGGCGCCGCTCCAGATCGACAAGCCGCTCGTCTTCACCGGTCTGGGCGACGCCTTCTTCATCAATCTCAAGATCGCGCTCGTCTTCGGCATCATCGTCGCGATGCCCGTGATCCTCTACGAGGTCTGGGCGTTCGTCTCACCCGGCCTCACGCAGCGGGAGCGACGGCTCGCCCGCCCGTGGGTCCCCCTCGCGCTGCTCTTCTTCTGCCTCGGCGTCGCCGTCGCGTACCTCATCCTCCCGTACGCATCCGGCTTCCTCCTGAGCTTCCAGTCCGCGGACCTCCAGGCGCTCATCACGGCCGAGGCGTACTTCGGCTTCGTCTCGATGCTCTTCCTCGTGTTCGGCCTGGCGATGGAGTTCCCGATCGTCCTCGTGCTGCTGTCCAAGGTCGGCATCGTCTCGTCGCGGGCGCTCGCCGCCAGGCGCCGCCATGCGATCCTGGTCATCGCGATCATCGCCGCGGTCGCGACGCCCGGTGGTGACCCGGTGAGCCCCGTGATCCTCGGGGTGACGATGTACATCCTCTACGAGGTCTCGATCCAGCTGGTGCGGATCACGGGCCGATGACTGCCACGAGGGACGTGCTGCGCGACGACGACGGCTCGGCCGCGGAGCAGAGCGTCGTCGTCCTTACCGGGCTCTCGGGCGCCGGGAAGACGGCCGCCACGAAGCTCTTCGAAGATCTCGGGTACACGACTGTCGACAACCTCCCGGGTGAGCTGCTGCCGTCGCTCGGAGAGCTCGTCGCCGACGACCCCGGCCGGTTCGAGCACGTCGCGATCGTCCTCGACGTCCGCGCCGGCGACGTCGAGAGCGCGTTCGACGCCGTCCGCGCGAGCCTGAGCGCCCGCGGCATCCGCCCGCGCGTCATCTTCCTCGAGGCGCGCGACGAGGTCCTCATCCGGCGCTTCTCCGAGACGCGCCACCGGCACCCCCTCTCCGGCCAGAAGGGGATCGCCGGGTCCATCGCGCAGGAGCGGCGACTCCTCGCGACGGTCCGCGAGGAGGCCGACATCATCATCGACACCTCGGACCTCTCCCTCCGCGAGCTCCGTGCGCGCCTCTTCGCGAGCATCCCGTCCGACGTGGACCCGGACCGGCTCGTCGTCCAGGTGGTGAGCTTCGGGTTCAAGTTCGGCATCCCGCTCGAGGCGGACATCGTCTTCGACGTGCGCTTCCTGAAGAACCCGTATTACGTCCCCGAGCTCAAGCAGATCTCCGGCCTGACCGGCCCGGTCCGAACGTACGTCCTCGAGCAGCCTCTCGCGGCTCGGTTCCTCGACCAGGTGGGCGAGCTCCTCGAGCTCGTCGTGCCGGCATACGTGGACGAGGGGAAGACGCGCCTGACGATCGCGGTCGGGTGCACCGGCGGCTACCATCGCTCGATCGTCATCGCCGAGGAGATCGCGACGCGCCTGCGCGGGCGCGACGACCTTCCCGTGGCGGTCTTCCATCGGGAGCTCGAGCAGGCATGAGCCTCCGGCCGTGGCTCCGGCCAGGGATCGGCATCAAGCGCTGGATCCTCGTCGCCTTCATCGGACTCGTCATGCTCGCCCTCGCGGGCGGGTTCGCGCTCCGCGCGTTCTACCGCGATTTCGAGGTGGGCGGGCCGCTCCAGTCGGTCGTCTCGGTCGTCACGCTCCAGTTCCTCCCGTACGCAGCCCGGGGCGCGATCCTCGTCGTCGTGGGGGGCGCGGTCTTCGCGTTCGGCGCCTGGCGGGTCATCACGGTGCTCGTCGGCCCGTTCCTCGCGCAGGACCGCGACCAGCCCCTCGTCGAGGTCATCTACCAGAAGCGCTTCCTCGCCCGCGGCCCACGCGTCGTGACGATCGGAGGCGGCACCGGCCTCTCGACGCTGCTGCGCGGCCTCAAGGAGCACACGTCGAACATCACGGCCATCGTGAGCGTGGCTGACGACGGGGGGTCGTCCGGCCGCCTGCGCGAGCAGCTCGGCCTTCCCGCGGTGGGCGACATCCGCAACTGCCTCGTCGCCCTCGCCGATGCCGAGCCGGTCATGGGCGATCTCCTCCAGTACCGCTTCCCGGAGGAGGACAGCTCGCTCGCCGGCCATCCCGTGGGGAACCTCCTCCTGGCGGCGATGTACGAGCTCGACGGCGGGGACTTCGCCGAGAGCGTCCGGCGGATGAACCGGGTGCTCGCGGTCCGCGGCCGCGTCGTGCCGGTCTCCAGCACACCGTCGGTCCTGCACGCGACGCTCTACGACGGCACCGAAGTGAACGGTCAGTCAGCGATCTCGCACACCCGCTGGATCGAGCGCGTCTGGCTCTCGCCCGACGACATCGAGCCCTCGCCCGATGCCCTCCGCGCGATCGCGGAGGCGGACGTCATCGTCGTGGGGCCCGGGAGCCTCTTCACGAGCATCCTGCCCGGGCTCCTCATGCCCGAGGTCCGCGACGCCGTCCTCGCGTCGCCGGCGCTCCGCCTGTATGTCTGCAACGTGGCGACGCAGCGAGGCGAGACCGAGGGATTCGATCTCGCCGCCCACGTCGAGACCCTGGAGCGGCACACGGCACCCGGGATGGTGGACGTCGTGCTCGCGAACAGCCGTCCGGCGCCGGCGGACGCCGCGGAGCCCGGCGTGGAGCCGGTCCGGCTCCGCTGGCCACCGCGGACGCGGCCCGAGCCGCGCCTGATCCTCGAGGACGTCCTTGACCCCGAGAACCATCACCACCACGATCCGGCCAAGCTGGCGGCCGCGATCGTCCGGGTCGCCGAGAGCGCCGGCCCCGGTCGCCGCCGCGCGTCGGTCGTGCGATCCGCGTGACGACGCACGAGCGCGACCTCGTCTCCGCGCTCCGCGCAGAGCTGTCCGGGATCGACCCGGCACGCGCCTGCGACCGTCGCGCAGAGATGGCCGGGCTCGGCGTCGCGCTCACGACCCGCGAGCCGGCCGTCGCCCGTCTCGCGGTGCGCCTCGAGCGCGAGATCGCTCGAGACGAAGGGCGCCACGAGGACGGCGAGCGCCGGGTCCTGCGGCCGGCCGCGGGCCGGCGTGCCTACCGCGTCAGGCCTGTGGCCGACCCGGTCCCCGACATCGACTGGGCGACGGCTGCCGACCACTGCCGCGCCGCGTACCTTCGGGGGCTCTTCCTGTCGCGCGGCTCCCTGAGCCTCGCGGCATCCCGCGCGCACCTCGAGTTCGTCGTCGAGGTCGGCCGCGCCGCTGAGCTCGCCGACCGTCTCGCGTCCATCGGTCTGCCCGCGGCCGTGCGCGTCCGGCGTGGCCGGGGGGTGGTGACGTGGAAGAGCATCGAGACGATCGTGACGTTCCTGCGGACCGTCGGCGCCGGCGGGTCGCTTCTCGAGCTCGAAGCGCGCCAGGTCGCCCGGGCCCTCCGCGGCGAGCTCAACCGGGTCATCAACGCCGAGTCGGCCAACCTCCAGCGCGTGGTGGCCGCCTCCTCGCGCCAGGTCGAGGCGATCGACCGGCTCGAGCGCGAGGGACGCCTCGACGACCTCGCGCCGGGGACGCGCCGTGTGGCCGACGCGAGACGCGAGGAGCCGGAGGCGACACTCACCGAGCTGGCGGAGGCGCTCGGCCTCCACCGATCGGCGGTCCAGCGGGCGCTCGAGCGGATCGAGGCGGCCGCGCTCCACGACGACGAGCCGGCTACGCGCCGGTCACGCGGCGGCCGGGTGGCGCGCGACGACCGGTGGGGCGGGGGAGCTGCCTCAGGGCGCTCGAGGCCGGATCGGATCGGAGCCATTGGTCCGTACCACCCAGTCGGAAGGCACCGCGCGGTGTCATGATGTGCGCATGAGAGACGTCGTCATCGCCGCCAACTGGAAGATGAACACGACCCCTGCCGATGCGGGGGAGCTGGCCGCCTCCCTCGCGGCCGCGACGCGCCACCCCGAGGTGGTGCGCGTCATCTGCCCGCCCTATCTCTCCCTCGCGGCCGTGGGCCGTGCCGTCGCGGGCGAGGGGATCGAGGTGGGCGCGCAGGACGTCCACCACGAGGCCTCGGGCGCGTACACCGGAGCGATCTCGGCGCCGATGCTCGCCGGACTCGCGACGTGGGTGATCCTCGGCCACTCCGAGCGCCGGCGCGACCAGGGCGAGACCGACGCGCTGGTCAACCGGAAGCTGCACCGTGCGCTCGCGAGCGGGTTGCGCCCCATCGTCTGCGTGGGCGAAGTCCTGGCCGACCGCGACGCGGGGCGCGCGGAGGCCGTCGTCGCAGGCCAGGTGCGCGGCTGTCTCGCCCGTATCGATTCCGAGACGCTCCTCGCGGGCGGCCTGGTCATCGCCTACGAGCCCGTGTGGGCGATCGGAACGGGACGCACCGCGAGCGGCGCCGATGCGGCCGCGATGTCGGCGGCGATCCGGGCCGTCCTCGCGGAGGTCGGCTCGACGCGCCTCGCGGACTCCGTGCCGGTCCTCTACGGCGGCAGCGTCACGTCCGCGAACGTCGGGGAGTTCCTCGTGGAGCCGTCGATCGACGGGGCGCTCGTCGGCGGCGCCTCCCTGAAGCCCGACGAGATGGCGGGGATCGTCGCTCGGGCGGCGGTGACCGCCACCGCGCGAGCCGTCGTCGAGGCGGCATCGCGGCCCGCGGACGACCGGCGGTGAGCGCGGCCGCCGAGGGGCGAGCCGCGGCCGCAGGATCCGGGAGCAGCGCAGCCGCGCGCCCGCGCCCCATCGTCGTCGTCGTCGTCGACGGGTTCGGCCTGGGACGCGATCCGGCCGTCGACGCGATCGCGGCGGCGCGGATGCCCGCGTGGCGCGATCTCCTGGCGCGCTGGCCTCACGCGGTGCTCGGGGCGTCCGAAGGGGCCGTCGGGCTCCCCGACGGCCAGATGGGCAACTCGGAGGTCGGACACCTCAACATCGGCGCGGGCCGGCCGGTGCTCCAGGATCTCCCGCGGATCGACGCGGCGATCGCGTCCGGCGCGTTCTTCGAGCGCCCGGCGCTCCTCGCGGCATGCGACAGGGCCGTCGAGCGCGGCCGTCCGCTCCAGCTCATCAGCCTCGTGGGTCCGGGAGGCGTCCACGCCCGCGACACCCACCTCGTCGCCGCGGCGGCGCTCGCGGCGAGGCGCGGCGTCGGAGCCGTCCGTGTCCACGCCATCCTCGACGGCCGCGATACCCCGCCGAGGTCGGCGATCGACTTCGTGCCCGACCTCGAGGGCCGCCTCGCCGCCGTCCATCCGGACGCGCGGATCGCCACGGTCGCGGGCCGGTACTACCCGATGGACCGGGACAAGCGATGGGAGCGGACGGCGGCGGGCTACCGGGCGATCGTCCACGGCGTGGCGCCGTTCACGGCGCCGAGCGCGGTCAGGGCCGCCGAGTCCGGCTACGCCCGGGGCGAGAACGACGAGTTCGTGCAGCCGACGCTCGTCGCGGGCGTGGACGGCCGCATCCTCGACGGCGACGCGGTCGTCCACTGCAACTTCCGGGCGGACCGTGCCCGGCAGCTCACGCACGCTCTCGCGGACGCCTCGTTCGATGCGTTCGACCGGGCGGACAGCGGACCCGTGCCGCGCGATCTCCTCGTGGCGACGATGACGGAGTACGAGGGCGGCCTGCCGGTCCTCGTCGTCTTCCCGCCGGAGACCGCGACGTCCCTCGCCGAGGTCGCCTCCGCTGCAGGGTGGCGTCAGCTGCATGTCGCCGAGACCGAGAAGTACGCGCACGTCACCTACTTCTTCAACGGCGGCGTGGAGGTGTCGTGGCCGGGCGAGGAACGCGTGCTCGTGCCGAGCCCGAAGGTCGCCACGTACGATCTCCAGCCCGAGATGAGTGCGGCCGGCGTCACCGACGTCCTGGTGGACGCGATCGGCTCCGGCTCGTACGACCTGATCGTCGCGAACTACGCCAACCCCGACATGGTCGGCCACACCGGTGTCTGGGACGCGACGATCCGCGCCTGCGAGACGGTGGACGTCTGCCTTTCGCGCGTGGTGGCGGCGCTCGCGTCGGTCGAGGCGGCCGACCCGGATGGTCCGGGCGCGCTCTTGGTGATCACGGCGGATCACGGCAACGCGGACGAGATGCGCGACGCGGAGGGTCGGACGGTCACGGCGCACTCGCTCAATCCGGTCCCGCTCCTGCTGGCCGGACGCTGCGTCGCGGGTCGACGGCTTCGTGACGGCGTCCTCGCGGACATCGCGCCGACCGTCTGCGAGCTCGGTGGCCTCCCGGTCTGGCCGGAGACGACGGGTCGCTCGCTCCTGGTCCCGGAGGGCCGACGGCCGGCGTGACGCCGGGCGCCGCCCGGCGCCCGCGCTGGGGCGGACCCTGCCGCGACGTGTGCTACCATCCGGCGCGTCCCCGACAGGAGGTCCAGCGCACCGTGAATCCCATCCTGGCCGTCGGCCAGATCGTCGTCAGCATCGCCCTCGTCGCCGCCATCCTCATGCAGGCGCGCGGCGTCGGCCTCTCGAGCACCTTCGGCGGCGACTCCGCGGTCTACCGGAGCCGGCGCGGCGTCGAGAAGGGCCTCTGGCAGTTCACGATCGTGCTGGGCGTCTTCTTCGTCGTCTTCTCGCTCGCGAGCTACATCGTCGTCACCAAGTAGCGCGCACGCCCGGCGCGCCGAGGCGCCACCCCGGTCCAGCCCGGGTCCCCGGCGGGTCCGGCCCCCGAACGAGGCTCTCGTCAGCGCATGCCTCATCGCGACCGCGCGGTCATCCTCGCGTTCGTCCTCGCCCTCATGGTCCTCGCGGCCGGTATCGTGCTGCCCGTCGCGCGGCCCGGCGGCACCCAGGTCACGCTCCCGACCCCGTCGCCGATCGTCGGCGCCCCCGTCGTGGCCTTCCGCGACGGCGTCGTCGGACGTCCCTCGTCGCTCACGCCTCTGACGCAGCGCACGCGCGCGGACCGCGACATCGTCGCCCTCGTCTTCCGCGGGCTCGTGGGCCTCGGGCCCGGTCAGACGCTCGTGCCTGATCTCGGCGAGTCGTGGGCGATCGCGGACGCCGGCCGCACGTACACGTTCGTCATCCGCCCGGACGCGCAGTGGGACGATGGGATGCCGGTGACGTCGGCCGACGTGGTCTACACCGTCCGGATGCTGAAGGACAAGGAGTACGCGGGTCCCGCGGGCGCCTCGTGGTCGGACGTGACCGCCGAGGCGGTCGACACGCGGACGGTGAGGTTCACGCTCGGCAAGCCGATCGGCGGCTTCGTCGAGCTCGCACGGCAGCCGCTCCTGCCCGAGCACCTGCTCAAGGGAGTGCCGGTCACCGCCCTCGCGGACTCCGACTTCGCGCGGGCGCCGATCGGCAACGGGCCGTACCGGATCGTCGAGATCGACAGCGACCACGCGATCCTCGAGCCGTCCGACGGCTACGCCGGCCCGGTCGACCCGGGCGCGACGGTCACGCCGTCGCCCGGTGCAACGGCGGCGCCCGGAGCGAGCGCCGCCACGACTGCGAGCGGGGCACCGGATTCGAGCGGCGCGCCCGGGGCGAGCGAGAGCGTGACGCCGTCCGGATCGCCCGCGTCGAGCGAGAGCGTGACGCCGTCCGGATCGCCCGCGTCGAGCCCCGGCCAGACCGCTGCGCCCGGTGGATCGGGTGCGCCGGCGGCGTCGCCGACCGAGGAGGTCCCCATCGATCTCGCCGCGTCGGGCCTCGCGCGGATCGACATGCGATTCTTCGACGACGAGGCTTCCCTGGCCGCGGCGTACCGCGCGGGAGCCCTCGACGCGGCGTCCGGGCTCGACCCGGCGACGGCCTCCGGGCTGATGGACGTGCCCGGCACCCGACTCGTGCGCTACCCGTCGGCGATCTTCACGAGCCTCACGTTCAACCTGCGCGCCGACCATCCGCGATTCGGCGACCTCCACTTCCGCCGTGCGATCGAGATGGCGCTCGACCGCGCGGCGATCGTCTCGGACATCTACCTCGGCAACGCCGCTCTCGCGGAGACGCCGATCCCACCGACGTCCTGGGCCTTCTCCTCGGCCAAGAGCAGGCTCCTGCCGTTCGATCGCACGCGCGCGACGACCGAGCTCAAGAAGGCCGGCTGGAAGAAGACGTCGAAGGGCTGGTTCGCACCGAAGCAGACGAAGCCGTTCACGCTCACGATCCTCGCGCTCGACGTGACGGCGAACCCGGTCCTCAACGCCGTGGCCGAGTCGGCCGCGAAGGACCTGACGGCGTTCGGGATCAAGACGACGGTCGAGGCGGTTCCCGCCGCGACGTTCATCACCCGGATCCGGGACCACGCCTTCGACGCGGTCGTCTTCGATGCGAACATCGGCCTCGACCCCGATCTCTACCCGCTCATGGCATCGACGCAGGCCGGCCCGGGGGGCTCGAACGTCTCCGGGGTGCAGAGCGCCGACCTCGACAAGCTCCTCGAGGACGCGCGGAAGCCGGGGACGACGGCAGCCCGCAAGGAACGCTACGCGACGCTCCAGGACTACCTCTCGACCCAGGAGGTCATGCCGCCGATCGCCTTCCGCGACTACCTCGTCGCCTACCGCTCGACCGTCGACGGGCCCGTCGCGCGGGAGCTTGGCGACCTCGGTGACCGATTCTGGGATGTGCTAACATGGCGCCTCGCCGCAAGCCCGTGAGCGTGCTCAGGGTGGGCGGCGGGTCCTCGCCGAGGTGGCGGAACTGGTAGACGCGCCAGCCTCAGGAGCTGGTGCCCGCAAGGGCGTATGGGTTCGAGTCCCTTCCTCGGTACCAGGCAGCGTCGGGCCGGCAGGACCGCAGATGCATACGGCGCCCAGGTGGCGGAATTGGTATACGCGTACGTTTGAGGGGCGTATGACGCAAGTCATCCGGGTTCAAGTCCCGGCCTGGGCACCACCCTCCGTCGACCGTCGCACCTTCTGACGCGCCCCCGGGCGCGTCTTTCTTTCCCGGCCACCCGCGGCCGGGCGGCTCCCCGGGCGGTTAGCTCAGTTGGTGAGAGCGCCTCGCTTACACCGAGGATGTCAGGGGTTCGAGTCCCTTACCGCCCACCACACCCGGCGCGCGCGGAACGGCCCCCGCGCCGACCGTTGCAGCCTGTCCGCGCACGCTAGACTCACGCAGGGACGCAACCCACGGTCCAGCCGATCGGAGGCGCGCATGGAAGCCATCCTCATCGTCCTCATCGCGATCGTCGTGATCGTGGCTCTGGGGGCGATCCTCTTCTACAACGGCCTCGTCCGGAAGCGCAACACCGTCGACGAGTCGCTCGCCCAGGTCGAGGTGCAGCTGAAGCGGCGCCACGATCTCGTCCCGAACCTCGTTGCCGCGGTGAAGGACTACATGGGATTCGAGCAGGACGTCCTGACGAAGGTGACGGAGGCCCGCGCGAATGCCGTCGCAGCCGGCTCTCGGGGCGTCGCCGAGCAGTCCGCCGCGGAGAACCAGCTCACCGGCGCCCTGCGCTCCCTCTTCGCCGTCGCGGAGAACTACCCGACCCTGAAGGCGAACGAGAACGTCCTCGCCCTCCAGGAGCAGCTGACGACGACGGAGAACCAGATCAGCTTCGCCCGGCAGTACTACAACTCGTCCGTCCTCGAGTTCAACACGTCGATCCAGACGTTCCCCGGCAACGTCGTCGCGGGGACGTTCGGCTTCACGAAGCGCGACTTCTTCGAGGCCGAGCCCGAGGCGGACCAGGTCCCGGTCGTCGCCCTCCGCTAGCGAGGCGCCACCCGACCGCCGCCCGTCCGCCGCGCCCTCGAGTTCGTCATGGCCGCCACGTCGTTCCGCTCGCAGATCTCGACGAACAAGCGGAACTCGATCCTCCTCGTGCTCATCGTCCTGTGGATCCTCATCGTCCTCGGGGCCTCCATCGGCTTCCTGCTGACCGGGGACTGGACGGGGATCGTGGGGATGACCGTCCTCGCGCTCTTCCTGGGCGCGCTCATGGCGGCCGGGAGCTACTTCTCCGGGGACACGCTCGTCCTCGCCGCGTCCAAGGCGCGCCGGGTCGACGGCACGAGCGCTCCGCAGCTGACGAACGTCGTCCAGGAGATGTCGCTCGCGGCGGGCGTCCCGATGCCGGCCGTCTACATCATCGACGACTCCGCGCCGAACGCGTTCGCGACCGGCCGGGACCCCCGGCACGCGTCGATCGCGATCACGACCGGACTTCTCCAGAAGCTCGACCGCGAGGAGCTCCAGGGCGTGATCGGCCACGAGCTGAGCCACGTCCGCAACTACGACATCCGGTTCACGCTGCTCGTCGGCGTCCTCGTGGGGAGCATCGCGCTGCTCGCCGATCTCTTCCTCCAGTTCACATTCTGGGGCGGGGTGGTCGGCGGGCGCGGCCGTCGCAGCTCGAGCTCGTCGGGGGGCGGGAGCGGGCTCCAGGCGATCGTGTTCGTCGTCGCGATCGTCCTCGCGATCCTCGCCCCGATCGCGGCGCGCCTCGTCCAGCTCGCCGTCAGCCGCCAGCGCGAGTACCTCGCGGACGCGTCGTCGGTCGATCTCACCCGCAACCCGACAGGCCTCGAGAGCGCGCTCATGAAGATCGCGGCCGACCAGGAGCCTCTCGAGGTCGCGAACCGGGCGACGCAGCACCTCTACATCGTCAACCCGATGAAGAAGCTCTCCGATCGCGGGATCGGCCTCTTCTCGACGCACCCGCCGGTCCTCGACCGGGTGAACCGGCTCCGGGCGATGTACGGGCAGCCGCCGCTGGACGCCCAGGCGGTCGCCGCCCTGAAGGGGCTGGAGTAGGGGAGCCGTCGGCACGGGAAGCATCCTTGCGACCCCACCGGGCGGCGTGGTAGCCTCTTCGAGCCGTACGGGCGGCCTGACCCGCGGCGTCCACGGGCCGAGATAGCTCAGTCGGTAGAGCACGCGACTGAAAATCGCGGTGTCGCCAGTTCGAATCTGGCTCTCGGCACCAGAACGCAGCGGTGGTGGCGTTTCCGAGCGGAAGTGGCTCAGTTGGTAGAGCATCACCTTGCCAAGGTGAGGGTCGCGGGTTCGAGTCCCGTCTTCCGCTCCATCCCCTCTCATCAGATCGACGGACCCCGGGTCCGTCCGTATCGGGATCTCGACCGCTGCCCCTTCGTCCAGTGGTAGGACAGCGGACTTTGGATCCGAGAACCGAGGTTCGAATCCTCGAGGGGCAGCCACCCACCCCGCACGGCGCCGCGGACGCGCGGCGGAACACGGGGCGACGTACCCAAGTGGCCTAAGGGGGAGGTCTGCAAAACCTCTATTCTCGGGTTCGAATCCCGACGTCGCCTCCACACACCGATCGAACAGCGGACCCGCGAGGGTCCGCTCTGTCGTTCCGGAGGGCCGCGGAGAGGACTTGCCCGTCGCGACGCGACGGGCGACGATGCCCCGATGACCGACTGTCCTCCTCCCGAGGCGCTGCTCGCCGGGTACCCGGATTCGATGGCCGCGCTCGCCGAGCGCCTCCGGACGATCGTGCGGGAGACAGTCCCCGACGCGATCGAGCGGGTCCGGGTCGGGTGGCGCGTCATCGGCTACAACGTCCCCGCGGGGCGGCGGACGCCGTTCGTCGCCTGGGTGATGGCGGAACGGGTGCACGTCCACCTCGGCTTCCCGCATGGTGTCCTGCTGCGCGATCCGGCCCGTGTGCTCGGCGGCGCGGGGGAGACGAAGCGGGCGCGCTGGTTCACCTTCAGCTCGCCGGACGCGATCCACGCGTACCTCGTCGCGGCGTACCTGCGCGAGGCTGTCGCGATCGCCCGTGAGCCCTCGCTGGGCCACCTCGTGCGCCACCTGGACCTCGACACGACCTCGCCACGACCCGGCAGATCCGGATGGGACGACGCGCGCGGTCCGGCGCGCTGACGCCTGCGACGGCACGTTCGCGGGTCCCCGCGTATAGTCCGTCGGTGGTCGACCGGGGGAGGGGACATCCGGCGGAGCGGCGCGACCGCCGCGTGCCGGCAGGAGTGCGCTGAACCTGGACGAGATCGCGACCCGGCTTCGCAGGGCAGTTCCGGCGCCGCTCGAGCTCGACGCCCCCGAGGCTCCGGCTCCGCGGGCGTCCGCGGCGCACGATTTCCGGCCCGACCTCGAGGGCCTCCGCGCGGTCGCCGTCGTCCTCGTCCTGCTCTACCACGCGGACGTCCCCGGGTTCACCGGGGGCTACGTCGGTGTCGACGTCTTCTTCGTCCTGTCGGGCTTCCTCATCACGGGACTGCTGCTCCGCGAGCTGCGGGAGAAGGGGTCGATCTCTCTCCCGCGGTTCTACGCCCGGCGTGCGCGCCGGATCCTCCCCGCGTCGGCGCTCGTCCTCGTCGCGACGGTCGTCGCGTCGGCGCTCGTCATCAACCCGCTCCAGCTCGTGGACGTGGCCGGCGACGCGGCGGCCGCCGCGATGTACGTCGTGAACGTCCGCTTCGCCGTGCAGGCGACCGACTACCTGCAGAGCACGCTTCCGCCGTCGCCGATCCTCCACTTCTGGTCGCTCTCGGCGGAGGAGCAGTTCTACCTGTTCTGGCCGGCGCTCGTGCTGGTCTCCGGCCGGCTCGCGATGGGCTCGCGGCGACGGCTGGCGGTCCCGTTCCTGCTCGTGGCGGGAGCGTCCTTCGTCCTCTCCCTCTACCTGACAGGGGCCCAGGAGCCGTGGGCGTTCTTCTCTCTTCCGACCCGCGCCTGGGAGCTCGGCGCGGGCGCCCTCCTGGCGCTCGGCGCGCCCGAGCTCGGGCGCATCCGGGTCCGCGGCGCGGCCCTGCTCGGGTGGGGCGGCATCGCGCTCGTCGCGCTGTCCGGGATCGTCATCACGCCGGAGACCCCCTTCCCGGGATGGGCCGCGGTGCTCCCCGTCGCCGGCACGGCCGCGGTCATCGCCGCGGGCACGCGCGTCGGGACGCTCCGCCACCAGGCGATCCTCGGCTGGGGGCCGTTCCGGTACATCGGGCGCATCAGCTACTCGCTCTACCTCTGGCACTGGCCGGTGCTCGTCCTCGTCCCCCTCGCGCTCGGGGGACCGCTCCCGCTCGCCGGGCGTGTCGCGCTCGTGGTCCTCGTCGCGGTCCCGCTCTCGGCGCTCTCGCAGCGCCTCGTGGAGGATCCGCTCCGTCGGGGCGTCGTCATCGGGACCGTCACGCGCAGGAACCTCGCCTTCGCGGGCGCCCTCTCGCTCGCGGTGGCGGTCGTGGCGCTTGGCGTGAGCACGGTCACGTCCGCCCGGCTCGCCGGGAGCGCCGCGGCCGCCGAGCCTCTCCCGAGCGGCGGCGACGCGCTCGCGGGCCTCGTTCCCACCGATGCCCCGGGCGCGCCCGGGGCATCGGGTGACGCGTCGTCGCCGTCGGCACCCACCTCGCCGTCCGGGAGCGGCTCGCCCGCGCCGTCCGCGTCGGGTCCGGGCGGATCGGGCGTTCCGGGCGGATCGGGCGCTCCGGCTCCGTCCGCCTCGCTGGCGCCTACGCCCGACGGTCCGGTACCGGGGAATCTCGTCCCGTCGCTCGCCGCCGTCCGTTCGGACGCCCCGCGGATCTACGCGGACGGCTGCCATCTCGACGCCGCGACGACCGTCTCCCCGCGCTGCGCCTACGGTGACGTGACGTCGAAGACGACCGTCGTGCTCTTCGGCGACTCCCACGCCGCCCAATGGTTCCCCGCCGTGGAGCGGATCGCGTCCGATCGCGGATGGCGTCTCGTCTCCCTCACCAAGAGCGCGTGCACCGCCGCCGACATCCACGTGTGGAGCTCCACCCTCGGACGCGAGTACGGCGAATGCGACACGTGGCGCCGGAACGCGATCGCGCGGATCGGCGTGGAGCATCCGGCACTCGTCGTCGTCTCGGACAGCCGGGGCGTCCGACCGCTCATCGATGGCCAGCAGGTCGGCGGGTCGGCCGGTGAGGCGGCACTCGCCGCCGGGCTCGGCCGGACCCTCGCGACGCTGAAGCCTCTTGCCGGGTCGCTCGCGGTCATCGGCGCGACGCCGGAGGCTCCGGACGACCCGCCCGCCTGCCTCTCCGCGCACCCCGACAGCGTGCTCGCGTGCGCGACCCCGGTGACGACGGCGGTGGACGCGGCGTGGTCGGCGGCAGAGGCCGCGGTCGTCACGGCGGCCGGGGCGGAGTACATCGACCCGACGCCCTGGGTCTGCCCGACCGGCCCGTGCCCCGCGGTGATCGGGCGCTTCCTCGTCTATCGCGACACCCACCACCTCGCGACGCCGTTCGCCGCCGCGCTGGCGTCGCGCCTCGAAGGCAGGCTGCCCGCGCTCGGGGTGATGCCTGCCTCCGTCGCCGGGCGCCCGACCCTCGCCGTCGTCGGCCGCGTACCATCGATGCGCGCCGGGGTGGCGGAACGGCAGACGCGGCCGTCTTAAACACGGCCGGGCGCAAGCCCGTGCGAGTTCGAATCTCGCCCCCGGCACCATCCGGCGATCGGGCGTACCATCGACGCTCCGAGAGAGGCGCAGCCGAAGGGAGGCGCCGGATGTCGACGCACGGCGAGACGGATCGGATCCGCGCACCGCGGCTCGAGCAGCGAGCCCTCGCGCTCTGGCCACGACTCGACCGCAGAGCGGTCAGGCGGTGCGCCGGGGACACACGATGTCTCGTCCGGCTCGTATCCCGCCGGACGGCGCTCTCGCCCGACACCATCTGGCGCCTGCTCGTCATCCCGCGCGTGAGCGAGGACGAGGGGGTCACCTGGTTCGGCTGAGCCGGGTAGGGCCGATGCGTCGAGATCGCGTCGGCTCACGGCTCCAGGCGCTCTCGCCGCCGCGCTCCGGGTAGGGACGCTACCCGCGGTTGCCGAAGAGCCCGCCGAAGAGCCCGGACGACCTCTTCTCGGGGGGACTCGCGGGGCGCCCCTCGGGCGCGGATCCGGCGTCGCCGACCGCGATCGAGGCGAGCCTCAGCAGGGCGGCGGCGGCGGCCGACTCGGGCGCGCCGATGACCACGGGGATCCCCTCGTTGACGGCGCGGACGAATGCGATCGGATCGTTCGGCACCTCGGCCACCGGGGCGCGACCGAGCGCCGTCTCGACATCCCGCGGGCGCAGGCTCTCGCGGCCCGCGATGTCGTTGACGACGAACGCGGTCCGGCTCAGGTCGATCTGACGGTCGGCGAGCGCGTCCGCGAACGAGCGGAGCGCCCGCAGGGCGGCGATGTCCGGGCGGACCGGGAGCAGCGCGACGTCAGCGCGCCCAAGGGCGGCGAATGTCCTCTCCTCCACGGCCGAGCCGAGATCCATCACCAGCCGGTCGTGGGCGAGCGTCGCCGTCTCGATGAAGATGCTGGTCATCTCCGGCGTGATGATCGCCGTCGGGTCCCACGTGCCCGGTGCGGCGTAGACGGAGAGTCCGGACGCGTGGCGCTGGGCATACGTCGGCAGGAGCGAGGGGTCGACGAGCGCACCCTCGTCGCCCGCGAGGTCGGTGATCGTCCGGTGCGCACGGATATCGAGATGCGTCGCCACCTGGCCGAAGGGGAGGTGCAGGTCCGCGATCGCGACTCGCCCGGGCTGGCGCGCGAGGAGCGCGAGCGCGACGTTCACCGCGATGGTCGTGGTCCCGACGCCGCCGCTCGGGCTGAAGACCGCGATCGAGCGGCGGGAACGCCGCGCCGCGGCGGTCTCCGCGGCGAGCGTGATCCCCGCGGCGGCACGGGTCGACCGCAGGAGGAGCCCCTGGATGCGCGCGTCGAGCTCACGGGGATCGACCCCGTCGGGGAGGACCTCGTCGGCCCCGGCCCGGAGGATGTCGACGCGCACGTCCGCCTCCTCGGACGCCGTGATGACGCAGATGCCCAGGCCCCGCAGAGCCGGCGTCTCCCGGACGCGCCGGCACACGGCCACCGACACGTCGTCGGCCATGCCGGCGACGACGAGGACGGCCTGGGTCCCGAGGACGGCGATCGCCGCGTCGACGGTCTCGACGACCGTGACGCGATACCCCTCCTCCTCGAGGGGCGAGCGCAGCCGCTCGACGGTGGACGAAGCCGAGGAGAGGAGGACGATCGGCGTCTCGGACATGGGTGCTCCGACTGGACGAGGTGCGACCATCCGGGAGCATAGACGGTCTGGCGACGGGACCGTGATACACTCCGCGCGGCCTTTCTGCTCCGTGCGACGGCTCACGTCCGCGCGACGCGACCCGCGACCGGGGCATATCCCACAGGAAGGAGAGCCTGGCGCATGCGCCGATACGAACTCATGCTCGTCTTCAAGCCGGACGCCCCGGACGAGCGAACCCAGGCGGTCGTCGAGCGGACGACGCGGATGATCGGCGCGGATGGCGGCCAGATCGTGAAGGTCCAGCCTTGGGGCCGCCGCCGGCTCGCGTACCCCATCGATCGCCATCGCGAGGGCCAGTACCACATCGTGGTCTTCGAGGCGCCCGCGACGACGATCGCGGAGATCGAGCGCACCCTCCTCATCACGGAGGAGGTCATCCGGCACCTGATCATCCGCATCGAGCGACCTGTTCGGGCCGCCCGGAAGGGTGAGGCCGCCGGCGCCGAGGCGGGCGAGGGCGACCAGGTCCCGCCGCCGCCCGTCGACGAGGACGAGGTGGAGCCGGACGGCGAGCGCATCGACGAGTCCGAGTCCGAGGCGGCTCCGGCCGCCGTCGACTGAGGCCGGGGGGACGGATCCGTGTCGCTGAACAAGGCGATGATCATCGGCAACCTGGGGCGCGACCCGGAGATGCGGTACACGCCCAACGGGCAGGCCGTGACCCAGTTCACCGTCGCCGTGAACCGCAACTTCCGCGGCCAGGATGGCAACTGGCAGGAAGAGACGGAGTGGTTCCGCGTCGTCGCGTGGGGCCCGCTCGCCGAACGCACCGCGGAGTTCCTCCGCAAGGGCCGCAAGGTCTACGTCGAAGGCCGCCTCCAGACCCGCCAGTGGGAGGACAAGGACGGCCAGAAGCGGTACACGACCGAGCTCGTCGCGAACCAGGTGACCCCCCTCGACCCGCGCCCGCGGGACGAGGGCGAGCCCGGTCCCGACGCCTCCTCCGGCCGCTCGGAGGCCTCCCCGCAGCGTGGTCGCGGCGGATCTGCTCCGGCGGCCCAGGGGACGGGCGAGACGTACGAGGATCTCGACGACCTGCCGTTCTGACGCCCACACCGCGGTCGGACCGGACCGGCGCGACCGCAGCACGCGACGCACAACACGAGGAGTCCACCACCGATGGCACCTGGCGCACGTTCGAAGAAGCGGGACGAGTACTACCGCGACCGCCGGCGGCGAAAGGTCTGTGCCTTCTGCGCCGACAAGACCGTGCAGATCGACTACAAGGAGGTCAACCGCCTCCGCCGGTACCTCTCGGAGCGAGCGAAGATCGAGCCGCGCCGCAAGACCGGCCTGTGCGCCGGCCACCAGCGCGAGCTCTCGGTCGCGCTGAAGCGCGCCCGCCACGTCGCGCTCCTGCCGTACGCGCCGCAGCACCTGCGGCCCTGACGGCGAGATGAGCGTTCGCTGTGCCATCCGCCGCGACGGGTGGCACAGCACGGCGGTACGCGCGTGACGGTCGACCTCGTCCTCATCGGGGCGGGCGCTGCCGCGGGCGCCTTCGGGTCGCTGCTGGGCCTCGGCGGCGGCGTCCTCATCGTCCCGCTGCTCACGCTCGGGTTCGGGCTGCCCCTCCGGGAGGCGGTCGGCGTCAGCCTCGTCAGCGTGATCGTCACGAGCAGCGCGGCGGCCGGGGTCTACCTGGAGCGCCACATCGCGAACCTGCGGCTCGGGATGGCCCTCGAGGTGTTCACGGCATCCGGGGCGCTCGTGGGCGGGCTCATCGCGTTCGCGCTCCCGGACAACGTGCTCGCCGGGCTCTTCGCGCTCCTTCTCGCGTACACGGCCGTGACGATGGCGCGCCGCGGGCTGGCGAAGCCTGCCCCCGCGCCGGCCGTCGCCGACGGGTCGCCTGAGGTGGATGAGGCGATCCCCCTCGACGTCCCCGCCGCGGATCCCGTCCCGGATGCCCGGGTCGCGGCCGACCGCGAGCGCGGCACCGCCGCCGGCGGGTCGGCCGGCGCACGGGGCCGGAGCCCAACGTCCTCGATGCCGTTCGTGGCCTCGCTCGCGGGCCCCGACTACGCGGTGAAGCGGTTCCCGCTCGGGGTCGCCGGGAGCATCTTCGCCGGAGTCGTCTCGGCGCTCCTCGGCGTGGGGGGCGGGATCGTGAAGGTCCCGCTCATGAACCTCGCGATGGGCGTGCCGCTGCGCGTGGCCACGGCGACGAGCAACCTGATGATCGGCATCACCGCCTCGGCGAGCGCGATCGTCTACTTCCTCCGCGGAGGGATCGACCCGTACGTCGCCGGGCCGACCGCGGTGGGTGTCTTCCTCGGCGCCCTCGCCGGGTCGCGCGTCGCGCACCGGGTCGACGTCCGGATCCTGCGGCTGCTCTTCGTCGTCGTGCTCGCGTACACGGCGGTCCAGATGGCCCTGAGGGCGATCGGGTGAGCGGGGCGGCGGCGGCGCTCGACCGGACGGTCGCGCGTGTGCTCCAATGGGGGATCGGGGCGAGCATCGCGATGATGGCGATCGGGGTCGCGCTCATGGTCGCCCGCGGTGTCGATCCGCTCGGGCCGCCTCCGCCGCCCTTCGATCCCGCGGCGATCCTCAGCGGGCTCGCGAGCCTCGAGCCGACCTCGTTCCTCTGGCTCGGCCTGATCCTCACGATCGTCACGCCCACGCTCCGCGTGCTCGCATCGCTCGTGGGCTTCGCGCGGACCGGCCAGCGACGGATGGTCATCGTATCCGTCGCGATCCTGGTCGTCATCGCGGCCAGTGTCGCCGTCGCGAGCGGGGCGGCGTGACGATGGACGTCGTCGTCCTCGCCCTCTCGTTCGTCCTCATCCTCGCCGGCGCCGAGCTCTTCACGAACGGGATCGAGTGGTTCGGTCACCGGCTCCAGCTCGCCGAGGGCGCCGTGGGGTCCGTCCTCGCCGCCGTCGGCACCGCGCTCCCGGAGACGATGATCCCGATCGTCGCGATCATCGGGTCGGGCGGGGGGGCGCACGCGAACGAGATCGGCATCGGCGCGATCCTCGGGGCGCCGTTCATGCTGTCGACCCTCGCGATGTTCGTGACGGCACTCGCCGTCCTGAGCGTCGCGCACGGGCGCGACCTTGGCGACACGATGCTGCTGGAGCCGGCCGTCATCTTCCACGACATCCGGTGGTTCTTCGTCGGGTACGCGATCGCGATCGGCGCCGCGTTCCTGCCGGCGGATCTCGTCTGGCCGCGCTGGGCCGTCGCGGCCCTCCTCATCGTCCTCTACGCGCTCTACGTCCGGGAGCACTTCGGTGCGGAGAGAGCCGGCGGCGGGAGCGACGACCTCAGGCCCCTCCGGCTCCGCAGGCTCGACGCGCCGAGCCGGCCGGCGGGCGTGCCGCCGCGCCTCCGCATCATCACGCTCCAGGTCGCGGCGGCACTCGCGCTCATCGTCGGTGGGGCGCTCGTCTTCGTCGGGGCCGTGGAGCACCTCGCGACGGGTCTCGGCGTGAGCGCCGCGATCCTTGCGCTCATCGTCGCGCCGATCGCCACCGAACTGCCGGAGAAGCTCAACAGCGTCATCTGGGTCCGGCAGTCCAAGGACACGCTCGCGATGGGCAACATCACCGGCGCGATGGTCTTCCAGAGCATGATCCCGACCGTCGTCGCGCTCGTGTTCGCCCCCGCGGCGTGGTCCGCCTCGGGAAGCGCGCCGATCGTCTTCGCGTCCGTCGCGATCGCGTTCGCGTCGTCGCTCACGATCTTCGTCCCGATGCGCGTGCGCGGCATCCTCCGCGGCAGGTGGCTCCTCGTGGGCGGCGCGTACTACATCGCCTTCCTCGGGCTCATCGTGCTCGGCGTGGGCACCGGGACCCCGACGCCTCCCTGAGGGGGCACGGACCTCCCTCGGGCGGACGCGGCCGACCCCGACGGTATACTCGGGCCTGGCCCCCGGGAGTCCACGGGGGAGCGAGCCGGAGCGGAGCCCCATGGTGACGGAGCAGCAGTCCCCCTCGATCGAGTCCACGTCGACGAAGATCGCCCGCGACCCCTCGACTCTCACGTGCTACTTCCGCGGGTCGTTCGTGCCGCTCGCCGACGCGAACGTCTCGATCATGACCCACGCGTTCCTGTACGGGACCGCGGTCTTCGAGGGGATCCGGGCGTACTGGAACCCCGAGCACGAGCAGCTCTACGTGCTCAAGGCGCGCGAGCACATCGCGCGCATCCGGAACTCCGCGAAGGTCCTCTTCATGGACGAGGGCCTGCCGTCGGTGGACGAATGGGTGGGGCTCTGCGTCGAGCTCGCGCGTCGGAACGGCTTCCGCGAGGACACGTACATCCGCCCGTCGGTCTACATGAGCACCGAGGCGATCGGTGTTCGCCTCCACGCCCTGGCGCACGAGTTCTACATCGTCGCGACACCCTTCGGCGCGTACATCGACACGGACGCCGGGATCCGGTGCATGACCTCGAGCTGGCGCCGGACCGCGGACGTCGCGATCCCGGCCCGCGGCAAGATCGTCGGCGCCTACGTGAACTCGGCTCTCGCGAAGACCGAGGCGATGCTCGACGGATACGACGAGGCGATCGTGCTCTCCTGGGACGGCCACGTCTCCGAAGGCTCCGCGGAGAACCTCTTCATGGTCCGCGACGACGTCCTCGTCACGCCCGCCGTCTCCGACGAGATCCTCGAGGGGATCACGCGCGCCGGCATCATCCAGATCGCGGGCGACCTCGGCATCCCGGTCGTGGAGCGCGCGATCGACCGGACCGAGCTCTACGTCGCCGACGAGATCTTCCTCTGCGGGACGGGGGCGCAGGTCTCGCCCGTCATCGAGGTGGACCACCGGAAGGTCGGCTCGGGGCGGCCGGGGCCCATCTCCCTGCGGCTCCAGCAGCGCTACTTCGACGCCGTCCGGGGGATCCTCCCCGAGTACGCCAGCTGGGTGACGCCGGTCTATCCGCGCTGACCGGACGGAGGCCCGCTCCCCGGCCTCCGCATCGGCCGGCCCGCAGGAGCCCCGCCGTCAGGGGGCGTTCGGCGCCTGGAGCTTCGGCGTGTCGGGAGCGGTGATGACGATCACGTCCACGTGGACGGCTGGATCCTCCAGGAGCTCCGGTGTCACCCCGAATGTCTTCTTCAGGTAGGCGACCGTCTGCGGCATCTCCTTCTCCGCGCCGTTGTAGACGCGGACGACGGTCGTGGCAGGCTGCTCGTCGGGCTTCTGGTTCGGTGCGGACGCCTGCATCCCGCTCCAGGACAGGTAGCTCGCGAGGTCCGTGGCCTGGCCCGTCGCTCCGGTCCCGTTGAGGACCCAGACGGTCGCGTTCTCGGCTGCCACCTTCTCGCGGAGCGCGATGTCGCCCGCCTTGTCGGCGAATGCCGCCCGGACGCCGTAGCGGATCCGGTCCACCTTCGGCTCGATGACGTACCCGCGCGGGTCGCCGGAGCGGACCTCGGTGGCCCACCAGGACGGCGCGAACACGTACGAGCGCAGCTTCGACATGTCGATCTCGCCCGCGAGCTGCGCGAGCTGCGGGAGGAGGTTCACCGGGATGTCGGTGTGCACCGCCGCCTTGAGACTCTTCACGAGGTCGGGGATGCGCGGGATCATCGCCCCGACGTCCGCCTGCTGGCGGAGCGAGAGGATGACGCGCTGCTGGCGCTGGCCGCGGTCGAAGTCGGAGGATCCGTGGCGGCTCCGCGCGTAGATGAGCGCCTGCTCGCCGCTCATGTGCTGGATCCCCGACGGGATGTAGACGCGCATGAGCTGGCCCTTGTCGGTCGGGTAGTAGTCGTCCACGACCGGGGTCTGCACGTTGATCGTCACGCCGCCGAGGGCGTCGACGACGTCCTTGAAGCCGTCGAAGTTGACCTCGACGTAGTACTTGATGTCGAGGCCGTACAGGTTGCCCAGGACCTCCTTGACCGTGCCGAAGCAGCCCGCCGGGAAGATGTCGGGACGGGACTTCGCCGCCATGCAGAGACCGTTGATCTTGCCGCCGTAGACCTCCCCGTAGACGGCCCGCGCGGGGCTGTCCGGCGGGAGCGGGACGTCCACGGTGTCGCGCGGGAGGCTGAACATCGCCACCTCCTTCGTCGTGGGGTCGATGCTCACGACGATGAGGGTGTCGGTGTTGAAGTAGCCCTGGTCGGGGCGCTGGTCGGCGCCGACGAGGAGGATGTTCAGCCGGTCGGTGCCGTTCCACTCGGGGATCGAGGTCGGCGTCACCGTCGCCCCGGCTCCCGCGGACGGGAGCGGAGTGGCCGGCGCGGGACTCTGGCCGGGAGCCGTGGACTGGCTCGGAGCCGCGATGACGATCTGGTCCGTCGGATCGCCGCCGCCGAAGACGCTGCCGATGAGGTCGAGCGCCTGCACGCCGTAGTAGCCGACGGCGAGATGACCGGCGAGCATGACGAGGAGGATCGCGCCGAGGCCGGCGAGCGCGAGCGGGTTCGCGTGGCGACGGGGCGGGCCGAGCCGGCCGTCGCCGGACTCGCGCCAGCCGTTGACGAAGTCGGCGACCCGATAGGCGTCGATCACGGCCACGGCTCGGTAGACGAGCACGACCGCCGAGAACGCCAGGAGCGCGATGAGGATCGTCGGCTGGATGACGTATCCGATCAGATCGGTCCGATAGCGGAGCACGATGCCCGCCG
This sequence comes from Chloroflexota bacterium, assembly GCA_021813655.1. Taxonomy (GTDB): domain Bacteria; phylum Chloroflexota; class Limnocylindria; order Limnocylindrales; family CSP1-4; genus CAIYQJ01. The sequence continues at coordinate 10,187 of JAKAJU010000128.1, read as the reverse complement.
CAAGCGCGAGGACGAGCACGGGGATGGCGGCGAAGGCGAGCGCGCGCTCCCACGCCCCTGCGTAGGCCTGGCCGAGGCCCGGGAAGATGAACGAGAGGAACGCGGCGGCGAACGAGGAGCGCGCGGTGGGGCGCCGATCGTCCTGCGCGTGTGACTGGATCGTCATGTCGGGTGGAGAGCATACCGTGGAACGGTCCGGCACTCCTGCGGCGACGCGCCTGCGGGTCGGGTTGACTGGCCGTTCGCGGCTGTGGGACGCTTACCGGACTCCGATCACCGTCCGGATGGGGCGGGGCGATCCCATGTCGCTCCCCCTCGCGGCCCACGTGACGGCGTCGCGTCCGGCGGGACGTGGCGCCGTTCTTCGTTCGAGGGGAGATGTTCGCAGCCGTCCCGTCGAAGCCCGACCTCGTCGCCGAGGAGCATGCGCTGCTCGCCTTCTGGCGCGAGCGCCGCATCTTCGCGCGCCTGCGCGCCCAGAACGCCGGCGGCCCGCGCTGGTCCTTCCTCGACGGCCCGATCACCGCGAACAACCCGATGGGCGTGCACCATGCGTGGGGCAGGACGTACAAGGACGTCTTCCAGCGCTACCACGCGATGCTCGGTGAGGACCAGCGCTGGCAGAACGGCTTCGACTGCCAGGGACTGTGGGTCGAGGTCAACGTGGAGCGCGACCTCGGCTTCACGAGCAAGCGCGACATCGAGGACTACGGGATCGCGGAGTTCGTGTCCCTGTGCAAGCAGCGGGTCCTGACGTTCGCGGCGCGCCAGACGGAGCAGTCGGTCCGACTCGGCTACTGGATGGACTGGGACGATCCGGAGGAGCTGCGCCGCCTCCGCGATCTGCTCGCGGCGGACCCGTCGGCCTCGGTGACGGTGGAAGGCCCCGGCGGGCCGGTCACCGACACCGTGGAGATGATCGTCGGCCGCCTCGGGATGCCCGAGCTCGGCGGGTCGTACTACACGTTCAGCAACGAGAACAACGACCTCATCTGGGCCTTCCTCGCGGAGTGCCACCACCGCGGGTGGCTCTACAAGGGCCACGACACGATGCCGTGGTGCGCGCGCTGCGGCACCGGCATCAGCCAGCACGAGATGACCGAGGGCTACCAGGATCGGGAGGATCCCGGGCTGACGGTCCGCTTCCCGCTCGTGGACCGGCCCGGTGAGGCGCTCCTCGTCTGGACGACGACGCCGTGGACCCTCACGTCCAACGTCGCGGCGGCGGTCGGTGCCGATCTGAGATACGTCAAGGTCCGCCAGGACGACAAGGTGCTGTGGCTGGGGAAGGGGACCCTCAAGCAGGCCCTCCAGGGGGGCTTCGAGGTGCTCGAGGAGGTGCCCGGGAGCGCGCTCGTCGGCTGGCGCTATCGCGGGCCCTTCGACGACCTCCCGGCGGTCCGCGCCGCCTTCGCACGCAGTGGCCCGGACGGCGGCCACTACGAGCACCGCGTCGTCCTCTGGGACGAGGTCGGAGAGGAGGAGGGCACGGGGATCGTCCACATCGCCCCCGGCTGCGGCGCCGAGGACTTCGCCCTCGGCAGGCAGCTCGGCCTCCCGATGATCGCCCCGCTCGACGAGTCCGGGATCTTCATCGAGGGCTTCGACGCGCTCTCGGGGCGCGACGTGCGCGACGTCACCGACCAGATCCTCGAGCGCCTCCGCCACCACGGGTTCTTCCACCGGGTGGAGCCGTACACGCACCGGTACCCGCACTGCTGGCGCTGCGGCACGCCGCTCGTCTTCCGGCTCGTCGACGAGTGGTACATCAGCATGGGACCGGTCTACGACAAGCCCCGCTCCGAGCTGACGCCGGCCGAGGTGGACGCGTCGCTCCGCTACCAGATCATGGAGGTCGTGGACCGGATCCGGTGGATCCCGTCGTTCGGGTACGAGCGCGAGCTCGACTGGCTCCTGAACATGCACGACTGGATGATCAGCAAGAAGCGCTACTGGGGGCTGGCGCTGCCGATCTACGACTGCCGGGCATGCGGGACGATCGATGTCATCGGCGGCCGAGACGAGCTGCGCGAGCGCGCCGTCGAGGGCTGGGAGGTCCTCGAGGGTCACACGCCGCACAGGCCGTACGTGGATTCCGTCAAGGTGGCGTGCCCCGGCTGCGGTGCCCCGGTCGAGCGTGTCCGCGACGTGGGCAACCCGTGGCTCGACGCCGGGATCGTCCCGTTCTCCACGATGCACTACCGGACGGATCCCGCCTACTGGAGCACGTGGTTCCCGGCCGACTTCATCACCGAGAGCTTCCCGGGCCAGTTCCGGAACTGGTTCTACTCGCTGCTCGCGATGAGCACCGTCCTGCGGCGGGAGCCGCCGTTCCGGACGATCTTCGGGTACGCGACGCTCTTCGGCGAGGACGGCCGCCCCATGCACAAGAGCTGGGGCAACGCGATCGAGTTCGACGAGGCGGCCGAGCGCATGGGCGTCGACGTCATGCGCTGGATGTACGCGAACGCCCGACCCGAGGACAACATCCTCTTCGGCTGGCACGCGGCCGACGAGGCCCGCCGCGAGCTGCTCGTCCTGTGGAACGTCTATTCCTTCTTCGTCACCTACGCGCGGGTCGCCGGATGGACCCCGGAGCGGCCGGTGCCGCCGCTCGACGAGCGCCTGGCGATCGACCGCTGGATCCTGTCCCGCCTTGCCGGCCTCGCGGAACGTGTCGGCGACCGCCTGGGCGACTACGACCTCGACGCGGCGGCTCGCGAGATCTCGCAGTTCATCGACGCCCTCTCGACCTGGTACCTGCGGCTCAACCGGAAGCGCTTCTCCCGGTCGAGCGACCCGGCCGACCGCGACGCGGCGTTCGCGACGCTCCACGCTGCCCTCGTCGGGCTCGCGCGGGTCGCCGCGCCGATCCTCCCGTTCCTCTCCGAGGCCTTCTATCGGAACCTCGTCGCGGCCGTGGACCCCACGGCGCCCGACAGCGTCCACCTCACGCGCTGGCCGTCCGCCGAGCTCGCGGGATTCCGCGATCCCGCCCTCGAGGACTCGATGGCGGTCTTCTCTCGTGCCGTCGAGCTCATCCGCTCCCTCCGGAGCCAGGCGGGCATCAAGCTGCGCCAGCCGCTCGGACGCGCGTGGGTGGCCCTCACGGACGCTGGGCTGCGATACCGTGAGGAGATGCTCGGGCGCCTCGCGGACGAGATCAACGTCAAGGAGATCATCCCCATCGCGAGCGACTCCGACCTCGTCGAGCGGCGTGTGAAGCCGCTCCTGCCGAAGATCGGCAAGCGGCTCGGGCCCGCGATCCCCGCCGTGATGACCGCAGCTCGCGAGGGCGCTGCCGAGTTCCACCCGGACGGCTCCGTGACGCTCGCGGGCGTGACGCTCGCGCCCGACGAGGTGGAGATCCTCTCGACGCCGCGACCGGGGACCGCCGTCGCGCACGACCACGGCCTCGTCGTCGTCCTCGACACGAACGTGACCCCGGAGCTCCGCGTCGAAGGCGAGGCTCGCGACCTCCAGCGCGCGGTGCAGGAGCTCCGGCGCGAGATGGGCCTGACCGTGGACGAGCGCATCGACCTCGCGATCGAGGAGGGCCCGGCCGCGGCGCGGATCGCCCTCCTCATCCCGGCCCTGGCCGCGGAGACCCTCGCGGACGCCGTGGCGGTCGGGCCGGTCCCGCTCGACGCCGCGGTCGGGGAGATCGAGGTCGAGGGCGGAAGCCTGCGGTTCGGGGTCCGGCGCCGGGTGGGCGGACCGTCGTGACACCGGGCATCGGGAACGGCCGGGAGGTCAAGGCGTGAACCGCGTCGTCGCGGGCGCGTCCGCGCGTCGGTGGGTCGCCTTCCTGGCCGTCGCGGCCGTCGTCGTGGTCGCGGACCAGGCTGCCAAGACGTACGTCGTCGCCAACCATCCGCTCGGCCAGCCGGCACAGGTGCTCGGCGACCTCGTGCGGATCTGGTACATCCACAACGCGGGCGCGCTGTTCGGCCTGTTCCAGCAGAGCGCGCTCATCTTCGGCCTCGTGAGCCTTCTCGTCATCGGGGTCATCGTCTGGCTCCACGCGCGCACCTCCGCGTCCGGCGGCTGGCTCGTGACCGTCGGGCTGGGGTTGCTCCTCGGCGGAGCCGTCGGCAACGCGATCGACCGGTTCCGCTACGGGTACGTCGTTGACTTCGTCGATCTCGGCATCGGCGGCTGGCGCTTCTTCACCTTCAACATCGCGGACGCGTGCATCGACATCGGGATCCTCATCGTCATCGTGGTCGCCCTCCTGCCGTCGGTGGGCGCGCGGTTCGGTGGCGAGACGCCCACACCGGCCGGAGGCGACGAGCCCCGGTGAGGACGCTCGAGGTGGCCGTGCCGCCCGAGGCCGCGGGCGAGCGCCTCGACAGGTTCGCCGCGGACCGTACCGGCCTGTCGCGGTCGTACGTCCAGCGGCTCATCACCGACGGGTTCGTCCACCTCGACGGTGCCCCGACGAAGGCGAACGTCATCCTCACGGGCGGCAGCTCGCTCCGCGTGGACGTTCCCGATCCCGCCCCCCTCGAGCTGGAGCCCGAGGCGATCCCGCTCGAGGTGGTCTACGAGGACGCCGACCTCCTCATCGTCGACAAGCCCTCGGGGCTCGTCGTCCACCCGGCGCCCGGGCACGCCGGCGGGACGCTCGTGAACGCCCTGCTCGCCCGCGGCACGACGTACGGGGGGATCGCCGGCGTCATGCGCCCCGGGATCGTCCACCGGCTCGACCGCGACACCTCGGGGCTGCTCATGGTCGCGAAGGACGACCGGGCCCAGGCGAGCCTCATGGCCCAGCTCAAGGCGCGGCGCGTGAAGAAGACGTACATGGCCCTCGTGGAAGGGGCCGTGGAGGCGCCTGCCGGCCGGGTCGAGGCGCCGATCGGGCGAGACCCGCGCAACCGCCTGCGGCGCGCGGTCACCGCGGACGGCCAGCACGCGACGACCGGCTACCGGGTGCGCGAGCGCCTGCCGGGCTGGACGCTGCTCGAGGTCGACCTGATCACGGGTCGGACGCACCAGATCCGCGTGCACATGGCGGCGCTGGGCCATGCCGTCGCCGGGGATCCGCTCTACGGGACTGGCACCGCCCGGAAGGGCCCCGAAGGCCTGCACCGGCTCTTCCTGCACGCCTGGCGCCTGGAGCTCCAGTCGCCGGGCGACGGCCACCTCATCCGCGCCCAGGCGCCGCTCCCCGCGGAGCTCGAGGAGGTGCTCTCGGGGCTCCGCGTGCGGGCGGCCGCCCTCAGCGGCCTTCCGACCTCCGACAGGATCGTCCGGTGACTCCGCCCGTCCTCGGCGCGCCCGGTGCTCTCCTGGTGATCATCAGCGGCCCGTCGGGGGTGGGGAAGGATACGATCATCGCGGCCATGCGCCGGCTGCCGGGCGCGTCCGCGTACCACTACGTCGTCACGTGCACCACGCGCGCACCCCGGCCCGGCGAGATCGACGGGATCGACTACCGCTTCCTCACTCCCGAGGCGTTCGGCAGGATGCGGGACGACGCGGGGTTCCTCGAGTGCGCCGAGGTCCACGGCAACTGGTACGGGACGCCACGCGACAGCGTCCGGGCCGCGCTCGCGGCAGGACGCCACGTCGTGCTCAAGATCGACGTGCAGGGTGCGGCGGCCGTGAAGGGCGAGGTCCCCGACGCCCTCCTCGTGTTCCTCATGCCGCCGTCGACGGAGGAGCTCTTCACTCGCCTGCGCGCGCGCGGGACCGAATCCGCGCACGAGCTGGAGATCCGCCAGCGCAACGCGATGGACGAGCTGGCTCGCCGGGACGCATACGATCACGTCGTCGAGAACCGGACCGGCGAGATCGACCGGACGGCCGCCACCATCGTGGGGATCATCGACGACGAACGGCTCGCACACGCCGACCGACGACTCCGCGTCTGACCCCTTCGCGCCTGACGCCTCCGCGCCTGCGCCGGACGCCCACGCTCCCGCCCCGGACGGCCGGACCGATCGGCCGGGCGGATCGGGGGCAGCCGAGCCCGTCGGCTGGGTGCAGGTCGCCGTCGATGCCGCCGGCGCGGGCGGGGACCGGCCGTACACCTACCACCTGACCGCGGAGACCGACGACGTCGTCCCCGGGGAGGCGGTGCTCGTGGAGTTCGGCCGGCGCCGCGCCCTCGCGATCGTCGTCGCGCGGCTCGACGCGGATCCCGCCGTCCCCACGAAGCCGCTGGTCTCGCGGGTCCGCGCGGACGGCCCGATCCTGCCGCCGCTCTCGCTCGCGCTCGCCACGTGGATCTCGGAGACGTATCTCGCGCCGCTCGCGGCGACGATCAGGGCGATGCTGCCGCCCCGCACCCTCGAGAGGCTGGAGCTGGTCGCCGAACGCGATCCGGAGGGAGAGGGGAGCACCGGCGTCGACGATCCGTGGGTCCGCGACATCCTCGCGCGCCTGGAGGCCGGACCGCGTCCGGCGGTCGACCTCGTCGGCGACGCGGGAAGGGCGGCCGGGCTGCGTCGCCTCCACGAGCTCGAGGACCGGGGGCTCATCCACCTCGCCTGGGAGCTCCGCGCGGCTGGGGCCGGGCCCCGGTACGACCGATGGCTCCGCCTCACCGACGCCGGCCGCGCCGCGGCCGGCGTCGGTCCCCAGCCCGACGTGGAGCGGTCGGGAGGGACCGAGTGCGACGGGGTGCCGACCGTCGCGGCGCCCCGGTCCCCCCGCGCACGGCCCCTCGGGGCACGCCAGAAGGCCGCCCTTGCGGAGATCGGCGCCGAGCCCGACGGAGCTCCCGCCGCGCGGATCGCCGCGACCCACGGGACCGGCGTCCCTGCTGCCCTCGTGCGCCGCGGCCTCGCGGTCGCGGAGGTGCGCGAGCGAGCGCGCCGTCCGCTCGAGGGACGGGCCGCCGGCAGTCGGGGTGGACGGCCGGCCGGCGCCTCGCTCTCGCCTGAGCAGGCGACGGCCGTGGCGGCGATCCGCGCGGCGCTCGACGCGCGCGACGCCCGGCCGCTGCTCATCGACGGCGTGACGGGCGGTGGACGGACCGCCGTCTACGTGGAGGCGATCGCCGCGTCGCTCGCCGCGGGCAGGCCCGCGCTCGTCCTCGTCCCGGAGGTCGCGCTCGCCACACCGCTGCTCGACCGCCTCCGCGCCGACCTGGACGCGGAGGTCGCGGTCCTCCACTCGGCGCTCGGCGAGGGCGAACGGGCGGACGAGTGGCGCCGGGTCCGCGCGGGCGGCGTCGATGTCGTCGTGGGGACGCGCATCGCCGTGACGGCGCCCCTGGCGGACGTCGGGGTCGTCATCGTCGACGAGGAGCACGACCCCGCGTACAAGAGCGATCGGCTACCTCGGCTGCAGGCCCGCGACGTCGCGATCCGCCTCGGCGCGCTCGCCGGCGCGGCGGTCGTCCTCGGCAGCGCGACGCCCGCGGTGGAGACGTTCGGTCGCGCGGCCGACGGCACGTACGCGCGGATCTCGCTGCCGGCGAGGCTGTCCGGGGCGGCGCCGACGGTCGAGGTCATCGACCTCCGCGCGGAGCTCGCGGCGGGCAACCGCGGGCTGCTCTCGCGGCGGCTGACGGAGGCCCTCGCCGCCCTCGATGTCGGCGCCGGCGAGCGCGCGATCCTCGTGATGAACCGCCGCGGGGCGGCGTCGGTGGTCCTGTGCCGTGACTGCGGGCGCGTGGAGACATGCCCCGACTGCGACCGCCCGCTCGTCTACCACGAGGCGGCGGCGGTGCTCCGCTGCCACCACTGCGGGGCGTCGGCGCCGGTGCCGCTGCGGTGCCGCGGGTGTGGGTCGGCGCGGGTCCGGTACCTGGGCGGCGGGACGGAGCGGATCGAGCGCGAGGTGGCCGAGCGCTTCCCCGGGCTGCGCGTCGGACGGCTCGACCGCGACGTCGTCGAGCGGAAGGGCGAGGCGGTGCGCGTCATCGATGCGTTCGGCGAGGGCCGCCTCGATGTGCTCGTGGGCACGAGCCTCGTGACGAAGGGGCTCGACGTCCCCGAGGTCACGCTCGTGGGCGTGGTCTCGGCGGACGTCGCCCTCAACCTGCCCAATGAGCGGGCGGCCGAGCGGACGCTCCAGCTCGTCGTCCAGGCGATCGGCCGGGCGGGCCGCGGCGCGCGTCCGGGGCGGGCGATCGTCCAGACGTACCTCCCGGAGCACCCGGTGATGCGCGCGGTCGCGACGGGTGACGTCGCCGCCTTCTACGACGATGAGCTCGCGCTCCGGCGGCTCGTGGGCTCGCCGCCGTTCGGGCGGCTCGTGAAGCTGACGATCGCGCTGCCCGACCGGGAGGCGGGCAGGCGCGCGGCGCTCGAGATGGCGACCGCGCTCCGCGACCGCGCGATCGCACGGGCGTCGGCGACAGCGGTCATCGGTCCGGCTCCCGCGTACGTCGCGCGCCGGGCGGGCCGGTGGCGGTGGAACGTCGCGCTGCGCGGGCCCGATCCCGTCAGGCTCCTCGAGGGGACACCGCCGTCGCCATGGACCGTGGACGTGGACCCGGAATCCATGCTCTGACGTGTCCGGGCTCCACGCCTGGATGCGCCGGGGCTCCGGGACCCCTCGGCTATACTCGCGGCCATGAGCGTGCTCCCCATCCTCACCCTTGGCGACCCGCGGCTGCGCCTCGAGGGCCAGCCCGTCGACTCGTTCGGCAAGTACCTCCACGAGCTCATCGACGACCTGACCGACACGATGCGCCACGCGCCCGGCGTCGGCCTCGCTGCGCCGCAGCTCGGTGAGGCCCTGGACGTGGCCGTGGTCGAGGTGAGCGGTCGGCTCCTCGAGCTCGTGAACCCGCGGATCGTCCGCGCCGACGGCGAGGACCGTGACCTCGAGGGATGCCTGTCGATCCCCGGCTTCTTCGCGTACGTGACCCGGAAGGAGAAGGTCTGGGTCGTGGCGCAGGACCGGAGAGGGAAGAAGTACAAGGTCAGCGGATCGGGACTCCTCGGGCGCGCTCTCCAGCACGAGATCGATCACCTCGACGGCAAGCTCTTCATCGACTACCTCACCGATCTCGAGACCGAGCTCATCCCGGTGAGCTCGCTCGAGGAGGAGGGGGTCGACGAGGAGGAGCGCGAGGCCCTCGCGCACCGCGGCTGAGGCGGTGGACGGCCCGCTCCCGTCCGCGCACGGTGCGCGCCCGGCGACAGCCCGGCCCGCCCGGATCGTCTTCTTCGGGTCCGGTCCGTTCGCGGCCACGCTGCTCGACCGCCTGCTCGCGGATCCGGCGACGAGGCCCGTCGCCGTCGTGTCGACGCCCGACCGGCCGTCCGGACGCGATGGCATCCCGACCGCCACGCCCGTCGCCGCACGCGCGCGCGGCGCCGGCCTGGACCTCCGCCAGCCCGCCACGCTTCGTGACACCGCGGCGGTCGCCATGCTGCGCGACCTGGACCCGGACCTGGCCGTCGTGGCGGACTACGGGCGGATCGTCCCCGCGACCCTCCTCGACATCCCGCGCCGGGGCTTCCTCAACGTCCACCCGTCCCTCCTGCCGCGCCACCGCGGCGCGACGCCCGTGCCCGCCGCGATCGCGGCCGGCGACCGCGAGACCGGCGTGACGGTCATCGCGATGGACGCGGGCGTGGACACGGGGCCGATCGTCGCGGTGACCCGGCGGCCCCTCGACGGGACCGAGTCCACCCCGGATCTCGAGGCTGCGCTCGCGACGGACGGGGTCGCGCTCCTGGCTGCCACCCTGGGACCCTGGCTTCGGGAGGAGATCGATGCCGTCCCCCAGTCCGACGACGGCGCGACGTCGACGCGGCCTCTGCGCCGGGAGGACGGACGCCTCGATCCGACCCAGCCCGCCATCGTCCTCGAGCGCCGGATCCGCGCGCTCCGCCCGTGGCCCGGCTCCTTCGTCGAGGTCCCCGCGGGCCGGCTCATCGTGCACGATGGCGCCGCCGCGACCCCCGGCGACACGGCGCGGCCCGGCGTCGCGGTCGGGTCGATCGTCGCGGACGGCGACGGCCTCGCGCTCGCCACGTCCGAGGGGCTCCTGCGACTCACGCGCCTCCAGCTCGCGGGAGGGCGGGTCATGAGCGCGGCCGAGATGCGCCGGGGCCGGCCTGCGCTCGTGGGTTCCACCGTTCGCGCCGCGTCGGGCGTGCGAGAATCCGCGCCGACATGACCAGACGGCGTGACCGCACCACCCCCGACAGCGACGGCACGGCCATGGCCGCCGCGCCGGCCATGGCCGCCGCGCCGACCGTGGCCGCACCCCATGA
>JAKAJU010000120.1 GCA_021813655.1 Chloroflexota bacterium | reverse complement strand
ACCCGCGGCGCCTGCGGCCGGCGCGGGTGCCGCCCCGGCCCCGGTGGTCGTCGCGGATGTGAACGTCCCGCTCGCGGCTGCGCCCCCGGTCTGTCCGCCGAAGCTCGCCGCCGTCGCGTGCGCCTCATCGGGGGCCTGGTCGCCGGCACCGGAGAACTCGGTCGGCATCGGCAGCGGCCGCGGTTCCTCGCGGACGACCGAGACCCGGAAGATCGTGGTCGCGACCTGGCGGCGGATGAGGTCGCGCAGCTCCTCGTAGAGCTGGTACCCCTCCTTCTTGAACTCGTTGAGGGGATCCTGCTGCGCGTAGCCGCGAAGGCCGATGCCCCGGCGCATGTCGTCGAGCTCGGTGAGATGCTCGATCCAGAGAGAGTCGATGGTGCGCAGCAGCACAAGGCGCTCGACGAGGGCCCAGTCGGTCTCGCCGACCTCGGCCTCCCGCGCCGCGAGCTTGGCGTCCGCGATCTCGCGCAGGTGCCCGAGGAGCGCCTCGCGGCCACCGACGTCCCACAGCTCGTCGGGCGAGGTGCCACCCTCGTGCAGGCCCATCGCGTGGAGCCCGTTGGAGAGCGCCTCCATGTCCCACTCGTCCGGCGCGCCGACACAGTGGGTGCTCACGAGGTGGTCAAGCTCGTCGTCGATGAAGGACCGGATCGTCTCGGTCAGGTCCTCGTTGCGGAGGACCTTGTCGCGCTCGGCGTAGATCGTCTCGCGCTGCTTGTTGATGACGTCGTCGAACTCGACCACGCGCTTGCGGATGTCGAAGTTGTAGCCCTCGACCCGGGACTGCGCGCCTTCGATCGTCTTGGAGACGAGGCGCGATTCGATCGCCTGGTCCTCCTCGAGCCCGAGGCGCTCCATCAGGCCCGCGACGCGCTCCGACGCGAAGCGCTTCATCAGGTCGTCCTCGAGCGAGAGGTAGAAGCGCGTGGAGCCCGGGTCGCCCTGGCGGCCGGCACGGCCGCGCAGCTGGTTGTCGATCCGGCGCGACTCGTGGCGCTCGGTGCCCACGATGTGGAGCCCGCCGACGCCCACCACCTTCTCGTGATCCTCGTCGCAGATCGACCGCGCCTCGGCGAGGGCCTCCGCGTACTCCTCCCTGCTGACCTCGAGCGGGTTGAGCCCGCGGCGGTGCAGCAGCTCCGATGCGAGGCCCTGCGGGTCGCCGCCGAGCTTGATGTCCGTGCCGCGGCCGGCCATGTTCGTCGCGATCGTCACCGCGCCGGAGCGGCCCGCCTGCTGGACGATCCCCGCTTCCTTCTCGTGGAACTTCGCGTTGAGGACCTCGTGCTTCACCCCGCGGTGGGTGAGCATCTCGCTGAGGATCTCGGACTTCTCGACCGAGACGGTGCCCACGAGGACGGGCCGGCCTGCCTCCTGCATCTCGGCGATCTCGTCGATGAGCGCCGTGAACTTCCCGTGCTCCGTGCGGTAGACGAGGTCGGCGTCGTCCTCGCGGATCATCGGCCGGTGCGTGGGGACCGCGACGACCTCGAGCTTGTAGATCTTGAAGAACTCCTCGGCCTCGGTCATCGCCGTGCCGGTCATGCCGGCGAGCTTGTCGTACAGCCGGAAGTAGTTCTGGAACGTGATCGTCGCGAGAGTCACGTTCTCGCGCTGGACGCGCAGGCCCTCCTTCGCCTCGATCGCCTGGTGGAGGCCCTCGCTCCACCGACGGCCCGGCATCTGGCGGCCCGTGAACTCGTCGACGATGATGATCTCGCCGTCCTTGACGATGTAGTCGCGGTCGCGCTTGAACAGCGCGTGCGCGCGGAGCGCCTGCTCGAAGTGGCGGGCGAGCGTGGGGTCGGCGTCGTAGAGGTTCTCCACGCCGAGCCACTTCTCCATCTTCGCGATGCCGACCTCGGTGGGCGCGACGGACTTCTCCTTGAGGTCGACGTAGTAGTCGCCGCCCTCCTCGTCGCCCTCCGGCCGGCCGACCAGGCGCGGGACGATGCGGGCGAACGTGTAGTACTTGTCCGCCGACTCCTCGGCCTGGCCGCTGATGATGAGCGGGGTCCGGGCCTCGTCGATGAGGATGTTGTCCACTTCGTCGACGATCGCGAAGAACCGCTCGCCCTGGACGCGCTGGTCGAGCTCCGTGACCATGTTGTCGCGGAGGTAGTCGAAGCCGAACTCGTTGTTCGTGCCGTACGTGACGTCGGCCGCGTACGCCTCGCGGCGGGTGACGGGACGCAGGTTCACGAGCCGCTCGTCCGTCGCCGGATACGTCGGGTCGAAGACGAACGACGCGTCGTGCGTGATCATCCCCACGCTCACGCCGAGGAAATGGAAGATCGGTCCCATCCACTGCGGGTCGCGCCGGGCGAGGTAGTCGTTCACGGTGACCACGTGGACGCCGCGGCCGGCGAGGCTGTTGAGGATCGCGGCGAGGGGCGCCACGAGCGTCTTGCCCTCGCCGGTCTTCATCTCGGCGATGCGGCCCTGGTGGAGCACGACGCCGCCGAGCAGCTGCACGTCGAAGTGGCGCATCCCCAGCGTTCGGCGCATCGCCTCGCGGGCCGCGGCGAAGACCTCGGGGACGGCGTCGTCGAGGGCGGACTGGATCCGGTCGGTGTCCGCCTTCCGCCGGTCGCGCGCGAGCTCGCGCCGGCGCTCGAGGTCGGAATGGTGGAGCTCGTCCTCGGATGGCTCGGAGGGGACTGCGATCTCACGGATCTCGGAGCGGATCTCGGCGAACCGCGCCCGGATCTCCGCGTCGGACAGCGCTTCGATCTCGGCCTCGAGGGCGTTCGCGCGGTCGACGTACGGCTGGATGCGTCGAAGCTCGCGATCGTTCGAGTCGACGAAGCGGGAGAGGAAGCTCAGCATGGGAGAGCCAGTATAGGCGAGGGGACCTCCGGGGCCCCTTCCTGGAGGACCGGAGCGCCGCTCCGGCGACGCCGCTATCCGGCGTCCACGACGCAGAAGCGGTTGCCCTCCGGGTCAGCGAGGATGACGTAGTCGGCGTCCGGCGGACGCCGGTCCCAGTGGACCTCGGTGGCACCGAGGGCGATCAGGCGCTCGACCTCTCCGGCCCGGTCGTCCGCGTAGAGGTCGAGATGGATGCGGGGCGGCACCTGCACCGTCGAGCGGACCCTGTCGAGGGAGACGTTCGGCCCGCGCCCGTCCGGCGGCCGGAGGAGCACGAAGTCGTCCCCGTCCCCCGCCCGGCGGACATAGCCGAGCGCGGCCTCCCAGAAGGCGGCCTGCCGCTCGATGTCGTCCACGCGAAGGACGATCGAGCCGACGCGAAGCATCGTGTCAGTGCCAGAAGCCGGACCCGTACCCCGCGAGAAGGATCGCGAACGTGACGGCGGCGAGGGCGCCCCAGAAGAGCACCGAGCGGGTGCGGGACGTCGGGTTCATCTCGGGATTGGCGAGCTTCGCCACGTTCCACCGCGGGGAACGCAGGTCCGAGCTCCAGTCGGCCTTCGGCGCGACCGTCTCGATCCCGCCCGTGCCGTCGGGGCGATGCAGCTGGAGGGTCATCCGTGCCTCGTGTCCTGTTCGGGTCGTGTCCCGCCCATCGTAGCGGGAGCGAGCCGCGCCGGGGCCGCGCTCGCCGTCAGCCCAGCTCGGCGAGCGTCGCGGGCACGTCGTCGAGACCGTCGCGGGCCGCGGGCGGGGGGTCTGCCCCGTCGCCCTCCTGCGCCAGGCCGTCCTCCCAGAGGAGCATCTCCTGCGTGAACGCGACCTCGCTCTGGAAGAGCGCGCCGACCGATTCGCCCCGGTGGATCCGCCGGATCGCCTCACCGATGAGCGGGGCGACCGACAGCGTCGTGATCCGCGGCGTGCGCTTCGAGGCCGGGATCGGGATCGAGTCGGTGACGACGACCTCGCGCAGCGACGACGACTCGATCCGCGCGATCGCCGGATCGGAGAGGACCGCGTGGGTGGCCGTGGCGTAGATCTCCGAGACGCCCTCGCGCTCGAGCGCCCGGACGACCTCCATGAGGGTCCCGGCCGTGTCGATCTCGTCGTCGACCACGATCGCCCGACGTCCCGTGACGTCGCCGATGACGTTGAGCACCTCGGCCTGGTCGAGATTGCCCACCCGCCGCTTCTCGATGATCGCGAGGGGCGCGTCGATGAGCTCGGCGAAGGTCCGCGCTCGCTTCGCGAACCCGAGGTCGGTCACGACGACGAGGTCCCGCAGTCCCTTGTGGATGAAGTAGTTCGACAGCAGGTGGACGGCGGTCAGCTCGTCCACGGGGATGTTGAAGAAGCCCTGGATCTGGCCCTGGTGGAGGTCCATCGTCAGGACGCGGTCGGCGCCGGCCACGGTGATCATGTCGGCGATGAGGCGGGCGCTGATCGGGACGCGCGGCTGGTCCTTCTTGTCGGACCGGCCGTAGGCGTAGTACGGGATCACCGCCGTGATGCGGCCGGCCGACGCGCGCTTGAACGCGTCGATCATGATCAGGAGCTCCATGATCGACTGGTTGACCGGCCGGCAGGTGGGCTGGACGAGGAAGACGTCCTTCTCCCGGACGTTGTCGAGGACGCGCACGAAGATGTTCTCGTTCGCGAACTGGAAGACCTCCGCCCGGCCCTGCTCGTTCCCGAGGTAGCGGCAGATCTTCCGCGCGAGCTCCGGATTGGCGTTCCCGGTGTAGACGTCGAACTCGTCGGAGTACACCGCAGTCTCCCGCCCGAACGAGGAGCTCACGCGTCCGGCCCGGCCTCGCCGTCCGGCCCTTCCTCGCCGCCGTCATTGTCCCCGATGCCACGGCGGTCCGCCAACCCCGCCCGGAAGGCCGCGATGCCCACGAGGCGGTCGCCCTCGGCGAGCCGCATGACGATGACCCCGCGCGCGCCGGACGAGTACCGGTTGATCGTCCTGACGTCCGTGCGGACGACCTGGCCCTTCTCGCTGATGAGGAGCAGCTCTTCCTCCGTCTCGGTCACCTGCTGGACCGCCGCGACCGCACCCGTCTTGCGACCCTCGAGCGGAATGAGCATCACGCCCTGCCCGCCGCGATGCTTGAGCCGGAATTCCGACATGCGGACCCGCTTGCCGTAGCCCGTCTCGGTGATCGTCAGCAGGTCGGCCGTGGGCTCTGCGACGGCCATCGACACGACGTGGTCGCCCGCGCGGGCGAGCCGGATCCCGATGACGCCGGCGGCCACGCGACCCATGGGGCGGACCTCGCCCTCGTGGAAGCGGGCGAGCTTGCCATGCGCGGTCGCGAGGATGACGTCGTCCTCGCCGCTCGTCACGGCGACCCACGCGAGCTCGTCGCCCTCGTTCAGCGTGATCGCGATGATCCCGGACGACCGCACGCGGTCGAACTGCTCGAGCGGCGTCTTCTTCACGATCCCGTTCCGGGTGGCGAGCATCAGGTACGAGCCCGCGTCGAACCCGGGGATGACGATCGTCGCCTTGGGGACCTCGCCGGTCTCGACCTGGACGCCGGGGAGGTTGATGATCGGGATCCCCTTGGCCTGGCGGCTTGCATCGGGGATCGCGTGGACCTTGCTGCTGAACACGCGCCCGCGGTTCGTGAAGAAGAGCGCCCAGTCGTGCGTGTTCGCGACGAGGAGGTTGTCGACGGCGTCCTCCTCGCGCGTCACGTGACCGATGATCCCCTTCCCGCCGCGGTGCTGGCGGCGGTACGTCGCGACCGGCTGGCGCTTGATGTAGCCGCGACGGCTGATCGTCACCACGACGTCCTCGTCGGCGATGAGGTCCTCGTCGGTCATCTCGCGCGACTCGTCGTCGGCGACCCGCGTCCTCCGCTCGCCGGCGTGCTTCCGCTTCAGCTCGGTCAGCTCGTCCTTGATGATCGCGAGGATGCGGCCCGGGTTGGCGAGGATGTCCTCGAGCTCCGCGATCAGCTGGATGACGGCGAGGTACTCGTCCTCGATCTTCTTGCGCTCGAGCGCCGCGAGGCGGGCGAGACGCATGTCGAGGATCGCCTGGGCCTGGAGCTCGGAGAGGCCGAACCCGCCCATGAGGTTGCGGCGCGCCGTCTCCACGTCCGCCGACTCGCGGATCGTCCTGATGACCGCGTCGAGGTTGTCGAGCGCGATCTTCAGCCCTTCGAGGATGTGCGCGCGCTCGCGGGCCTTGCCGAGCTCGAACTCGGTCCGCCGGCGGATCACGTCGCGGCGCCAGTCGACGTGGTGCTGGATCACCGACTTGAGGGGGAGCGTCTGGGGCTGGCCGTCGACGAGCGCGAGCATGTTCAGGTTGAACGCGCTCTGCATGGCCGTGTGCTTGAAGAGGTTGTTGAGGACCTTGTGCGGGTTCGCGTCCTGCTTGACCTCGATGTAGATGCGCATCCCGTCGCGGTCCGATTCGTCCCGCAGGTCGGCGATCCCCTCGAGCCGCTTCTCCTTGACGAGATCGGCGATCTTCTCGATGAGCGCCGCCTTGTTCACCTGGTACGGGAGCTCGGTGACGATGATCGCCGTGCGCTCCTTGCGGGTCTCCTCGAAGGCGACCTGGGCGCGCATGACCACGCGACCCTTGCCGTGCGCGTACATCTGGCGGATCGCGTCGATGCGCTCCGTCTGGCCCGTGATGGCGTTGCGCTGCTGCTCGAAGCGGAAGATCGTGCCGCCCGTCGGGAAGTCCGGGCCCCTCACGAACTCGCAGAGGTCGTCGCTCGTGAGGTCCGGATCGTCGATGAGCGCGATCGTCGCGTCGGCGACCTCGCCGAGGTGGTGGGGCGGGATGTTCGTCGCCATCCCGACGGCGATCCCCGACGAGCCGTTCACGAGGAGGTTCGGCAGCCGCGCCGGGAGGACGGTGGGCTCCTTGTGGCTGCCGTCGTAGTTGTCGGTGTAGTCGACCGTGTCCTTGTCGATGTCGACGAGCATCTCGGCGGCGATCGACGTCAGGCGCGCCTCCGTGTAGCGCATGGCCGCGGCGCCGTCGCCGTCCACGGAGCCGAAGTTGCCCTGGCCGTCGACGAGCGGGTAGCGCATGGAGAACGACTGGGCGAGCCGGACGAGAGCGTCGTAGAGCGCGACGTCGCCGTGCGGGTGGTACTTGCCCATGACGTCGCCGACGATGGCCGCGCACTTCCGATACGAGGAGGTCGACGAGAGCCCCATCTCCCCCATCGTGTAGAGGATCCGGCGGTGGACGGGCTTGAGGCCGTCGCGGACGTCCGGAAGCGCGCGGGCGACGATGACGCTCATCGCGTAGTCGAGATACGAGACCCTCATCTCGTCCTCGATGCGGATCGACCTGATGTCGCCCTGGTCGTCGGTCACGTGGAGGATCTCCGGTCAGTCGGTGTGTGGGCCGGGCCCGTTCGGAACGGATGCGTGCCCGCCCGCGCTCGGTGGTCGATGGGCCTGGCGGTCACGGGAAGGGTGCCATGGGATGGGAGGCCGGGGGCGGCAGCTCCCCGAAACGGGCGGCGGTCAGTGCGGCCGTCGATGTCGACGACGAGCCGGGCCGGCGGCGGATCCCCGCGACCAGCGTCCGGATCGCCTCCGCGTCCCTGGCGGGGAGCTTCGGGGCCGCGTCGCGGAGCACCCACGCGCGGTGGCCGTCGTCCTGCGCGGCCGCCTGCTCGGCCTGCGCGAGACAGAACCGGGCGACTGTCGGGGAGTCCAGCAGGGCGAGCGTCCGCAGCGCCCAGGAGAGGGCCTTCTGGACGTCCGGCGAGGAATCGCCGATGAGCGATCCGATGACCTCGAGCCCGCGCTCGGCCACCTGCGGGCGACGACCGCGCGCCCGGTCGACGTACGGCATCCGGGCGATCGATGACCCGGCCAGGCGGCGCTCCCAGGCCGACGGCGAGAAGACGACCTGCTCGATCTCGGACCAGCGGTACGGCTCGGCGAGCACCCCGCGGGCGTACGGCGAGGCGAGCGTGTCGACGGTGATCCACTCGCGGGCGGAACGCGCCACGCCGCGCATGAGCTGCCACGTGCGCTCCGGGTCGGCCAGGACGATCCCGTCCATGAGGTGGATGGCGAACCAGCGTGACTCCGCCGCGCCACTGCGCCCCACGCGGTCGGCGATCGCGAGGACGCGAGCGGGCTCGACCCCCCGGAGATCCCGTCGGACGCCCGATTCGACGATGCCGAGGAGCGGGCCCCGGACGCCGGCGGCGCCCTCGATGCCGGGCGCGACCCGGAGGAGACCCTCCGCGAAGACGGGATCCGCGAGGGCAGCGAGGCCGTCGTCCAGTGCGGCGGCGAACCGCTCCGGATCGTCGACGAGCGCGACCAGACGTGCGGCGATCCGCGCTGCGGGCGCTCGGTGGTCGTCCACGAAGGCGAGCGCCGCCGACGTGGTGGCGCTCGGCCTCTGGGCGGGCTGACCGGTCATCGAGCGGCCACGGAGTCGGGTGTATCGGTCCCGGTGGGATCCACGGCGGGGAGCGACTGGCGCACCCGCCAGCGGCGTGCGCCGCCGGGACCGTCCGTGGCGCCGGTGAACCGGTAGCTGCCGCGCAGCTCGCGCTGCTGTTCCTCGGGCGCACGGATGTATACGCCGTCGGCTCGCGCATACTCCTCGGCTGTGGCGGGGTCGACGATGCTCGCTTCCGTCCGCAGGACCCGCCGCCTGGCCTCGACGAGGCGGCCCTGGACACGGATCGGCACACCGATCGGGACCGGCCGGCGGTATTCGATCGACAGGCGGGCGGTGAACCCGAACGCCTCTCGGGACGCGATCGCCCAGGCGCCGGCCTCGTCAAGCAGCGTGGCGAGGATCCCGCCGTGCGCGATCCCCTCCCAGCCCTGGAAGGTCGGGTCGAGGACGAGCTCGCTCCACGCGCGGTCCGGCTCCATGTGGAGTGGCATCCGCAGCCCGTGCTCGTTCAGCTCGCCGCACGCGAAGCAGCGGTGCGCGGCGAGGTCGAACCAGCCCTCGGGTGTCGCGCCGGGGGCCTCGCCGGTCGTGACGCGCGGCTCAGATGTCAAGGTTGCGAACCTTGCGTGCCTCGGACTTGATGAAGTCCTTGCGCGGCGCCACCTTCTCGCCCATGAGCATCGTGAAGATGCCGTCCGCCTCCGCGGCGTCGTCGATCTCCGCCCGCAGGAGGGTCCGCGTCTCCGGGTTCATCGTCGTCTCCCAGAGCTGATCGGCGTTCATCTCGCCAAGGCCCTTGAAGCGCTGGACGGTGACGTTCTTCGCGCTCATCTCCTTGACGATCCGGTCCCGCTCGGCCTCGGATTGCGCGTAGCGCGTCACCTTGCCGGTCGTGATCCGGAAGAGGGGCGGCTGTGCGATGTAGAGGAAGCCCTGCTCGATCACCTGCGGCATGTGGCGGTAGAAGAAGGTGAGGAGCAGCGTCCGGATGTGAGCTCCGTCCACGTCCGCGTCGGTCATGATGATGATCCGGTGGTACCGGAGCTTCGCGATGTCGAATGTCTCGCCGATCCCCGCGCCGAGCGCGACGATGAGGGGCCGGACGTTCTCGCTCGAGAGGATCTTGTCGAGTCGGGCCTTCTCGACGTTGAGGATCTTCCCGCGCAGCGGGAGGATCGCCTGGAAGCGTCGGTCGCGTCCGCCCTTGGCCGAGCCTCCGGCCGAGTCGCCCTCGACGAGGTAGACCTCGCTCTTCGCGGGGTCCCGCTCCTGGCAGTCGGCGAGCTTGCCCGGAAGGGCGAGACCCTCAAGGGCCCCCTTCCGGATGACGAGATCGCGTGCCTTGCGCGCGGCCTCGCGCGCGCGTGCCGACCGCAGGCACTGCTCCACGATCCTGCGCGCATCGGATGGGTTCTCGTCGAGATACTGCGAGATCCCGTCCGCGACGGCCGCGGCGACCTGTGGCGTGACGAATGCGTTGCCGAGCTTGCCCTTCGTCTGGCCCTCGAACTCGGGGTTTGGGAGCTTGACGCTGATGACGGCGGTCAGGCCGTCGCGGACGTCCTCGCCCGAGAGGTTCCCATCCGAGTCC
>JAKAJU010000038.1 GCA_021813655.1 Chloroflexota bacterium | reverse complement strand
GGTCGCCTCGGCGGCGCGACGCGCGGCGAGCGCGTCCGCCCGCGCATCGATGGCCGCCCGCGCGCTGCGCTCCCGGGCGAGCCGGGCGTCCACCCGCGTGGCCTCCTGCTCGTCGGCCATCATCCAGTCCCGGATGACGAGGAGCATCGCGACCATGAACGCCCCATCGCCGAGACCCCACATGAGCGCCCCGGACAGCTGCTGGTCCGCGAGCGCCGAGACGCCGAAGTAGGGCGTCCGGGCGAGGTAGCTCGGCCAGAGCACGACCCCCGCGTTGAGGATGCTCACCGCGAGCCAGCTCATGGTGGGCATCTGGCTCAGCAGGTAGAGGATCTTCGCCGGGTGCGAGAGGCGCCATCGGAGCGGGTCCGGGCTGAAGATCGGGGTCCAGAACAGCAGCGCCGCCCCGAGGTACGCGAGGTGCTCGGCCGCATGGACGGCCTCGTCGCGCAGCGCCAGGTCGTAGAGGGCGCTGTAGTGGGTCCCCCACATCACCGCGATCATCGCGAACCACCCCACGAGCGGGAACGTCAGCGCCGTGACGAACCTGCTGTGGAGGAACGGCAGGAGCCATCGATCGCGCGCCGCCGGGTCGACCGCGCGGAGGGCCAGCGTGGCGACGCCGCTCGCCACGAGGCACGGGGCGCCCACGAAGATGAGCACGGAGTGCTGGATCATGTGGACCGACGAGAGGTCGTCCGCGAGGCCATCGAGCGGAGAGATCAGCGCGAGGGCGACCGACGCGATCCCGACGAGGAAGAGCGCGGTGCGCCGGCGCGGCCATGGATTGCCCGGGTGGTCGCGATCCACCCGACGGACGGCCGCGAGGTAGAGGGCGGTCGAGACGACGATCCCGAGGATCGGAAGCGGGTCGAAGACCCACGCGGTGGCGATCGAGAGGGGGTCCGTCGGCGGCGCGCCCGATCCGCCGTGCGCGAGCGCCGCGGCCGCCGACGCGAGGATGGCGAGGGGCGCGATCAGCCCGGCCGCGGCGCTCGCGCGGAGGTGGGCGTCCGCGGGTCGGCGGGGAGCCTTCATGCGCGCGGGGTCCGGCGCCGACGGTTGGCGATCACCGCCCCGGCCGCCACTGCGACGGCGAGCGCGAGGACGATCGCGAGCGCGATGGGCTGTGCCCCGATCCCGGTCTCACCGGCCTGGGATCCCGGCGATGCCGCCGGTGAGGTCGTGGGCTGCGCGGCCGACGAGGACGGGAAGGCGTCGGCGCCCTGGCTCGCGCTCGCCGGCGCGAACGGGCTCGGCGTGGGCGTCGCCGGAGATGCGGTGGCGGGCGTCGCGGTCGCACCCGGCGCCGCGGAGGCGGAGGGACGCGGGGTCGGGACGATGATCGTGAAGGTGTACGAGCCGTTCGCGACGTCGCCGTCGTCCGCCGAGACCGCGGTCCACCCGACTGTGTAGACGCCGGGCCCGAGCGCCGGCGGGCGGAGCGCCATCTGGCGCGCCTCGGGGTCGCCGGCCGCGACGCCGCCCGTCGCGACGATCGTCCCGTCCGGGGCGGCGAGCGTGAGCGAGCTCAGGCCCGGGTCGAGCCGCTCGGTGAAGTCGGTGGTGACGAGGACCGGGGTCTCCGGCAGGGTCGCACCCGCGGTCGGGTCGGACGCTTCGACGGCTGCGTGGGCGAGGACGGCCGCCGGGGCCAGGAGCACCGGAACGAGCAGGGCGGCCATCGCGAGACCGGCACATCCCGCGCTGCGGATCCCGAACGCACGATGGCGGGCGGGATGGGTCGGGCACGGGCGGCTGCTCGAAGCTGCGAGCGAGCCTCTCACGATGGTCACCTCCGGAGCGGACGCACGGAGTCTAGCGGGAGCACGCCGAACGGCGGTGCGAGCGCTCCCGGAGCCTCGTCGGCGCCCCCGTCATGCGTGCCGACGCGCGAAGCCGCACACTCATCCCATGCCCCGCGCCTGCCCCAACGGTCATCCCGTCGACGACGACCGCGCCCGCCTGTGCCCCGTCTGCGGGTCGATGCTCGTGCCGCAGGAGGCTGCGGACGCCGCCGCCGCGCGGGCACGCGGCGAGCCTCCGCCCGTGCGCGATCCCGGCCGGATCTCCCCGCGGATGATGGGGCTCGGCCTGCTCGTCGTCGCGATCGTCGTCGGGATCATCGCGGCGATCATCATGCTCAACTCGACGACGCCGATCGGCGGACCCGCGATCTGACGCGAGTCGCGAGCCCTACCCTCGCCTCCCCTATCGGATCCCGGTGTCGTACGCGAAGTCCACGGTCTCCGTCGCCCCGGCGCGGACGGTCACCGTGACGGGCGGCGCCGCCCGCATGATCCCCTCGCGCGGCCGCGGAGTGAGGACGTACGTACCCGGCGGCAGCGTCACGGCGTAGGCGCCGTCCACGTCGGTCGTCGCGGTGGCGACGACGGCACCCGACGCGTTCGTCACGACGATCGTCGCGCCGGCCACCGGCTTGTCCGCGCACGACGGATCCGGCGGGACGTGGACCACCGGGCACGTGGGTCCGGCCGTGACGTGCCCGACGATCCTGCCCGCGACGGGGGCGGCCGTGGGCCGCGGCGTGGGCGCGAGCGTCGGTGGGGGCGGCGCATGCGTGGTCGCCGGCGCGGCGGTGGGCCGCGGCGTCGACGGAGGCGACGCGGTTGCCGCGGGAGGCGTGGACGGCAGGTTCGTGGCCGACGGAACGGCCGAGGTTCCGCCCGCGGTCACGAGGGGGGCGGGCACGACTGCCGATGGCATCGCAGTGGCGTCTGCCGGTGGCGCGAGGACGGGGGTCGGCGACGAGACCGGCCCCGTGGAGTTGCCCGCAACGCATGCCGCGAGCGCGACCGTCGCGACGACGACCAGGAGGAGGGCCGCCGCGTGGCGGGCGGAGCGGTGGGAGCTGTGCGAGCGGACGGGGACGATCATCTCGGTCCTGATACGCGCGGCCCGCCTCCGGGGTTCCCTTCCGCACCCCGCAGGGCGGCCACGAGGTCGCGCAGCGAGGGGCTGGCCCGGTCCCGGTCCGAGAGGATCGGCCGGCCATCGGGGGCCGCGAGGACGCTCGGCCAAGGGACCGCCACGTCCGGGTCGTCCCACGCGAGCCCCAGCTCGTCGGTGCCGTCGTACTCGTTCGTCACGAGGTACACGAGCGCGAGGGGCTCGAGAGCGAGGAAGCCGTGCGCGACGCCGGCCGGGATCTCGACCCAGTCGTCCATCGCGACCTCGCGCGTCATGACGCCCGGAAGCGCAGCCGGCTCGACCAGGAGGGGGCGGACGTCCACGAGCGCCACGAACGCGCGACCGGCGGCCACGTACCAGCGATCGAGCTGACGACGGTGCAGATGCAGGCCGCGGAGGACGCCGGCGACCGAGACCGAGAGATTCGCCTGCGCGATCCGCGCGTCGGGCAGGCCGGTGCGCGCGGGCGAGAGGTCGATCGCCGACGCGCGGCCGATCTCCGCGAGGCCGCCCCGCGCATCGGCGTGGCGGGTGGCACGGCCCCATGCGACCCCCGGGATGTCGGCGGACGGGCCGGGTCCGCCGGGTGCGCCCTCCACGACGCTCATCGCGAGGGTCCGGCGCCGGACGCGAGCCATCGGCGGAGGCGTGGTGCGTAGTCGGCCATGGCGAGAGCATGGTCGCGCATCGGCTCGCCGGAGGGAAGCGGCGTGGTGCGCAGCACGGCGGCCCGCGGAGGACGCGACGGCCGGGCGAACGATCCCTGCGGGATGTCGCGGGTCTCGACGCGGACGCCGGCGAGCGCAAGCGCCTCGCGTGCCCACGCGGCCCGGGAGACCGGCCCGGCGTTCACGAGGTGATGCGTCCCGGCGAAGGCACCGGCGCCGATGATCTCCACGATCGCGTCTGCGAGGTCCGCGAGGTACGTGGGCGTCCCGTACTCGTCCGCGACGAGCGAGAGCGCCGTACCCTCGGCGCGAGCCCGGCCGGCCGCGGCGAGGATCCGCGACGGGAAGTCCGCCCCGGGTGCCCCGAAGAGCCACGCGGTCCGGGCGATCGCGAGCTGGGGTCCCGTGACGCGGCCGGCCGGGAGCGATGCGGGGTCGCCGTCCGGCGCGAGTGGGCCGTCCCGTGCCTCGGCTCCAAGCCCGCCGGCCGCCGCCCAGGCGGCCCGCGCGGCCTCCTCGCCCGCCAGCTTGCTCGTCGCGTAGGGGTTCAGCGGGCCCGTCGCATCGCCCGGACCGTACCCGACGGCCGCGTCGCGCTCCCCGTCGAACACCTCGTTCGTCGACACGAGGACCAGGTCGGCGCCCGCGCCAGCGCATGCCGCGGCCATCTCGCCGACGGCCGCGGCGTTGCGGCGCATCGCGCGGTCCGGGTCGAGCGCGCACGCGTCCACGTCGGACCACGCCGCGGCGTGGACGACGACGTCCGGCCGGTCCCGAGCCACCACGCGCCCCGCCGCCCCGGGGTCGTCGAGGTCGTAGTCGGGCCTGCGCCACCGGATCGGCCCGAACGGTCCGGCGAACGGTGCGTCCTCGAGCGCCTCCACGAGCGCGCGGCCGAGGCGACCGCCCGCGCCGGAGACGGCGACCCTCACCCGGGCCCCTCCGCCGGTCGCGATGCCGCCAGCCGGTCGGCGTACTGGCGGGCGTAGTAGTCGGCCCACGAGGCGTCGCGGACCGCGCGCCACCACCCTTGGTTCGCGCGATACCAGTCCACCGTCGCGTCGAGGCCTGCGCTCGGGTCGACCGTGGGCCGCCACCCGAGGTCGGCGAGCCGTCCGCCGTCCATCGCGTAGCGGCGGTCGTGGCCCGGCCGGTCCGGGACGCCGCGGACGAGCGCCCACGGCTTGCCGAGGCGCGCGAGGACCGCCGCGACGACGTCGCGATTGGCCCGCTCGTTGCCGCCCGGGACGTTGTACACGCCGCCCGGCTCACCATGGCGGAGGACGAAGTCGATCGCCGCCGCATGGTCGGCGACGTGCAGCCAGTCCCGTCGCTGGAGGCCGTCCCCGTACAGCGGGATCTCAGCATCGTCGATCGCGTTCGTCGTGACGAGCGCGATGAGCTTCTCGGGATGCTGATACGGGCCATACGTGTTCGCGCCTCGCGTGACGAGGACGTCGAGATCGTGCGTCGCGCGGTACGCGCCCACGAGGAGGTCGCCGGCTGCCTTCGCAGCCGCGTACGGCGAGCGCGGCGCGAGCACGTCGCCCTCGCGGCTCGTCCCTTCCTCCACCGAGCCGTACACCTCGTCGGTGGAAACCTGGAGGAAGCGCGGTGCACCCATCGGCGTGCCGTCCGGCGCACGGCGCTCGCCCGCCCGCGCGATCTCGGTCTGCCGGCGGACCGCCTCGAGGAGGACGCGGACGCCGATGACGCCCGTGACGAGGAAGGCCGACGCGTCGAGGATCGAGCGATCCACGTGCGACTCGGCGGCGAAGTCCACGACCGCGTCCGCCTCCGCGACGAGCATGTCGACGACGTCCGGGTCGGCGATGTCGCCGTGCACGAACGCGAGACGCGCGGCCTGCTCGGGATCGGCCTCGACGGGCGCGAGGTTCGCCCGGTTGCCGGCATACGTGAGCTTGTCGAGGACGGTGATGCGCGTGCCGTCGCGACGGGCGAGGACGTCGCGGACGTAGCAGCTGCCGATGAACCCGGCTCCACCGCAGACGAGGAGACGCGCTCCGGCGGGGACGCGTCCCGACGCGGAGGAATCGCTCACCGCTCGCCGTCGCGTGGCGGGTTCCCGACCGGCCGCGCATCCTCGGGCCGCGCGCCGTCCGGCGGCGGGTCCCCCGGCCGCGGGTCCCCCGGCCGCCCGTTCTCCGGGCGCTGTGGCGGCGGGGCGAGCTCACCCGCTCGGTCGGCCTCCGCCGCGAGCCGCGACGCGTGGAGGAGCGACTCCACGGTCCCGGCGTCGGTCCAGTCGCCCTCGTAGCGGTGCCAGAGGAGCCGGCCGCCGGGCACGTAGTGGTTGAGGACGTCCGTGATCTCGAGCTCGCCGCGCTCGGACGGCGCGAGCCGATCGATGACGTCGAACGCGTCCGGCCGGAGGAAGTACACGCCGATGGGGATGAGGTCGCTCTTGGGGTGCTCGGGCTTCTCCTCGAATCCGACGAGCCTGCCGTCCGCTCCGATCTCGGCGACGCCGAACCTGCCCGGATCCGGCACCCGGCAGAGGAGGGTGCCGGCACCCCATGGGCCGGTCTCGAACTCCCGCGCGACCGGCGCCAGGGCAGGGCCGCGCAGGATGTTGTCGCCGAGGACCACGCAGAAGGTGTCGTCGCCGACGAAGCCGCGCGCGAGCCCGATGGCGTGCGCGATCCCGAGCGCGCCGCGCTGGTAGCGGTAGGTGAGGTCCATGCCGAAGTGGGCCCCGTCCGCGAGCAGCTCCACGACGTCGCCGACGCTCTTGCCGCCGAGGATGACCATCACCTCGCGGATCCCCATTCCCGCGAGCGTCGAGAGCGGCCAGTAGATCATCGGCCGGTCGTAGATCGGCAGCAGGTGCTTGTTCGTGACGATCGTCAGCGGGAAGAGGCGCGTCGCCGTCCCCCCGGCGAGGACGAGGCCTTTCATGCGGCGCAGCGTATCAGTCGGGACGGGCCCTACGGGACGCGGGCGACGACCGCACGGGCGGCCGAGCCGGCCGGACGGACGGCGTACGGGCCCACCGACGCGGGCACGACGGCCGACTCGAAGAGGCCGAGCGCCGCCGACAGGCCGGCGGCGTCGACGACGAGGCTCCCCGCCACGACCGTGACGACGTGGAACGACCGACCCAGCGTGTCGAGCTCCTCCGATCGCGTCTCGACGGCGACGAGGTCACCCACGAACTTCTCGCAGGCGATCGCGGTCAGGCGGTCGTCCCCGTCGAGGTGCGTCCAGCGCGGCAGCGCCGTCGCGGTCGGGCGGAGGCTCGCGAGCGACTCATCGGGGTGCAGGCGCCGGGTGGCGGTTGCCGGGCGCCCCCAGTCGCTCACGCGGTACGTGAGGTCGCTCGCCTGCTGGAGCTCGTAGAGGAGGACCCCGGGCCCGATCGAATGGAGCGTCCCGGCCCGCACGAGGACAGCATCCCCGGCCCGCACCCCGACGCGGCGGGCGATCCGGTGGAGCGTGCCGTCGCGGACGGCGGCGGTGACCTGCTCCGCGGTGACGCCCGGCTCCACGCCGAGGATGAGCTCCGCGTCGGCGGCCGCGTCGAGGACGTACCAGCTCTCGGTCTTCCCCACGGCACCGGGACCCTCGAGGGCGATGGCCGTCGCGTCGTCCGGGTGGACCTGCAGCGAGAGCCACGCGCCGGTGTCCAGGATCTTCACGAGGATCGGGAACAGGCCGCCCGCCGCAGCCGCCCCGTCCGGGCCGAGGATCCCGAGCGGGTCGTCGGCGACCACCTGCGCGAGGGTGCGGCCGACGTCGGGGCCATCGGCGACGACGCATCCGTCCCACGCGACCCAGGCCTCCCCGACCGGGTCCGTGCCGGGGGCGGAGGCAGGCCCGAGACGCGTTCCTCCCCAGGGGCGGCGTCTGAGCTCTGGGACGAGGCGGAACGGCTGAGTCACGGTGCCGCCCATCCTACCCGCGGAGGCGGCCGGCAGACGCACGAGCGCGGCGGGGTGCCAGGTCTCCCGGCCGGCCTCCGAGGCGACGGCGGGTGCGCGATGATGGCCGTGTGACACGGCGGCATCCGGCCCTCGTCGGGCTGGCTCTCGGCGGGGGTGGCTCGAAGGGCGCGTTCCAGGCGGGCTCGATCGCGACGCTCGTCGGTGACTTCGGCCTGCGCCCGGACGTCGTCACCGGGACCTCCGTCGGCTCGATCAACGTGCTGGTCCTCGCCCACGCCCGCACCCCGGACGAGTTCCCCGAGGTGGTCGACCGCATGCTCGCGATCTGGACGTCGCTGCGGGACGAGTCGGACATGTTCGAGCGGCGGCCGTGGCTCGCCGAGGTGACGCCGGGGATGCGTCGGGCGGCTGGGGAGGTCGCGGCCGGCCGGCTCCGGCCCGAGCTCCTCCTCGAGCTGGCGCGGGCGGTGGGACCGCTCCGGCGGATGGCCTCGGACTTCCGCGACGATGGCGACGCGGCGTACAGCCTCGCGCCCGTGGAGAGGCGCATCCGCGCGCTGCAGGAGCCCGAGCGGATCCGCTCGTCGTACGCGCGGATCAGGCTGTCGGCCGTCGCGCTCGAGAGCGGCGCTCTCCGGTGGACGGACGAGACGGGGGCGCTGTACGAGGCCGACGCGACGACGCCGGCGGCCGGCGGCCCGGTCGCGATCGTGGACGCTGTGCTCGCGTCGGCGGCGTTCTCGCCCGCGTTCCCGCCGCGACGCATGGCCGGCGAGACGTACGTCGACGGCGGGTTTCGCACGGTCATTCCCGTCCGCGCCGCACGTGCGCTCGGAGCCGGGCCGGTCGTGGCGGTCGCGTGCGCGGGCGCGGGCATCGGCCACGCCCGCTCGATGAGCCGTGCGAACGTCGTCCAGGTCGCCGTTCGCGCCGCCGGAGCCACGCTCGCGGAGATCGGGTCCCGGGACGTGGAGGACCTCCGCCGCGGCCCCGGACTGCTCGTGGATCCGCTCGTGGACGTCCACGGGTTCCTCGACGTGGATCCGGGTCGCCTCGCGATCGACATCGACCTCGGGCGGATGGTCGCGGCCGAGCGGGTCGCGGCGGTGGGAGGCCTCGGGCGCGTGCTCGCGGCGCGCGACCCGGGTGCGCCGGCGCCCGAGGATCCCGACGCGCTCGCCGCGAGCGAGGCGCTGACATGCGCGGTGACGCGGCTGCGCCTGGATGCGTGGGCCGAAGAGGAGCGGCTGCTCGTGGGGAAGCCACGGTCCGGTGCGGCCCTCACCCTCGCCGGGGTGCGCGCCAGGAAGTGGCTCCTCCGGCCGGTCGTCGAGGCGCGCGCGGCGCTCCCTGGCCCGATGCCGCCCGGCAGCGGCGCCGTATGGTCCGTCTTCGAGCGCCACGCGGCGCCGCTCGTCGTCCGGGATCCATGGGCCGGCCTCTCCGCCCGCAACGAGGGCCCGGTGCCGGCCGTGGACCGCGACGCGTACGTGCCGGGACCGTTCACGCTCGTCGCCCGCGGGACCGGCGCACGGTGGCGGATCGTGGACGGTCGGCGCCGGCCCGCCGGCGAGGAGCCGGCCGTCGCCGTGGGCTCGGTACCCGTCCCGACCATCGAGGTCGAGCCGGTCGTGGTGACGCTCGTCCCCGAGGCATGAGCGCGGCCGATCCCCGCGCGGCCCCGGACACGCGAGGACCGCCGGGCAGGCTCGCACCGGCGGTCCACGCGGGTCGTCTACCGGACGGAGCGCCGGCACCGACGATGCGGCGCCCCGGCGCTCGGCCCGGCTCTCTCAGGACGCGATCGGGCGTCCCCGGACCAGCGCGGCCGGTCTCCCGTCAGCCGGCGACCCGGCGGCGGGCCCGCGGCCCTGCGGAACGGTCACGCCACCCGGGTATGGGACGAAGGCGAAGACGTCGCCGAGGGACGCCGCCGCGCCGTCGCGGCCTGCGTGGGTCTCCTCGACCTCGTCCCCGCTGTCCCGGACGGTGATGGCGATGTCGCCGGAGCGCACCGGCCAGTCGGCGCCCCAGACGACCGCACCGAGCGGATCGCGGACCGTCACCGCGAGACGGTCGCGGGCCGAGGAGCGTCGGTCCGTGGCCGCCCTGTCGCCGTGCCTGCGACGGCCCGCGTCGACCGCGCTCGCGGTGAACGTGTAGCCGGGCATCCCGTTCCACGAGCCCGTCCCGGTCCATCGCGCCGTTCCGCTGTGGGTCTGGAGGGTCGCGATCGTGCGCGCGACGAACCGTGCCGTCCGCGAGCCCACCTCGAACCTGCCGGTCAGCCCGTGCTCACCCGATCGGACGTCGATCCGGAAGGTGGTGTGGGCGTCGTCGTCGAGCGTCCCGTACCCGGTGACCGCACCTGACGCGGTCGGGGTGGGGGTCGGCGTCGGCGTGGGGGTGGGTGTGGGCGTGGGGGTC
>JAKAJU010000200.1 GCA_021813655.1 Chloroflexota bacterium | reverse complement strand
CTGGTTCTCGGCGCGGCGCTCCTCCCGGCGGGGACCGCGACGGCCGCGACGACACCCGGGCCGGGGCCGTGGACGGGCGACGGGCCCACCCGCACGGTCATGGACAGCGTCACCCCCATCGGAACCGGGCCCGTCGCGCTCATCTCGCAGAGCGCCGACGGGGTCCGGCGCAGCGCGGACGGGGGCATCACGTGGGTGGCACCGTCCGGCCTGCCGGATCGCGCCGGGACGACCTTCGTGTCGTCCACCTCGCTCGCGGTCGACGGCGCGGACGCGCAGCGTGCATGGCTCGTCGATTCCGTCGCCCCGATGGGATCCCAACCCTCGGCGGCCGCCCGAGTCGCAGTGGCCCATACAGGGGCCGCCGACGCTGCGGCGAACGCGGCGGCAGCCGCGGCCACCGCGGCCGGTACCGACGACGCCACGACGCTCTTCGTGACGTCGGACGCCGGCGCGTCGTGGACGGCTGTCGCGGGCGATGCGCTCGCCGGTCGGATCGTCTTCGGCGCGGCCGCGGTCCCCATGGAGGACGGCGACCCGGCGATCCTCCTCGTGGACGCGGACGCCGGGATCCTTCGGAGCACCGACGGCGGCGCGACCTTCGCGCCCGCGACCGACGGGATCGCCTCCGACCCCGAGGTCGGCGGGATCGTCATCGGCGGCCTCGCCGCAGGAAGGGCGCCGGGCCTGGCCTTCGCCTCCACGACGGGCGGGGTCTGGCGGACCGCGAACGGCGGCGCCTCGTGGACCGCGTCGTGCGTCGCCTCGGAGGCGCTGCCGTGCGGCCGCCCGTTCGTCGCACCGGGCGACCCCGAGGTCGTCCTCGCCGCCGGCTTCGGCGGCGTCGCGCGCAGCGGCGACGGCGGCAGGACATGGTCGCGCGTCGGCGTCGGCGTTCTGCCCGGCCCCGACGGTGGCGGCATCGACACCATCGCGATGAGCGGCGACGCCCCGCCGGTCGCATGGGCCTCGGGGCCGCAGGGGGTCTTCCGGTCGCCCGACGGCGGCCGCACGTGGGAAGCATGGGACGGCGGCCTCGCGCCGGCTGGCGCGGCCGTGAGCGACCGCCTCGCGATCGACCCCACGGCCGGCGCGCGCGGGTGGCGGATCCACGGCCTCACCTTCCACGCGACACACGACGGCGGGCAGTCATGGATCGAGCTCCAGGGACCGGATCCGGTCGGGCTCCCTGCCTACGCAGCCATCGTGGGCGGCAGTGGGACGCGGCTCGTCGGCACGGACGTCGGGATCCAGGAACGGGCCGCGAGCGGGTGGCGGATGGTCCGAGCCGACACGATCGCCACCGATCTCGTCGTCGGCGCGCACGGCGGAACCGAGCCCTCACCCGGCCCCGGCGCCGAGCCGTCCGCTGCGACGCCGAGCCCGCCGGGCCTGGCACCGACGGCCGTCTACGCAGCCACATATGCCGCCGGCATCCTCGTCTCGGCCGACGGCGGCGAGACGTGGGACGACTGGTCACGGGGCCTGCCGCGGGCGCCCGCGTGGACCGTCCTCGCGTCCGCATCCCTCGGCGACCGGGTTCTCGCGGCCACCGACGCGGGCGCGTACGAGCGCTCCGAGGGAGCCCCGTCGTGGGCACCCCTCGGGACGGGCCTCCCGGATGCTGCGGTGCGGTCGCTCGCCGTCCTCCCGGACGGGTCGATCCTCGCCGGACTCGAGACGCGGGGCGTATGGCGGCTGGGCCGCGGACTCGACGAATGGCGCCCCGCCGGGCTCGACGGGCGGACGATCGTGTCGATCGCAATCGCCGGCTCCGACGGGCGCGGCCTGCTCGCCGCGACCGACAGCCACGGGCTCTTCCGATCCCCCGACGCGGGGCGTTCGTGGCGGAAGGTGGCGTCGACGCGCTCGACGGCCTCGGTCGCGTACGACGCGGTCACGCACACCGCGATCCTCGCGACCGGGCAGGCGGTCCTCGCGTCGATCGACGGCGGCCGGACGTGGCGAGCCGCGGCGTCTGGCCTTCAGGCGACCGATCCCGGGCGGCCGTGGGCCCGTGCCGCGACGCGCGTGACCGCGCTGGAGGACGGCGGCTTCGTGCTCACGACGCTCGGCGGCACGTTCGTCGCCCGGCCAGGGTCCGCCCCGTGATGCGCCCGGCGCCGCACATCCCTCTCCGCGCCGTCGCGACCCTCGCCCTCGCGACGGCCGTCGCGGCGACCCTGCTTCCCGGTGCGACTCTCCCGGTGACGGCCAGCGCGGCGCCTCCGGCGCTCCCGACGACGGCTGGGGCGCCGACCGCGCCCGCGGCGGTGATCACGCGCGACTACGATCTCGGCCGGGCCCAGCTCTCGGTCCTCGGCACGGACGGGCGCCCGCACCGCCTGCCGACACGGCTCGTCGGCGAGATCTCGATCGCCGCCGGCGCGACCGGGCGCCTTCCCGTCGTGGTCATCCTCCACGGCGCGCACCAGTCGTGCGCCGACGGACCGGACGGGACCATCTCGTCGAACTTCCCGTGCCTCCCGGGCTGGGAGCCCGTCGCGTCGTACACCGGGTACCGGTACCTCGCCGGGCGGCTCGCACGGGAGGGCTTCGTCGTCGTGAGCGTCGACGGGCGCCCGGTCGCGCCGTTCGACCACACGGAGCGCCCGTTCCCCGACGGTGCCGAGGCCGACGAGGCGACGTGGATGGACCTGCGGGCGAGGATCGTGGACGCCCATCTCCGTGCGCTCGTCCGGGCCGGGAGCGGCGCCGTCGGGCCGGACGTGGACTTCGGCGTCGGGCTCGCCGGGCGCGTGGATGGCGGGAACGTGGGTCTCGTCGGCCACTCGCGCGGTGGCGAGGGAGTCGTCTGGACGGCCCTCCTCGCGGGAGCGCACCCGTACCGCGTGCGATCGATCGTCGCGATCGCCCCGACGGACTTCTCGGATCGGATCGTCCCCGGACGGATCCCGTTCGCCGTCCTGCTGCCCACCTGCGACGGCGACGTCTCGGACCTGCAGGGTGCTCACTTCTACGACGAGGCGCGCGGTGCGCCGCGGGCCGCGCCGCTGCTCCAGGTCGCGATCCACGGCGCGAACCACGACTTCTTCAACACCGTCTGGCCCGACGAATGGGGCCCCCCGATCGGTGCCGCGGCCGAGCCGGACCCCTCCGCCGCGGATCCCGGCCCGTCCACCGCCGGGACGTCCCCTCTCGACGCGACCGGGTACTGCGACCCGGGTGCGACGGGGACGGCGCGGCTCACGCGGTCTCGTCAGGAGGCGGTCGGCGCGGAGATCGTCTCGGACTTCCTCGGCGGGACGATTCGCGGCGCGCCGGGCGCACTCGCCGCGCTGGGGATCGGCGCCGCGCCACCGCATCGGATCGCCGGCACCCCGGTCACGACGCGCGCGCAGGAGCCCACCGCCGACCGGCTCGACGTGGCGCCGATGGACAGCTCCCCGTACGAGCTCGCGCAGACGGCACGGGGCGGCCGGATCACGGCCGTCAGGCTCGACTACATGGCGCTCTGCCGGCCGGGCGCGGTGGGCTCGGCACCCTTCCCGGCGGCCGGGGGCGCGGACGCCTCGGACGCCGCCTGTCCGCCGACGTGGTTCCAGCAGGCGCAGGTCGCCGACGAGCTGCGGGTCTCCTGGAGCAGTGCCGGGGCGCGCCTCGTCCTCCCGCCCGCGCCTCGCCCGACGGACGTGCGCGCCTTCGCCGCCGTCACCCTGTCCGTGGCCGTCACGCCGCCCGACGCCGACCCGGCCGTGAACAGCGCAGGGGGCGCGCGGCCGTTCAGCGTCGTGCTCACCGACGCCGCAGGTCACCGGTCCTCCGTCGCGATCTCGAGCGCCGAACCCGCCGTCCGGGCATACCCGACGGTGACGGTGCTCGGGACCGTGCGCGTGCCGCTCGCGCGGTTCCACGGCGTGGACCTGAGTCGGATCGCGAGCGTCGAGCTGGCGTTCGATCGGACAACCCGGGGCGCGATCCTCGTCACCGACGTGGCCTTCGTGCGCTGACGCGTCGGCTCGCGCCACGCCGGGGACCGCTCCGCGTCGCGGCCGGCCACCGGGGATCGCCCGCCTCAGCTCGGCAGTGCGTCCTCGACGGCCTGAAGCAGCTGCTCGATCGTGAACGGCTTGTCGAGGAATGCGGCCGGCTCGGCCGGCTCCATGAGCGCATCGATGTCGTCGGCGTACCCGGACATGAGGATCACAGGGATGCGCGGCCGTCGCGCGGCAAGGCGGCGCGCGAGCTCGGATCCGCTCATCCCCGGCATGACGACGTCGGAGACGACGACGTCGAACGCGGCGCAACCGTCCCCCGTTCCGGCCACGCTGCCCCCCGACCCGCGCTGCGAGAGATAGCGCGACCATGCCTCGTCGCCGCTCGCGGCCGTCGTCACCGAGTGGCCGGCCTCGACGAGAGCCGTCCGCACGAGCGTCGCGACGTCGACGTCGTCCTCCACGACGAGGATCGAGGCACGGCGATGCGGCCGCGCCACTGGAGCGTGGGGCTGCTCCGGCTCCACGGCCTCGGCCGAGACGGGGAGCTCGATGCGGAACATCGTCCCCCTGCCGACGGCCGATTCGACCTCGATGGTCCCGCCGGCGTCGTCCACGAGCCCGGCGACGATCGCGAGGCCGAGCCCCGAGCCACTCCGCGGACGCGACGCCGGCGTTCCACCGACGGTCTTGGTGGAGTAGAACGGCTCGAACGCGTGCTCCATCACCCCGGGCACCATCCCGCTCCCGGTGTCGGTCACCGTCAGGACGCCGCGCCGGACGCCGTCAGGCAGGACGCGGGTGCGGGTGGCGATCGTGAGCGTCCCGCCGTCGGTCATCGCGTCGTGGGCGTTCGTCGCGAGGTTCAGGAGGATCCGCGCGAGATCCGCCTGGTCGAGGCGGACGACCGCGGGGTCGGGGGCATGGGTCACGACGACCTCGATCGCGGGCCCCACGATGTCGCGGATCGACGCGATCACGGCATCGACGGCCCCGTCCAGGCGCGCAGGGCGCGGGTCGGACCGCCGACGACGACCGAACGCGAGGAGGTCCTGCGTGATGACCGCGGAGCGCTGGGCGGCTCCGGCGATGGCCTCGACAGGCTCGCGCGCGGGATCGTCGGGCCCGAGAGTCGACAGGGCGATCTCCGCGTTCCCGGAGATCACCATCAGGAGGTTGTTGAAGTCGTGTGCGACGCCGCTGGCGAGGCGACCGACGGTCTCGAGCCTCTCAGCCGCCGCGAGGCGGCGCTCGAGCTCGCGGCGCTCGGTGACGTCCTCGATCGTGCCGACGTGGCGGACCGCGGCGCCCCGGACGTCGCGGAGGATCGTCCCCCGCTCGTGCACGCGGCGGACTTCGCCGTCCGGCCGGACGATCCGATGCTCGATCTCGTAGGCCTCGCCGTGCTCTTCAACCTCGCGGTTCGCTGCCTTGACCATCGGGAGATCGTCCGGGTGGACGATGTCCCAGAAGCGCGTCGCGGCGACGACGCCCGTGTCCGGCGGCAGGCCGACGATCCGCAGGCCCTCCGCCGACCACCGGAGGGTTCCGTCGACGAGCCCGATCGGCCCGGCCTCCACCTCCCAGCTGCCCACGTGGCCGACCGCCTGCGCCTCGGCGAGCCGTGCGGCGGCTTCCTCGGCGGCCCTCGCGAGGCGACGCTGCTCTGTCACGTCGACGACGACCGACAGCCGGGCGCGACGACCCGCGAACGGGACCGCGAGAGAGGCTTCCTGGACGTCGAGAGACCTGCCGTCGGGACGCCGATGGCGCCAATCCGGCGGGAGGGCGACGAGCTCGTCGGTGCACAGACTGGCGCGGAGGGCGTCGAACCGCGGGAGGAGCGTGGGGTCGACCAGGTCGCGCAGCGTCATCCCCAGGAGGACGGAGCGATCGACCCCGTACATCCGCTCGGCCGCGAGGTTGACCGCGAGGAGGCGCATCGAGTCGGGGTCGAACACGAAGGCGCCCACCGGCGACCCGTCGAAGAGGGCGCGGTACTGCGCTTCCGATGTCCGGGCCGCGTCCCGCTCGCGCCGGAACTCGGTGCTCACCCGGACGAGCTGCCACGACGCGACCGCGGCGATGACGACGAGCGAGAGCACGGCGGCGACCGCCCCGATCTGGTCCGAGCCCGCTGGCGGGAAGAGGGCGAGCCCGACCGCAGCGCCGGCGATCGAGATCGCCCAGACGATGACGATCATCGCACCCAGCCTGCGACCCTCGAGGTACGGGACGGCGATGACCGTCGTCGCGGCCGGGAGGGCGACGATGGTGACGAACAGGAGTGCGAAGAGGGTGGACCCGACGATCGCGAAGACGGCGAACGCGGCGAGGCTGATCCAGACCGCGGGCCATGTCCGTCCGGCGACGGCGAGATACCAGGAGAGCGCGAAGGCCGCGGCGACGACGCCGAGTGCAACGGGAACGGCCGGTCGGGGAACAGCGCCTCCGACGACACCGATCGCCTCGACCAGCGTCACCAGCGCGAAGACCAGCGTGGCGGCCCGCGCCCACCAGACGACCCCTGCGGCGTCCGGGGCGGACCCGGCCGCAGGCACACCCGTCGACGAGCCCGGAGTCGGCCCTCCCGCATCGCGAGCCATACCGCGACTCTACAGCCCGGCGCGTCCGCCTCAAGAGGCGAATGGCGCCTCGCGAGGGCGGCGACCGCGCGCCCGGGGCCGTCCGGCGCATGATGGTCGCGCGTCCGGATCGGGGAGTGACGACCGTGCGGTACGGGCTGTCGATCGGCAACTTCGCCGAGTACGCGGACGCGCGCCTCGTCGCGTCGGTCGCCCGCGAGGCGGAGGACGCGGGCTGGGACGGGGTCTTCGTCTGGGACCACCTCACCTTCGTGAAGGCGTGGCGGCTCCCGGTCGGCGACCGGTGGACGATCCTCGCCGCCGTCGCGCTCGCGACCGAGCGGGTCCGGCTCGGGCCGATGGTCACGCCGCTCCCACGTCGGCGCCCGCAGGTCGTCGCTCGGCAGACGGTCACGCTCGACCACCTGTCCGGCGGC
Source organism: Chloroflexota bacterium (assembly GCA_021813655.1). Classification (GTDB taxonomy): domain Bacteria; phylum Chloroflexota; class Limnocylindria; order Limnocylindrales; family CSP1-4; genus CAIYQJ01. Next base: position 3,082 of record JAKAJU010000200.1, on the reverse strand, counting down.
CGGCTCGTATTCGGCGTCGGCCTGGGCGAGCCGGCGGAGGACGAGTTCACGACGTTCGGGGAGCCCGCGGACCGCGGGACCCGCGCGGCGATGCTCGACGAGAGCCTCGAGGTCGTCGCGGCGCTCTGGAGCGGCGAGCCCGTCACGCGTCGCGGTCGCTTCTACACCGTGGATGACGTCGCGTTCCTCCCGACGCCCGTGCAGTCGCCCCGCATCCCGGTCTGGGTCGCCGCCACCGTGGGGTTCGACCGCCCGCTCGTCCGGGCCGCTCGGTGGGACGGTGTCCACCCGGTCGCGTACGCCGAGGATGGGTCCGACCGGTCCGCCGAGCCGGCGGACATCGCGGCGATGCGGACGCGCATCCTCTCGCTCCGGGCCGATGCGGGGCTGCCGCCCGGTCCGTACGACATCCTCTCGTCGGGCGACATGACGTGGTCGCGGCGTCCGGCACAGGTCTCGATCTGCCGCGAGCTCGCCGATGCCGGCGCGACGTGGTGGCTCCACGCGGTCACGCCGAGGGGCGGCCCGGTCGATGCGCATCTCGCGATCATCCGGGACGGTCCGCCGGTGTGATCGCGCGGCCAGGGAGAAGACCCGCCAGCGCCGCGCGGCCGCGCTGATCGCCCCGGTCAGCGGAGCTCGGCGGGGATCTCGGCCTCCATCTCGAGGATCACCTCGTCCGCCTCGGCCGCGGCGGCATCCGTCGCCGGCTCGGGGGCGACGCGGCGCGCGGAGAGTGCGGCCGCGACGGCCGCGGCCGCGAGCACGACCGAGGCGACCGCGAACACGATTCCGACGCCCATGCCCGAGACCACCGCGCCCATCGCCGGCCCGATGATGCCGGCGGCGTAGAGCGGGAGGTACACGAGGTTCAGGGTCGTGCTCCGCCGCTCCGACGGGACCTCGAGCGCGAGCAGGCCGAAGATCATGGCGCTCGTGGCCGCCTGGCAGCCGGCGATGACCGCGTATCCCACGGCGAGCGACGGTACCGCAGGCGCGAGCGGCATGAGCAGGGTGGCGACGGCGGTGATCGCCAGCGCGGCGGCGAGCACGGGGCGGAAGCCGACCCGGTCGCCGATCCCGCCGGCGACCGGCGAGAGCAGCGCGCCCACGAGGGCCGCGATGCCGGTCACGAGGCCGATCGCCCCGGCGGCGCCCGGGCCCGTGCCCGCGAGGCCCGTGACGAGGAGCGGGACGTACGGCCGCGCCATCTGGCTCGCGAGGAAGGCGAGGAAGAACAGGGCGAAGATGCGGACCGTCGCCGAGTCGGTGAAGACGCTGCGCACCGCACCGAAGGCGAGCCGCAGCACGGGTCCGCTCGGGACCCGCTCGGGCCGGATCTCGTGGGAGCCGAACGCGAGCAGCAGGACGATCGCGAACGTGAGGAGCGCCGCCGACCAGTAGACGGCCTCGAGCGGCAGCCCGAGGACGTCCACGAGGAGCCCGCCGACGATGGGGCCGAGCGCGAAGCCCACGCCGCTCGCCGCCGCGAAGAACGCGATCGCGACCCCGAGCCGCGGCAGCGGCGTGACGTCACGGATGGCGGCGAGCATCACGCCGGTGTTGCCGAGCTGGAAGCCGATGAGGACCATCGGCACGGCGAACTGCCAGGGCTCGCGGGCGAGCGCGACGCCGGCGAAGACGACGACCTCGACGACCGCGCTCCGGATGATCACGGCCTTCCGGCTGTACTTGTCCGCCCAGACGCCCCAGAGGGGGACGAGCGGAAGCCCGAGAAGGAAGACGAACGAACCGAGGACCCCCACCCAGCGCGGGATCTGGTCGGCCGGGAGACCGAGGTGACCGAGGTACAGCGGCATGAACGCGTAGACCTGGCTCACGCCGTAGGCCTCGACGACCGAGGTCGCCGCGTAGATGGCGACGACGAGACGCCAGTCCTGGCCGGTGCGCCGGGCGCGCGTCATCGCCGATCCCGGGAGTCGGGAGAAGTCACCGGCGCAGTCTACGTCGGGCGCCGCGACGGCGACCCCCGGTCCGGTGCCGCGCGGCTACCCCGGTCCGGTCCCTCAGCCCCGCGTGGTCTCGACGGTGAGGAGACGCGCCAGCGGCGTCATCCGGAACGTCCCGTCCGACTCCACCCACCAGGCCGCGAGGCCGCGGCGCCGCGCCTCGCGCTCGGCGTCCGCAGCGCCCGCGAGGTAGAGAGCCTTGGCCCAGACCTCGGTCCAGGCAGGGTCGGGACCCGCGACGGTGACGGTGAGGAGACCACGGTCCGCCGGCGCGCCCGTGACCGGGTCGATGAGGTGGTGCACGACGGTCCCATCCGGCGCGGCCCATCGGTTCAGCGTCGTGCCGGTCGTGGAGACCGCGCCGCCGCCGAGCGCGAGAGTCGCGACGGGCGTGCCAGGCTGGAGCGGGTCGTCGACGTGGACGGTCCAGCGGTCGCCGGCCGCCGGCAGCCCGCCCATGGCCATGTCGCCGCCCGCGTAGACGAGCAGCCCGTCGATGCGCGGCGCCGACCGGACGGCGGCATGCCAGGCCCACCGGAGGGCGAGACCCTTGCCGATACCGCCGAGGTCGATCGGCGCCAGGAGGCGGACCGTCCTCCCGCGTGGATCGAGGTCGGCCCACGGCTCCGCCGCGGCAGCCCGTCGCGCCGGTACGGGTGCGGCCGGCAGCGCGTCGACCTCGAAGGCGTCCGGCCCGGCCTCGCCGGGCGCGTGGAGCACGGCCCCGTGATACCCGAGCCTCTCCAGATCGGCGAGGACACGGGGGTCGAACGCGCCGTCGGTGAGGCGCCAGGCCCGGCGGGCGGCCGCGACGGCGCGGTACAGCCGCGGCGAGACGGCAGTCGGCTCGCCGACGGACCGGTTGAGCAGCGTGAGCTCCGACGACGGCCGGAAGCGCGACATGGTCGCCTCGGAGACCTCGACGTCGGCGCTCGCCGCCGCCCAGGCGGTGGCCGCCTCCTCCTCGTCGATGCCGACGAGGAGGAGGCGAAGGGGCGACCCCATCGCCCGCCGCTCGAACGCGTGCCAGGGTCGCACGCCGGCGGCGGTGGGCGCGAGGGTCGCGGCCGTCAGTGCTGCCCTCCTGACGGACTGGTGGACGGGGCGGGGGG
>JAKAJU010000176.1 GCA_021813655.1 Chloroflexota bacterium | reverse complement strand
CTGCGGCCGCAGCTACGCGACGACGTCGGCAACCCGTGCGATGTTCGACTCGGCCTCCGCGAGCTGGTCGATCGCCCGGCGGCGCCGACGATCGTGGCGCCGCACGCCGGCGACCTCCTCGAAGAGCGGGCGGCGCTCTTCCGGTCGCAGGGCGAGAGCCTGGTCGACCATCCCCTGTCCGATGAAGAGGAACGCGTTCTCCGCGAGGTTCGCGCCTTCGAGGAGATCCTCGAGATCACGGAGGCGGACACGCTGGCGGTTGATGAGGTACTCGTTCTCCCCGGAGCGGTAGAGGCGGCGGCCGACCTCCACCGTCGAGTAGTCGACGGGCAGGAGGCCGTCGGCGTTGTCGAGCGAGAGCGTCACGTCGGCCATCCCGACGGCCGAGCGGCGGTCGGAGCCGGCGAAGATGACGTCCTCGGACTTGCGCGAGCGCAGCGCCCTGCCCTGCTCTCCGAGGGCCCAGCGCAGGGCGTCGGCCAGGTTGCTCTTCCCCGATCCGTTGGGCCCAACGACCGCGTTGATCCCGGGGCCGAGCTCGACGACCGTCCGCTCGGCGAACGACTTGAAGCCCTGGAGCCGGAGAGCCGCCAGGCGGGCAGCCCGCGTCACGGTCGCGGCTCGTCGGGCGACACCTCGTTCGGCACCGGGGTGACGGTGGCCTGCGCGGATCCCTGGGTCGCGGCCTCCTGGGTCGCGGCCTCCTGGGTCGCGGCCTCCCGCGCGAGCGTCTCGAGTGCCTCGGCCGCGGCGGCGGTCTCGGCGAGCCGCCGCGACTCGCCCTGGCCCGTCCCGAGGGTGCGATCGTCGAGGTTGACGGCGATCCGGAAGGTGCGACGGTGGTCGGGGCCGGTGGCCTCGACGAGCCGGTACTCAGGCCGAACGCCGTAGGCACGCTGGACCGTCTCCTGGAGACGGCTCTTCGGGCTCTTCAGGCTGGTCTCGGGCAGGTCGGCGGCGATCTCGGGTGCCGCGAGCTCCCGGAGCCACGCGCGGGCCGTGTCGTAGCCGTGCCCGAGGAAGACAGCGCCCACGACGGCCTCGAACGCGGCAGCCAGGAGCGCCGGACGACGCCTGCCGCTGATCTGCGCCTCGCCCTCGCCTAGGAGGAGGTACGAGCCCAGGTCGATCCGGCCGGCGAGCCGCGCCAGGCCCGCGGTGCTCACGACGGCAGCACGGCGCGCGGAGAGGATGCCCTCGTCGTCCGTCGGATGGCGCGCGTAGAGAGCCTCGGTGATGGCGAGGTTGACCACCGCGTCCCCGAGCAGCTCGAGCCGCTCGTTGTGGCCGCTCGCCTCGTCCGGGTGTTCGTGGAAGTAGCTGCTATGGACGAGGGCCTCCGCGAGGAGGGCCCGGTCCCCGGGCGGAAGGCCGAGCCGCGTCGCGAGGCGCTCGGCCTGCTCCGTCGGCTGGATGGGGGCCCTCCCGTCAGGAGGCGTGCTCGTCGATGTAGTCGACGGCGTCCTGGACGGTCCGGATCTTCTCGGCGTCCTCATCCGAGATCTCCGTCCCGAACTCCTCCTCGAGGCTCATGATGAGCTCCACGAGGTCGAGCGAGTCGGCATTGAGGTCGTCCACGAAGGAAGCCTCGGGGGTGACCGCATCCTCGTCGACGCCGAGCTGCTCGACGACGATCTTCTTCAGCCGCTCGTAGGTGGTAGCCACAGAGTCCTCCCTCGGTCGGTCGTGCCGGGCCGCCTCACGGCTCCTGCGACGTCCCATCGTCCTATGACGTCCCCGCGGCCTGCTCCCTCGCGATGGTCCCGAGGATACCGTTCACCAGCCTCCGGGCCGGGTCGCCGCTGTACGTCCGCGCCAGTTCGACCCACTCTGCGATGGCCACCCGAGCCGGCGTCGCGGGCGAGTGTAGCACCTCGCTAACCGCCAGACGGACCACCGCGCGGTCGATCGGAGCCATCTGAACGACCGGCCAGCGCGGCGCCACTGCGTCGATCCGGGCATCGATCCGGTCCCGGTCGGCGACGGTCGCGCGGACGAGCTCGCGCGCGTACGCGGCGGCCACGGGATCCCCCTCCATCTCGGCCAGGTGACGCTCGAGGATGGTCGTGGCCGTCCGCTGCCCGAAGTCCGCCTCGAAGACGGCGGCGAGCGCAAGACGCCGGGCTGCGCGATGCGAGGCGACGAGCGCGGGATCGCCGGCGCGACGGGACCCGCGACCGGCGGGCTTCACTCGCCGACGCCGTCGATGACGACCGTCACCTCGGCGAGCTCGAGCCCCAGCAGCCGCTCGACCGTGGCTGCGACGGCATCGCGCACGTCCCGCGCCACGACGCGCAGGTCGTGCCCGGGCCGGGCGACGACGGTGACACGGACGTGGAGGCCGTCCGTCCGCACCCGGACCCCGACCGCCGGCGGGGCCAGGCGTGCGAGGATGGCCGGCCCGCCGCGCCCGACGCGGACGACCCCCGGGGCGGCGACGGCCGCGCGCCGGACCATCCGCGCGACGACCGAATGGGCGACCGAGACGGTCCCGCCGGTCACGACGGATCCTCCACCGAGCCGGCTGGCTGGCTGTCGGCTGCGGCCCCGAGCGCGGACGCGATCGAAGCAGCAGCCTCCGCGCTCCCCACGCGCGCGTCGGGCAGGCGGCCGGCCCCGCCCTGCGCGAACGCAGCCGCGATGCGCTCCGGGATCCGCGCACGTGCGGCGGCCGCCGCCACGGCGACGCCGTAGGCGATCATCCGACGCTTCGATCGACCATGGGTGATGAGCACCGTGCCGCGGACGCCGAGCAGGGGTGAGCCGCCGAGCTTCTCGTAGTCGAAGGTCGCGCGGATGCGCTCGATCCCGGGCCGCATGAGCGCGTATGCGAGGGGCCCGCGCGGCGGCTTCCGGAACTCCTCCCGGAAGAGGTCGAAGATGAACGTCGAGAGGCCCTCGAAGAACTTCATCGTCACGTTGCCGAGCATCGCGTCGCAGACGACGACATCGGCCGGGTGATGGACCAGATCCCTGCCCTCGACGTTGCCGATGAAGCGCAGCGTGGAGGCGTCGAGGAGCTCCGTCGCACGCTGCACCCGGGCGTCGCCCTTTCCCTTCTCCTCGCCGAGGGAGAGCAGCGCGACCGTGGGCGACGGCACACCGGCCACCTGTTCCGCGAAGAGCGCGCCCATGTGCGCGTATTGGAAGAGGTTCTCCGCCGTCGAGTCCGGGTTCGCGCCGATGTCGAGGAAGACCATCGGGCCCTTCGACGTGATGAGCTGCACGGCGAGCGCCGGTCGGTCCACGCCGGGCAGCCGTCCGAGGCGCAGGACCGCTGCCGCCATCCCGGCGCCGGTGTGCCCGGCCGTGAGGACGGCGTCCGCGCGGCCCTTCTTCACGAGGTCCATCGCGACGACGATCGACGCGTCCTTCTTCGTCCGGAGCGCGACGGCGGGCGCCTCGTCCATCCCGATGACCGAGCCGGACCGCTCGATCGCGACGTTCGACGGCAGGGGCCCATCCGCGATCCCGCGGATCACGTCCTCGTCGCCGACGAGGATGATCTCGTCCGCGGGGCTCTGGCGGGCGAACGTGAGCGCACCGACGACGACCTCGAGGGGGGCGTGGTCGCCGCCCATCGCGTCCACGGCGACCCGGACGGGACGCGAGGCGTCATCCACCCGGACCGTGGCGAGGTCCACGACCTACCTCCGTGCGCTCTGGAGCGCTCAGCGCTCCGTGCCACCCTCCGGCGCCGTCGTCTTGATGCGCAGGACCTGGCGTCCGCGGTACCAGCCGCAGTTGGGACACGCGTGGTGCGTGAGCCGGGGCTGGTGGCAGTGGGAGCATTCGACGAGATGCGGGGTCGAGATCGCCGCGTGCGCGCGGCGATCGCCCTGGCGGGCGTGGGAGACCTTCCGCTTCGGGAGGCCCATCGGTCTGGAGGCTCCTTTCGGCCCGGTGCGCGGCCGGGCGGGGTGGCGCAGGAGAAGGCGTGGCGTACCGGGCCACTGGGACCGGGGGCCGGACGGGAAGTCTAGCCGTTCCCGCCGTCGTCGTCGACCCGGAGCGCGCGCAGCGCCTCGAGTCGCGGGTCGACCGGGCTGTCCTCGTGCGCGTGGTCGCCGATCGCGAGATCCTCTCCGCAGACCGCGCACAGGCCGGGGCAATCGGGTCGGCACAGCGACGCGATCGGCTCGGCGAGCGAGATCGCCTCCCGGATGAGCGGTTCGAGGTCGAGCTCGTGGTGGTCCGTGAGCCGGACCGCCTCCGGATCCTGGGACGTGTCGACGGGCAGACCGGACGTGAGGTCGATGCTCGGGAGCGCCTCCTCGTCGATCTCGATCTCGATCGGGACGTCGATCTCGCGGAGGCATCGCGAACAGGTCTCGCGCAGCGCGGCCCGGAGGTGACCGGTGACGAGAAGGCCACGGTTCGTGCGCGCGAGGCGGACGGTGCCGTCCACGGGGCGCGCGAGCTCGAGCTCGTCGTCCAGCGGCAGGAGCAGGTCGTGGACCAGGATGTCGCGATGGGAGGCGGGGCCTTCCGCGAGGAGCCCGGCGACGTTGACGTCGAGCGCGGACTCGCGGCCGCGGCGTGTCACCGCCGGCGGGAGCGGGGCGCGGCCTCGGGATCCGGCTGCGGCCAGCCGGAGACGCCGCCCTGGTCGGCCGCCTCGGCCCCCGGCTCCGGATCGAGCCCATAGGCGGACGTCGGCGGGTAGGCGGGCGCGGGGCCGAAGGCGGACGGCGGCTCCGCCTCCGCGAGCCCGGGATCGGCCACCACGTACGACGGCGGCGCCGGCTCGCGCAGCTGTGCGCGCCGCTCGTCCAGCAGCGCGATGCCGCGCTTGATCCCCTGGAGCGTCCGCACGACCTCGCCCTCGAGCGCGATGAGGATCGAGGCCGCGTACTCGTCCGCGCCCCGTCGGACCTCCTCGGCGTCGAGGTCGGCCTGCTCGAGGATGCGTGCGCTCTCCTCCTGGGCAGCCCGCGTGAGCTCCCGTTCCTCGATGAGGAACGCCGCCTGCTCCTGCGCCCGCGCGATGATCTCCTCGGCCTCGCGCTGCGCGCGCTCGATGATCCGCTCGCCCTCGGCGCTGATCCGGCGGGCCGACTGGACCTCCTCCGGGATCGCGTGTCGCAGCTCGTCGATCAGGTCGAGGGCGGCCGTCTGGTCGACGACGACGTTCGTGGTGAGCGGCAGCTTCCGGCCGTTCGCGACCATCGACTCGAGCCGCTCGACGAAGAACATGATGTCGATTGCGCGGCCCTCCTTCCGCTGGCGGCGCGGCGCCCTCTCGCGCCCTCCCGGGGCGTTCGTGAGGCGAGTATAGAACGCCGCGGGTCAGTCCTCGGACGGGAGCGGGGCGGCAGCGGGCGCAGCTCGGTCGTCGGTCTGTGCGAGACGGCGGAGCACGGCAGTCGGGACGAGGGGCGCGACGTCCCCGCCGAACCGCGCGATCTCGCGCACCAGGCTCGATGAGAGGTAGGCGTGCTCGAGCGCGGTCATGAAGAAGACGGTGTCCACGTCGGGCGCCATCTTGCGGTTCGTGTGGGCCATCTGGAGCTCGGCCTCGAAGTCGGCGACCGCGCGGAGCCCCCGCACGAGCCAGCGCGCACCGATACGGCGGCAGAGGTCCACCGTCAGGCCGTCGAACGCCATCACCTCGATGCGGTCGAGGTCCTCTGCCAGCGCTTCCGCGATCGACGCACGGATCGTCTCGACGCGATCGTCGGCCGAGTCCACCGTCGCCTTCCGCGGGTTCACGAGGACCGCGACGATCACGCGGTCGAAGACCGCGCCCGCCCGCCGGAGGACGTCGACGTGCCCGTTGGTGATCGGGTCGAACGAGCCGGGGTAGACGGCGATGCGCATCAGGAGTCCCCGTGACGGTAGAAGACGACGGCGGTCTCGCCGAAGCGGCGGGTGCGCTCCGATGCTAGCAGCCCTGCCTCGACCGGCGGCGGCTCCTTCCAGAAGCAGGTCGCCACGACGCGCCCGCCTGGCCGGACGATCGCGGGCAGGCCGGGGTCGGGGGACCCCAGTCGCGCGAGCACCGCTTCGCGGATCGCGCGCTCGGCATAAGGCGGATCCACGATCACGAGGTCGAACGGCCACTCGGCCCCCGGGGTTTCGTCCGGACCCATGGCGAGGTAGCGGAGGACGTCGCGACGGACGACGACGGCCCGGTCCACCACGCTCGCCCGGCGAAGGTTCTCGCGGATGACGCGGACGGCGCCGGCGTCATGCTCGACGAGCACGGCCCGTGCGGCACCCCGCGAGAGGGACTCGATGGCCGCCGCCCCGCTCCCGGCGAAGAGATCGAGGACGGCGGCACCCGGGAGATCCGGCTCCAGGGTCGCGAAGACCGCCTGCTTCACGCGGTCGGCGAGCGGACGCGTGCCGGCCCCGGGAGCGAGCAGCCGGATCCCTCCCGCACTCCCCGCGATGACCCGCCCCGCCTCCGCCACCGCCTACGCCGACCCTGTCGTCTCATCCGTCTCGGCCGCGGCGATGCGCGCGAGCCATCCCGCCCGAAGCTCGTGCGCGAGGAGCGGCGCCGCATCCGCGCGCAGGTTCCCGTCGGGACCCACGAGACGGTCGGCCTGCTCGCGTGCGACGACCGCGAGCCGCCGATGCCCCGCGTCCTGGAGCGACGCGATCCGCAGGCGCGGGAGGCCGCTCTGCTCGAGGCCGAGCACGTCGCCCTCCCGCCGGAGCGTGAAGTCCTCCTCGGCGAGCGCGAAGCCGTCGCGCGTCGTCCGGACCGCCTCGAGCCTGGCCCACGCCGTCGTCTCCGGCGCAGCGTCCGAGACGAGCACGCAGAACGACTCCGCGGATCCCCGGCCCACGCGGCCGCGGAGCTGGTGGAGCTGCGCCAGGCCGAACCGGTCGGCGCCCTCGACGATCATCATCGTGGCCTCGGGCACGTCCACGCCGACCTCGACGACCGTGGTCCCCACGAGGACGTCGACATCCCCGTCGCGGAACCGTCCCATCTCCGCATCGCGGTCCGCGGGCCGCATCCGGCCGTGGACGAGCCCGACCCGCAGCGGCGCGAGGAGGTCGCCGAGACGCGCCGCCTCTACGGTCGCCGCGACCGTCGCGTCCGGCCCCTCGTCGGCCTCGTCGATGTGCGGAACCACGACGAACGTCCGGTGGCCGCGGGCAGCCTGGCCGCGGACCCACTCCCACGTCGAGTCGAGGTCGTCCGGGCGCTTGATCCCCGTCTTGACGGGGATCCGTCCCGCGGGCGGCGTGTGGAGATCGGAGACGTCGAGGTCGGCGTAGAAGACCTGGCCGAGGGTCCGGGGGATCGGCGTCGCCGTCATCAGGAGAAGGTGCGGCGCACCCTCGGTCGCCTTCGATTCGAGCGCCGCTCGCTGGGCGACACCGAAGCGGTGCTGCTCGTCCACCACGGCGAGACGGAGGCGGGCGAAGTCCACGCCCTCGGAGATGAGCGCGTGGGTCCCGACGACCACGGGTGAGCTCCCGTCGGCAAGCGCCGCACGCGCGGCGCGCGCCTCGGCGGTGCGCAGCGACCCGACGAGGAGCCGCACGGGGATCGCGAGGTCGAGGAGGAGCTCGCGGATCGTCCCCTCGTGCTGCCGTGCGAGCAGGTCGGTCGGCGCGAGGAGCGCGGCCTGTCCGCCGGCGAGGGCAACGGCCGCGAGCGCATACGCGGCGACCGCGGTCTTGCCCGAGCCAACGTCGCCCTGCAGCAGGCGCACCATCGGCTCGGGCGCCGCGAGCCCGTCGCGGATCGTGTCCATCGCCGCGGCCTGATCGGGCGTCAGGTCCACGTCCCGCCCGAGCATCCGCCTGAGCGCGGCGACGACCGCCGCGCGGATGCGCCGGTCGGTCGCGTCGTCGACGGCCACGCGCGCGGCCGATTCGCGTGCGCGCGCCCGCCTGCGCGCCACCATCCCGATCTGGAGCGCGAGAAGCTCGTCGAAAGCGAGTCGATGCAGCGCCGGCTCCTGGCCGTCCTTCGCGTCCGGGAAGTGGACCTGCCACAGCGCAGTCTCGATCCCGACGACCCCTGCCGCCTGGCGAACCTCCGACGGGAGGTACTCCGGCTGACTCTCCGCGTACGCGCCCAGGGCGTCATGGATGGCCGTCCGCAGGCGGGTGGGCGTCAGTCCCGTCGTCGTCCGGTAGACGGGGACGATCCGTCCCGCGTGGATCAGCTCCGCGCCTGTGTCGAGCTGGAACTCGGGGTTGTCGATGACGAACGACGCACCCCGGAACGCGAGCTTCCCGCTCAGGACGACGGCGTCGCCCTGCTTGAGCCTGTTCTGGATGAACCGACGGCCGAACCAGACGGCGACGGCGTTGCCGGTCGGGTCCGAGAGGTGCGCGGTCGTCCGCTCGATCCTCCGGCGGAACGTCGGCTCGACGCGCAGGTCGGTCACCGTCGCCCTCACGCTCACGGCCGTCCCGGGCTGGAGCCACCCGAGCTGGCCGAGGTCGTAGAGCTGCGTGAGGTCCGCGTACCGGCGCGGCAGGTGGTACAGCAGGTCGCGGACCGTCCGGATCCCGAGGCGGCGCGCCGGTCGGGCGAGCCAGCCGGCCGAGGGGATCTCAGCGCGGGCGATCTCGGTCGCGAGCGGGTCGGCGGCGTCGCCCGGCGGGGAGACGGGCTTCCCGAGTCTGCCGGCGGCCACGGCGGGCCGGCTACTCGGCCGCGAGGAGGAACGCGTAGTGCGCCTGTCCGCCACGGACGACCTCGACCTCGATCCCCGGTGCGTGCTCCGCGATCCGGCGTGCGACGGCCTCGGCCCCGGCGAGATCCACGCCATCGCCGTAGTAGAGGGTGAGCAGCTCGAAGCCAGGCCGAAGCGCGTCGATCCCCGCGAGGATCGATCGCTCGCGATCGGGGTCGGACGCGACGAGACCGTCGTCGGGGTCGAGGACGAGGGTGTGGCCCCGCTTCACCTTCCTCCCGTCCACTTTCGCGTCGCGCACGGCGTCGGTGACCTGGAGCGTCTGCACCGCGCGACTGGCCTCGGTCATCGGCTCGACGTTCTCGCCGCCGCCGAGGCTCGGGTCCAGGGCGAGGAGCGCGGCCACGCCCTCCGCGGCGTTCCGCGTCGGGACGACGTGCACCGGTCGGTCCGTCAGCTGCGCGGCCTGGCGTGCCGCCATCACGACGTTCGGGTTGTTCGGGAGGACGAGCACCTCGTCGGCCGCAAGCGCGGAGATCGCCTTCAGCAGCTCGCCGGTGCTCGGGTTCTCCGCCTGACCTCCGCGGACGACGGCGGAGACCCCGAACGACTCGAAGATCGCGGCGAGGCCGTCGCCGCTCGCGACGGCGACGACCGCGAGGGGGACGCGCGGGGCGTGTGACACGACCGGCGCAGACTCAGGGGCCGCGGATCGAGGGCCACCCGCGGTCGGACCGACCAGCGCGACCTGCGCGGCGTCAGCGTGGGGGCGAGACTCGCCATCGGGCGTGGCGACCGACGCTCCCTCTCCGATCGCGCCGGCCACGGCCAACTCGGCCCAGCCGGCCCCGTGTGGCGCGCCGACGCCACCCGGCTCGAGCGGCGCGACGGCGGCAGCCCCGCCCCGGCCGGCGCGGACGTCGACGGCCTGGCGGTCGAGGTTCTCGATGCTGATCCGGCTCAGCGTGCCGAGGTCGAGCCCGTACGCGACGACGACGTCCGGCCGCTCGCTGTGGACGTGGACCTTCACGGCCCGCGCGTCGCCCGCGACGAGGACGGACTCCCCCATCGACTCGAGGTGGCGCCGGATCCCGTCGAGGTCCAGCGAGCGACCGGGTGAAGCCTCGAGGAGGAACATCGTCTCGTAGCCGAAGCCCTCGTCGGCATGGGCCACGACCGCGGATGGGCGCGACCCGATCGCCCGCGATGGGGCCGCACCCTGCTCATCGCCGGTCGCGTGTCGATACACGCCCTGGAGGACGCGGTAGAAGCCGGCCCCACCCGCATCCACCACCCCCGCCTCGCGCAGGACCGGGAGGAGCGACGGCGTCCGGGCGAGCGCGCGGTCCGCGGCCTCGAGCGCGGCTCGGAGCACCACGTCGATGTCGTTCTCGCGCTCGGCCGCCTCGACGGCCGCCGTGGCGGCCTCGCGGACGACCGTCAGGATCGTCCCCTCGACCGGCTTGACGACCGCCGCGTACGCCGTCCTGCTCCCCATCGACAGCGCGTTGGCGACGTCGAGACCGTTGAAGCGGTGCTTCCC
>JAKAJU010000028.1 GCA_021813655.1 Chloroflexota bacterium | reverse complement strand
CCCGGCCCGGGTGTCGTCGCGGCCGTCGCGGTCCCCGCCGGGAGGAGCGCCGCGCCGAGAACCAGGCCGGCGACGACGGCCGCGCGCGCGCGGCCTCGGGCGTGGCGGGGGGCGCGCGTGGGGTCCACGCCGCGACTCTACGCGTCCCGCCGGATGGGCGTGGAGTCAGCCGGGGCCCGGCCGCGCAGCGGCCCGCGCCACGACCGGCCAGCGGACCGGGTCGAGGTGGGCGGCCGCTGCCGCATCGAGGACCCAGGTGGCGCCGGCGCGCCTGGCGCGCTGGGCCGGCAGGACGCGTTCGTCGCGAGGGCCGTCGAGGATCCGCGCGATCACCGCCGCCTTCGATCCCCCGAACGCCACGGAGATGAGGACCGGTGTCGCGTCGAGGAGGGGTGGCGTGCACGTCAGGCGCTCGACGTGCGGCGCGATGTGCGTCGGCGCCGGGACGGCGATCGTCCAGCCTGGAGCGTCGAAGGCCCGACTTCCGGGGAACACCGAGAGGAGGTGGCCGTCCGGGCCGATCCCCACGAGGACCACGTCGAAGACGGGTCGTCCGGCTGCATCGGCCGGGATCGTCCCGCGCATCTCGGCCGCATAGGCCTCGGCGCAGTCCGAGGCGTCGCCCCCGGCGCGCGCGGTCTCCGCGACCGGCCACGGGTGAACGTTCGCGTGGGGGAGGGGCGATCCGGGCCCGCCATCCTGCCCGAGGAGGATCGCGTCCACCGGGATGAGGTTCGAGTCCGTGTGGTGGCGGGGGACGTAGCGGTCGTCCCCGAACCAGAGGTGGAGGACCGCCCACGGGACGCGCTCGCGGAGCGGGTCGGCGACGAGCGCGCGGTAGATCGCGCCAGGCGTCGAGCCGCCGGTCGTCGCGACGTCGGCTCGACCCCGCCGGTCCACCGCCGTTCGCAGGGCATCCACGATCAGCCCGGCCGCTGCCGCGCCCGTCGCATCGGGATCGGCGAGGACGAGGACCTCCGGCTCGCCCGGGTCGCCGGGCCCGAACGTCCCCCGGTCGCCCGGTCCATGAGACCTCGGCCCGAGCGGCCCCGGGTCCGCGCCGTCGGTCACGGCCGGCGGGGCTGGTCGACCCCGCCCGCGATCTCGCCGGCGAGGAGGATGGCGGCGGCCGCCAGGGGGCTCCGCCCACCGCTCTCGATGGCCTCGGCGAGCAGGTCCGTGTCGGTGCGCCGCGCGGCATGGTGGACGCGCTCGAAGAGCTCGCCGCCGTCGCGTCGGGCGCGGACGATCACCGCCTCCGCGCGCGCGGTCACGTCCACCTCGAGCCGCGACCGACGGCGCTCGGCGACGATCACCAGGCGCGTGGTCGAGCCGCTCGGCAGATCGGAGGCGACCGGGACGAGCACGAGCTCCACGTGGCCGCGCGGGCGCCGGAGGACCGTCTCGCGGCGCCCGTCCGCAGTGAGCGTGAGCGGCGCCTCCGCGGACCACCCGAGGCGCGATCCGATCCACGCGGCGTGATAGAGCGGACGGACGACGTTGGCGCGGGCAGGGTCGGCGGGCGACGCCGCGTACTCCACGACGACGCGGCGGATCGAGCGGAGGAACTGGCCGACATCGGGTCCGTCGAAGGCTGACGCGATCGCGTCGCGCCACCGCGACTGCCGCATCAGGGCGAAGTCCGAGATCGCGATTCGCGATGCCGCCTGGGCGCGGGCGAGGCCCCGGATGCCGCCGAGCCCGTCGTCGCGCCATCCGGAGCCGTCGACGAGGAGCCTGTCCGTCTGGACTGCAGCCGCCATCAGCGCGACGAAGTCCGGCCGGTCGAACGGGACGTCGCCGGGCCACCAGATCGCGACCGGGAGGTCGTGGATGAGCAGCGGCGGGATGATCGACGCGAGGTGGCGCCCGGCATCGCCGCCAGCCACCAGCCGGATCGCCTCGGTGCAGACGGCAGCGCCCGCGTCGCGCGGCAGGATGCAGCTCGCGGTGACCTCGGCATCGATCCGCCGTGGACCGTCCACGTCGCGCGGCTCCACGACGATCGTCCGCGACGGGTGGCGGCCGGTGAGCGAAACGACCGCGGCGAGGACCCGGGTCGCCACCTCGGGGGAGGCCGCGACTGCGACGAGGTTGAGGACGCTCGTGCGCGCGACGACGTGCCGCTCGCCGTCCGCCCCGACCGCGACGGCCGGCGCAGCGGACCAGATCCTCGCGAGGGTCTCCTCGATCCCGGCGACACTCGTCGCGCGCCCCGACCATGCGAGCGGGGCGGGCGTCATGTCCAGGAGTCGGATCGCCGCGTCCACAGGGTCCGCCTCAGATCCGGCGCCAGCGCCGACCGTCGCGCGCGAGGAGGGAGTCGGCTGCCTCGGGACCCCAGGTGCCGGCCGCGTAGTCCGGGAACTCGGGCGGCGCTCCGGCCACCCACGCCTCCACGATCGGCGTGACGACGCGCCAGGCCTCCTCGACCTCGTCGGCGCGCGTGAAGAGCGACTGGTCGCCGAGCAGGGCGTCGAGCATGAGCGTCTCGTACGCGTCGGGCGAGTCGACGCTGAACGAGGACCCGTAGCCGAAGTCCATGTTCACGGCGCGCACGTCCACGTCGAGCCCCGGGATCTTCGCCCCGAACCGGAGGAGGATCCCCTCGTCGGGCTGGATCCGCAGGGCGAGGAGGTCCGGCTCCGGCTCCGACGCCTGCCCGCGGAAGAGCGCGTGCGGCACATCCCGGAAGACGATCGCGATCTCGGTCGCGCGCTTCGGTAGCCGCTTGCCGGTCCGCAGGTAGAACGGGACCCCCGCCCACCGCCAGTCGTCGATCGTCAACCGCGCGGCGACGAAGGTCTCGGTCTCCGACTCCGGGTCCACCTGCGGCTCGGCCCTGTAGGCGGGGACCGGCTCGCCGGCCACCCAGCCGGCGTCGTACTGCCCCCGGACGACATCTCGCGCCACCCCCGCGGCGGTGAGCGGGACGATCGCCCGGAGGACCTTCACCTTCTCGTCGCGGAGCGCGTTCGCATCGAATGTCGCGGGGGGCTCCATCGCGACGAGCGCAAGCAGCTGGAGCAGGTGGTTCTGGAGGATGTCGCGCGTCGCGCCCGTCTCCTCGTAGAAGGCGCCACGCCGCTCGACGCCGAGTGATTCCGCCACGGTGATCTGCACGTGGTCCACGTAGCGGCGGTTCCAGAGCGGTTCCCAGATGAGGTTCGCGAAGCGGAAGACGAGGAGGTTGCGGACCGTCTCCTTGCCGAGGTAGTGGTCGATCCGGTAGACCTGCTCCTCGCGGAAGACCTTCGCCACCTCGCGGTTGAGCCGCTGGGCCGAATCCAGGTCGCGCCCGAAGGGCTTCTCGATGACGATCCGGCGCCAGCCGTCGCCCGTCACCTCGCGGTCGAGCCCCACGCGCCCGAGCTGGCGGACGATGGGCACGAAGGCCGACGACTGCGTCGCGAGGTAGAAGAGCCGGTTGCCGAGCGTCCCGTGCTCGCGGTCGATCGCGTCGAGGCGTCCGGCGAGGTCGTCGAACGTCGCGTCCGAGTCGAAGTCGCCCCGAAGGTACTCGAGGCGCTCGGCGAACGTCGCCCACGTCTCCTCGTCCACCGGCTGGACGCGCGCGTGCGCGGTGACCGCGTCGTGGATGTCGGCGCGGAACGTCGTGTCGTCGTACGGTCGCCGACCCACCGCGACGATGCGCACGTCGAGGGGCAGCAGGGCCGATCGCCAGAGCTGGTAGAGGGCGGGCAGGACCTTCCGGTGGGCGAGGTCGCCCGTCGCCCCGAACAGGACGATCGCCGCCGGATCGGGCATCCGCTCGAGGCGGAGGCCGGCCCGCAGCGGGTTCCTCTCGCTCCGGGGTGCCCGATGCCTGCGTCCCACCGCCGCGAGGCGCTCCTCGCGGATCGGGAGGGGGCGGTCCTTCGCCCCGCGCGGCGTCGGGCCGTCGGTCACTCGGTCTTCACCGCGTGGCCACCGAACTCGTTCCGGAGCGCGGCGATCAGCTTCGCGCCGTAGCTCTCGTCCTGGCGCGAGCGGAACCGCGCCTGGAGCGCGAGCGTGATCACCGGCGCCGGGACGTCGCGGTCCATCGCCTCCTGGACGGTCCAGCGACCCTCGCCGGAGTCGGCGACCCAGCCACGCAGGCTGCCGAGGTCCTGGTCGGGCTGCAGCGCGCGGACGGCGAGCTCGAGGAGCCACGACCGGACGACCGAGCCGTGGTTCCACATCTCCGCGATCGCCGCGAGGTCGAGGCGGTACGGACCCGCGTGCATGATCTCGAACCCCTCGGCGTACGCCTGCATGAGGCCGTACTCGATCCCGTTGTGGATCATCTTCACGTAGTGCCCGGAGCCGGGGCCGCCCGTGTGGAGGTACCCGTCCTCCGGGGCGAGCGAGCGGAACGCCGGCTCGACGAGCGCGACATGGGCGTCCTCGCCGCCGGCCATGATCGCGTACCCGTTGGCGAGACCCCAGATCCCGCCCGAGACGCCCGCGTCGACGAACCCGACGCCCTTCTCCGCGCACAGCGCGTGACGGCGGACCGAGTCCTTCCAGTTCGCGTTCCCGCCGTCGACGATGACGTCACCCGGCGCGAGGTCCGCGAGGAGCTCCACGACCTGCGCCTCGGTCGCGTCGCCCGCGGGGACCATCGTGAAGACGACGCGCGGCGCCGCGAGGGCCGCCACGAGCTCCGGGATCGTCGCGGCCGCCTGGGCGCCCTCGCCCGCGAGCTCGCGCGCCTTCTCGATCGTGCGGTTGTACACGACGACCCGGTGGCCCGAGCGCAGGAGTCGTCGGGCCATGTTCGATCCCATGCGCCCCAGGCCGATGAAGCCGACGTCCATCGTCATGCCTCCGAGACGAGCGTGCGTCCGAGGACCCGCTCGAGCGACGCGAGACCGGCTTCCACGTCCTCGCCGAGGTGGATGCGGAGGACCGGCAGGTCGTGGTCCTCGAGCGCCTGGAAGTCACCGGCCGCCTGCGCGTCGATGAGCCGTCCGAAGGTGTACGGCGCGTCGGGGATCGGCACGTCGACAGGGTGGTCCGCGGTCAGCTGGAGGAACCAGCCGATCGGTGCCCCGCCCTTGTGCAGCTGGCCGGTGGAGTGGAGGAACCGCGGCCCGTAGCCGGCCGTTGTCGCCCGCCGCGTGCGGTCGCGGAGCAGCCGGCGGATCGAGGCAAGGCGTGCGTCGCGCTCGGGCGACGGAGCGATGAACGCCTGGAGCGCGAGGTAGGCATCTGGCCGGATGCGCGCGACATGGCGCCGCATCTCGCCGTCCAGGGTCCCGTCCCCGGCGGTCAGCCGAAGAGGGGTGTCGCCGTGGAGCGTGAGGCCCTCGCCGTGGGCGATGGGCTCGGGCGCTCGGCCGCCCTCGCCCCACTGCTCACGCTCGAGCTCGCGCCTCGTGTTGTCCTTCGACTCCGTCACGTTCGGCTCGTCGAACGGGTCGATCCCGAGGACGATCCCCGCGACCGCTGTCGCGACCTCCCAGCGGACGAACTCGGCGCCAACGTCGATCGGGTCGTCGACGCCGATCCGGACGACCGGGTGGCCGGCCTCCGCGAGGGCCGCGAGGAGCGCGTCCCCGTCGAGACCGTCCGGGGTCGTCTCGCCGGCGGGCGAGCCCGCGAGCGAGATCCGCACGAAGACGCGGTCGTGAGCGTAGGTCCCGACGGTCCCGAGGGGCTCGTCGACGACCGGGACGATCCCCACGCCCTGCTTGCCGGTGCTCTCGGCGATGAGCTGCTCGATCCACGGCCCGAGCGCCGCGATCGCCGGGTCCATGATGAACGTCAGCTTGTCGTGACCGCCCCGCGCGAGCGTCCCGAGCAGCAGTCCGAGGGCGAGCCCTGGATTCTCCGAGGGGTCGTCGAGGCGGCACGACTCGGCCATCCGTCGGGCCCCGTCGAGGAGCGGCTCCAGGTCGATCCCGAGGAGCGAGGCCGGCACGAGGCCCACGTAGGTGAGGGCGGAGTAGCGTCCGCCGACCGTCGGCGGATTGAGGAACGCCTCGCGGTAGTCGACGGCGTCCGGGATCATCTCGTACGGCTTGCCCTCGTCGGTGATCGCGACGAAGAACGCGCCGACCAGGTCGCGCCGCCCACGGTGCTCCGCTTTGAGCGCGCGATGCGCCCACTCCCACGCGTGCGCCCGGAAGGCCAGCGTCTCGGTCGTCGTGCCGGACTTCGTCGCGATGATGACCAGGGTCGTGTCCGGGTCGAGCGACCCGAAGATCGCGGCCACGGCCGCCGGGTCCGTCGAGTCGAGCGCCCGGACCTCGACGTAGCTCTCGACGTCGGGGAAGAGGCCCGCGAGGACCTGCGGAGCGAGGCTGCTGCCGCCCATCCCCGCGACGAGCGCCGTCCGGAAGCCGGCGTCGCGGATGGCGTCCCCGAAGGCCTCCAGGGAGTCGATCCGCTCGGTGAACTCCGCGGGTGCGTCGAGCCATCCGAGGCGATCCGCGATCTTCTCGGCGACGGTCGCGTCCGACGTCCAGAGCGACGGGTCCTTGTCGAAGAGCCGCCTGGCCCACTCCTCCTCGCGCGCACGGCGGAACTCCGCCGCATAGACCGCCTCGAGGTCCGGGTGCGGCAGGCGCGCGTCCACGCCGCGCGGTCCGTCGGGTGCCGTCTGGTCCATCTCGTCCTCCGGTGCGCCCCGCCTCGCCGGGCGTCTCGACCGGCCACCCGCCGATCGCTCGCGGCCCGGGGCGCCGTCATCGCGTGTGTCGTTCGCCGTCCAGTCTACGAAGGATGTCCCGCTGTCGCGTCGGCGGCCGCGCGGCCGCACGGCCGCTGCCGACCCGTGGCCACGCTCCCGCGCGCCGACGCTGCCCGGTCACGCCCCGCCGGCGCCCTCCCGCTCGATCGCGAGGATCTTCCCGAGCCGTCGCACGTGGCGGGGCTCGCCGGAGAAGCGCGCGTCCACGAACGCACGGGCGCACTCCGCCGCGACCTCCACGCCGATCACGCGGGCGCCGAGGCAGAGCACGTTCATGTCGTCGTGCTCCACGCCCTGGTGCGCCGAGTACGTGTCGTGGCAGACCGCCGCTCGGACGCCGCGGACTTTGTTCGCGGCGACGGACGCGCCGACGCCGCTGCCGCACACGAGGATCCCGCGGTCCACGACGCCGTCGCGGACCGCATGGCCGAGGGCGCGGGCGAAGTCCGGGTAGTCGTCGTTCGCGTTGGTTCCGTCGCCGCCGAGGTCCACGAGCTCGTGGCCGGATCCGCCGAGCCGCTCGATGAGGGTGCGCTTGAGGTCGGCCCCGGCGTGGTCGGCCGCGAACCCGATGCGCATCGTCGCCTCCCGTCCGGTCAGCCGTTCCGCGCCGACGCGTGCGCGTCGGCGGTCGGGGGGAGCGGCACGCGGCCCGAGAGCCCGTCACGCACGACAGCGCGACCCACGTCGGCGAGGCGCTCCGCGGTGAGCCCGAACCGGCTCATGATCTCCGGGCCGGGCGCGGAGGCGCCGAAGCGGTCGATCCCGACGATCGCGCCGGCGTCGCCCGCCCAGCGGTCCCACCCGAAGGTGACGCCGGCCTCCACCGTGACGCGGCGGCGCGCCGCCGTCGGCAGCACCGACTCGCGGTACGCGGCGCTCTGGGCCTCGAAGAGCTCCCAGCTCGGAAGGCTCACGACCCGCGCGCGGATCCCCTCGGCGGCCAGGGCCTCGGCCGCGGACACCGCGAGGTGCACCTCGGAGCCCGTCGCGACGTACACGAGGTCCGGGACCGGGTCCGCGCCGGCCGGCGCGGCGGGCTCGTCGTGGACGACGTATCCGCCCCGAGCGACGCCGGCTGCCGCGCGCTCGGCCGTGGTCGCGAGCGTCGGGACCTTCTGGCGGGTGAGCGCGAGCGCGACCGGGCCGTCCGGCCGGGAGACAGCCACCGCCCACGCCGCCGCCGTCTCGTTCGCGTCGGCCGGCCGTAGGACCCAGAGGTTCGGCATCGCGCGCAGGGCCGCGATCTGCTCGACCGGCTGGTGCGTCGGCCCGTCCTCGCCGAGCCCGACGGAGTCGTGGGTCCAGACGTAGACGACGTGGAGGCGCGAGAGCGCCGCGACGCGGACGGAGCCGCGCATGTAGTCGCTGAACGTGAGGAAGGTGCCGGCGTACGGGACGAATCCGCCGTGGTACGCGATCCCGTTCGCGATCGCCCCCATCGCGTGCTCGCGGACGCCGAAGCGGATGTTCCGGCCGGCCGCATCGGCGGTGAAGTCGCCGCCGCCCTTGACGTCGGTGAGGTTCGACTCGGAGAGGTCCGCCGCTCCGCCGAAGAGCTCCGGGAGCGGTCCCGCGAGCGCGTTGAGGACCTGCTGGCTCGCATTCCGCGTCCCCATCCCGTCCCCGGCCGGGAACGTCGGCAGCGCCGCCCGCCAGTCGGCCGCGAGCGCGCCGTCGAGGCGGCGCTCGAGCTCCTTCGCGAGCTCCGGGTACGCCGCACGGTACGCGTCCATCCGGCGCTCCCAGGCGCCGACGAGCTCCTCGCCGAACAGGATCGCCCGCGACATGTACCCGGCGACCTCGTCGGGGACGTAGAAGGTCCGGTCGGGGTCCCAGCCGTACTCGACCTTCGTCGCGCGGACCTCGTCCGGGCCGAGCGGCGCGCCGTGTGCCTTCTGGCTGTCCTGCTTGTTCGGCGACCCGTAGCCGATGTGCGTCCGGACGGCGATCAGGCTCGGGCGCGGATCCGCCACCGCGGCGGCGACGGCCGCCTCGATCGCGTCGACGTCGTTGCCGTCCTCCACGCGGCTCGTGTGCCAGCCGTAGGCGGCGAAGCGAGCGAGGACGTCCTCGCTCCAGGCCATCGCGGTCGGGCCGTCGAGCTGGATCCGGTTGTCGTCCCACAGGTAGACGACGCGCCCGAGGCGGAGGTGGCCGGCGAGCGAGGCCGCCTCGGCCGAGACGCCCTCCTGGAGGTCGCCGTCGCTCACCATGCCGAAGACGCGATGGTCGATGACGGGGTGACCCTCGCGGACGAACTCGGCCGCGAGCCGGCGCTCGGCGATGGCCATCCCGATCCCGCTCGCGAAGCCCTGGCCGAGCGGGCCCGTCGTCGCCTCGACGCCCGGCGTGAGCCCCCACTCGGGATGGCCCGGCGTGATCGAGCCCCACTGGCGGAAGCTCTCGAGGTCGGCGAGCGAGACCTGGTACCCCGTCAGGTGGAGGAGGGAGTAGAGCAGCATGCTCGCATGACCGGCCGAGAGGACGAACCGGTCGCGGTCCGCCCAGTCCGGGTGCGTCGGGGCGTGACGAAGGAAGCGCGTCCAGAGGACGTACGCCATCGGCGCCATGCCCATCGGCGCTCCCGGGTGACCGGAGTTCGCCTTCTGGACGCCGTCGATCGCGAGCGTCCGGATCGTGTTGATCGCGAGGCGGTCGAGTTGCTGCTCTGTGAGGACCATGCGGTGCGCTCCGGTGGGGCCGACGGGCGGGCGATGCGGTGCGTCGAGGCCGCTGCGGGACGGGGGCGGCCGCCCGCGGGCATCACCGCGCATCGTACAGGACGGCTCCCCATACTCACCGCATGGCTCGCTCGACACCGCGCCGTCCCGCGCCACCCCGGATCGTCGTGCTCGGTGACCTCGCCGCCGACGTCGTGCTCGCGCCGTCCCGGCCCCTGGAGCCGGCATCGGACGTGCCCGGTCGCGTCGCGATCCGGCTCGGCGGCTCGGCCGCGAACACCGCGCGATGGGCCGTGCGGCTCGGTGCGGACGGAGCCCTCGTGTGCGCGGTCGGTCGCGACCGCCTCGGAGCCGCGCTCGTCCGCGCCCTCGAGGCGGACGGCGTCCGCGTCCGGGCGGTGCGGGTCGCCGGAGCCCGGACGGGCCGGATCGGCGTCCTCGTGACCTCCGACGGCGAGCGCTCGTTCGTGGCCGACCGCGGCGCGGCCCAGCTGCTCACGCCCGCCGCGCTCCGGACTGCCTGGTTCCGCGGCGCCGACATCCTCCACCTCCCGGCCTACTCGCTCCTGGGCCGACCGCTCGGAGAGGCGGGCATCGCCGCGATCGGGATGGCACGGAAGGCCGGTGCGAGGATCAGCTTGGACCTCGCGTCCGCGGCACCGCTCCTCGCCGACGGACGGGCGGCCGCGCTCGCGCTGGTCGCCCGCGTGGCCCCGGACGTGGTCTTCGCGACGGAAGGGGAGGTGACCCGGCTCCTGGGGCGGTCCGACCCGGCCCGGCTGCTCGACGTCACACCCGCTGTCGTGGTCAAGCGCGGCCCCCGCGGCGCGACGGTCCTCGAGGGGACTCGGCGGGTCCGCTTCGACATCGCGACCCGAGCCGTGGTGGCCAGCGACACGACCGGGGCGGGCGACGCGTTCGACGCGGGGTTCCTCGTCGCGTGGATCGCGGCGCTGCGCGAGGGCGCCGGCGCCGGCGCCGCTCTCCGCCGGGGCGCCGCTGCCGGCAATCGTGCCGCCGGACGCCATCTCCGGGCGGGCGTCCACGAGCTGGACCTCGGCTGACGAGGCCCCACCGTCCGCCGGCGGACTCCCGGCGCACCGAAGCTTCGCCCGGAACCTGCGGCTCCGAGCGGCGCGTCGTCCGTCGCCGGCGGCCGATCACCGCGTCCGCCGCGGCGGACGCCAGGTCGCCGGGCGACGGCTCATCCGCCCAGCACGTACCTCTCGAACCAATCGAGCATCCGCCGCATCCGGTCCACCCTCCGGTCGGGCCGCCCCGTGATGTGGAACGTGTGCGCCTCCTCCGGGTAGAGGACGTACTCGGCGGTCCGGCCCAGGACCCGGAGCGCGACGAACAGCTGCTCGGCGTCGGCCGGCGGACACCGGTGATCCTGCTCGGCCTGGAGGATGAGGATCGGCGTCCGGAGGTCCGAGACGTGGGCGAGCGGCGACTGCCGCCAGAGCTTCTCGACCCCTGCCGGCGTGAACGGGTCGCCGAGGAGCGCGGCCCGACAGTACTCGGGGCCGGTGTCGCTGTTCGCCCATGACGAGACCTGGTTCGCCACGCCGCCGTCGGTGACCGCCGCCCGGAAGCGGTCCGACGTGGCCGCCAGCCAGTTCACCAGGAAGCCGCCATACGAGAGCCCGAGGATCCCGAGCCTGCCGGGGTCCGCGAGCCCGAGCGCCACGACATGGTCCACGGCCGCGTGCGCGTCCGCCGCGTCCACGCCACCCCAGTCGCCGAGCTGCGGCCGGATCCACGCCGCGCCGTAGCTGGTGGAGCCCCTGACGTTCGGAAGCAGGACCCGGTAGCCGCGGGCGACCAGCATGTGAACCTCGAGCGCCGGGGCGGGCGCCCATGCGCCGATGGGCCCGCCGTGGAAGTCCACGATCGTCGGAAGGGCGCGCCCGCCCGCGCCCGGTGGGGAGGCCAGCCAGCACTCGATCGCGCCACCCGGTCCGGGGGCGTCGAGGCGCCGCATCTCGGGGACCAGGAGGCCGCGCCGCCAGGCCGACCCGATCGTCGAGCGTCGTCGGAGGCGCCCGGTGCGGCCGATGGTCATGAGGTCCTGCGGGGTGTCGTCGAGCGTGCCGACGACCGAGACGAGACCGCCCGCGACGGACAGCGTCCAGCAGGCCGCGTCGGCGACGGCGGGCCGGCCGTCGACGCGGGTCATCGGTTCCGGGTCGCCCGTCGGCGACCCGGTCGCGGGGTCGACCGGGAACGCGAAGGGGACGCAGCGACCCCGGTCCGTGACGAGAGCGACGATCCGGTCCGGGCGGTCCCACTCGGGGCCCGGGCGCGAGTCGGAGATCCAGCCGTTGAGGTCGGTGTCCTGCGCTGCTCCGACCGGTCGGTCCAGGCCCGGGGCGAGCGCGAGCGGTGGTCGGGAGCAATCTGCGGGCCCGACGAAGAGGCCGGGCATGACGTCGTCGAGCGGCTCGGGGACGGCGACCCCCACGGCGGCGACCAGCCTGCCGTCCGGCGACCACGCCACCCGGCTCACCCCGCCCGCGAGCGCCAGCAGGGGACGCGGCTCGCCGCCCGAGGCGGCGACCGCATGGGCGATGGGGCAGGGACGGAGGTCCGCCTCGGGCCCACGGTCCGCGAGGAACGCGATCTCGCGCCCGTCCGGCGACCATGCTGGCAGCCGGACGCCCCAGTCGCCCGTCGTCAGCCGGCGCGGCCGGGCGCCTTCCCGCGCCGCGACGACCCACAGGTGGTCCCAGCGGTCGAGGAACCCGACGTCGTTGAGGCGCCAGTCGAGGCGTGCGATGCGGCGCGCCGTCGGCGCCTTCCCGGTGACCTCGCGGCCCACGACGAACCGCGGGGGATCGGCCGGCGCGACGAAGGCGATGCGCTCGCCATCGGGCGACCACGTGAGGTCCGAGACGCCGTGGGCGGGCGCGACGAGGGTCCAGCCGTCGCCGCCCTCGAGGTCGAGGATGAGCGCGGCGGTGGGCCGGTCCGGTTCGTCCGGCCAGGACCGGATGAAGGTGAGGCGGGTCCCGTCCGGCGAGAACCTTGGCATCGTGTCGCGCACGGCGCCGCGCGTGAGAGCGCGAGGCCCGCGTCCCGTCCCGGCCGTCGAGACGTCCCGGGCACCGCCCTGGCCCCCTGGCAGCGGCACGAGCCAGAGGTGCGAGCGGTACGCGTTCCCATGGACCGATCTCCGCACGACGACCGCCGCGGCCCCATCCGGCGCGAGGGCATGGTCCTCCACGACCACCTGGCGGAGGACCGTCTCCGGCCCCGCACCGCGGAGCCTGCGCCGCTGCCGCCCTTCGGCCCCGTCCTGCCCGGCCGGTCGCGCACCCCCCGCGGTCGCGCGCCTCGTGGCCGCTCGATCGGCCATGCCCGTGCCCTCCCCGTGCCGTCCCACTGGCTGCCAAGCGTACCCGCTGGCCGTGGGCGGAGGGCGGGCGGCCGGGCGAGGAGCGTACCCTGCATCACATGGCAGTCCGAACACCGGGCGAGGGCATCGTCTCGCTCCTTCGCATCTCCCCGGCCGTCGCCGAGGCGCTCGATGCCGGGACCCCGGTGGTGGCCCTCGAGTCGACGCTCGTCACGCACGGGATGCCGTATCCGGCGAACCTGCACGTCGCCCGTGCCGCGGAGGACGCCGTGCGTGCCGAGGGTGCGACGCCGGCGACCGTCGCCGTCCATCGCGGGCGGATCCTCGTCGGGCTCGCGCCCGACGAGCTCGCGACCCTCGCGTCCGTCCACGGCGCACTCAAGGCGAGTCGGCCGACGCTCGCGACGGCCGTCCTCGATGGTGGCTGGGCCGGCACCACGGTGTCCGCGACGATGATCGCCGCGAACGCTGCGGGCATCCGGGTCTTCGCCACGGGCGGGATCGGCGGCGTCCACCGCGGCGCGTTCGGGGCAACGCGGATCGAGCGCGGCGCGCCGGACGGATCCGCCCGCGCCTCCGTCGCAGCCACGCTCGACGTCTCCTCGGACCTCGACGAGCTCGCGCGCACGCCCGTCGCGGTCGTCTGCGCGGGTCCGAAGGCGATCCTCGACGTCCCGCTCACGCTCGAGTACCTCGAGACACGTGGCGTCCCGGTCGTCGCAGTCGGCACGGACGAGATGCCGGGGTTCTACTCCCGCGGCTCCGGGATCCGGGCGCCCGGTTCCGTCGCGGACGCACGCGCTGCCGCGGCCCTGTTCGCCATGCACCTGCGGCTCGGGCTCGGGTCCGGCGTGCTGCTCTGCGTTCCCGTCCCGGAGGCCGACGAGCTGCCTCTCGAGATCGCGAGCGCCGCGGTGGCCCGGGCGAACGCCGACGCGGAGGCGGCCGGCGTCCACGGGCCCGATCTCACGCCGTGGCTCCTCGCGCGGATCGCCGACCTCACCGACGGCGCCTCGGTCCGGGCGAACACGGCTCTCATCGTCAACGACGCACGCGTGGCGGCCGCGATCGCCGTGGCGCTCGCACGCTCCGTCCCTGAAGGAGCTCCATGAGCCTCGCACCTCGCTGGATCATGCGCGCCCCCGTCGCTCTCGCGGGTCTCTCGCTTGTCGTTGCGGGGGGCTGCTCGGCCGTCCTGCCGAACGTCCAGGCGTCGGACACGGTGGGCAAGTCCATGTCGACGTCCGCGAAGCAGATCGAGGTGACCCTCACCGAGACCGGCGGCGTCGCCATCCTGCGGGCGACCTACGCGCCGGACCCGAACCGGCCCGACCGTCGCGGCGCGTCCGCGTTCGTCACCGTGCCGAGCGGCGCCGTCCTCGTGCTCCGGACGTCGAACGGCGCGGTCACCGCCTCCGGCCTCTCCGGGACGGTCCTCGCGGACACGTCGAACGCGGAGATCGCCGTGAGCGGCGGCCTCGAGGCCCTCCGGGCGAGATCCTCGAACGGCAGGATCGCCGTCGACGGGGGGATCGGCCTCATCACGCTCGAGACGTCGAACGCGGCGATCGACGTGAAGGCGACCGCCGCCACGATCCAGGCGGCCACCTCGAACGGGGCGATCACGTTCGCCGGCTCCCTGGCCGACGGCACGTCCCGCCTCGAGACGTCCAATGCGGCGATCTCCGTCGCGCTCCCCCGCGACGCGTCGTTCTCGATCGACGCGCAGACGTCGAACGCGAAGATCGCGACGGACTTCCCGGTGCTCGGCGGCTCCGCCTCGGACGACCGTCTCACGGGCACCGTCGGCGCGAGTGGCGGTGCGACGCTCATCCTGAAGACGTCGAACGGCGACATCCGGGTGGTCGCGGGATCCTGAAGGGCGCCGCAGTGCCCGGCGCCGCAGTGCCCGGCGCCTCCGCGGTGCGGGCATGCCCCGGCTCGGCGCCGTTCGCCTTGTCGGGTGGAGACGGCCTCCGTACACTCGCTCCACGCGTCCGCGCTGGGGAGGAAGGCGATGCGGATCTACGAGGGAAGCCCGCGGCAGGACTTCGAGGAGGTTCTGCGATCGATCGGCGCGGTCCTCGACGCGCGGGCTGTCCGCGAGGCGCTCCTGCTCGAGGTACCCGACGGCTTCGTCGTCCAGGGCCTGGTGACGGAGGCTCTCGTCGGGGACCTGCGCGAGGAGCGACTGGGTCGCGAGACGAAGCTGACGCTCACGTTCCTCGACGACGACATCGCCCGATTCGTCGACGAGGCTCATTCGCGCCGCGGATCGGGGGCCGATGCCCCGGACTGGCAGCGCTCGGGCTACTATGAGAAGGCGTTCCGCGTCATCGGCAAGTACCTCGACGAGCACCGACCACGCGACATCTTCTTCTTCGAGCAGGGCGGCGCGTTCGTCGTCCGGGTCCTCGCCGGCGGGCCGTCCGGCGGTTCGCACGAGCTGATCGAGTTCACCCGCGATGACATCGCGGACTTGATCGCGAAAGGCCCGGTCCTCCGGGCGTCGCAAGGCAGCGCGGGAGGCTCGGACACTGCGTGACACCGGCCAGATCCGTGGCTGACCCCAGGAGGTTGGACGCATGAAGGTCGTGAAGTTCATCGGGATCGCCCTCGTGATCCTGACCGCGCTCCTGGTCGTCGTGCCGCTCGTCGTGCTCGCCGGTCTCTTCATCTGGCTGAAGCTCACCGAGGAGGTCGACGAAGAGGCGCTCGAGCTCGAGCAGGAAGGCGTCTGACGACCGATCGCGCGCGGGCCCGCGTGCCCGCGCCGGAGGCCGCACCGGAGGTCGGGCTCGGTTCCGAGCCCGACCTTGTCGTTCCCCCCGCATTCGCCGCCGACGCCGGGCTCGCGATCGTCGACCGCCGCGTCGCGGAGGTGGGCGTCCTCCTGGTCATGGTCATCTGGTCGGCCAACTACGTGGTCGTCAAGGCGGCCATCGGCGAGGTGTCCCCGACCGGCTTCAACTTCCTCCGTCTCGTCGTCGGGGCGGCCGCGCTCCTCGCGTTCCTTCGCGTGCGCGGCGGTCCGATGCTCCTCGCGCGCCGCGACATGGCCTGGATCGCGGTGCTCGGTGCGATCGGGTTCTCCCTCTACCAGATCCTCTGGGGGACGGCCCTGACGACCACGACCGCCGGCGACTCCGCGCTCATCATCGGGGCGTCGCCGGCGATCATCGGCCTCGTGGCGGCGGCCATCGGCGTGGACCGGTTCACGTGGAACAAGGGTGCCGGCGCGCTCGTCGCGCTCCTCGGCGTCGGGCTCGTCGTCACGGCGGACGCGGGCTTCCACGCGGACGCGATGGGGATCGGGGACATGCTCACGCTCGGAGCCGCGACCTGCTGGGCTCTGTACGTGGCCCTCGGGACGCCGCTCTTCTCGCGTGTCAGGCCCGCGACCTCGGCGGCCTGGGGCATCGTCTTCGGGGCGATCTGGATGGCGCCGTTCGCAGCGCCGGACATCCTGCGCGATCCGGCGGTCTACCTCGCGCCGGTCCCGCTCGCCGCCCTCCTGTTCTCGGGCCTCCTCGCGGTCGCGCTGTCGCAGGTCCTGGTCATGCGGGCTGTGCCGTCGCTCGGGCCGATCCGCTTCGCGAACTTCCAGTTCATGCTGCCGCCCATGGCCGTCGTGCTGGGCGCGATCGTCCTCGGGGAGCCGATCCGCCCGGGCGAGATCGTGGGCGGGGCCGTGATCGTCCTGGGGATCCTGCTCTCGCGGAGAGAGGGCGGTCTCCTCGCCGCGCTCCGGCCGCGACGGGCCTCGTGAGCGCCGTCGCGGTGCCTCCCGAGCCGTGTCCGGCCGCGGGGCGACGCCGGCGCGGCGCTCGCGGCGTCCGGGCCGGTATGCTCGGGCGATGACGACCGAGACGGGCGGGCGGGTGCCGCTCGCGATCCTCATGGACTACGACAGCACGATCTGCCTCACCGCGATCAGCGACCAGATCATGATCGAGGACTCCGTCCGGCCCGGATGGAAGGAGATCGACGACGCGTACGTCGAGGGCCGGATGGGTTCGCGTGAGAACCTCGAGGCGTTCATGCCCCTCCTGCCGCCCGACCCCGCGCCCCTCTACGCCACCGCCGAGAAGCAGCCGCACGATCCCACCTTCGCCCCGTACGTCGCGAAGGCACGAGCCGCGGGCGTCGCGCTCGAGGTCGTGAGCGACGGCTTCGGCTTCTACGTCGGCCACAACCTCGAGCGACTCGGCGTCGAAGGGATGGCGATCGCGACGTCGCGGATGTCCTGGCCCGGCGGCCAGCCGCGGATCGCGTTCCCCTTCGGCCACCCGGCCTGCTTCGTCTGCGGCACGTGCAAGCGCGAGCGCGTCCTGGCGTATCAGGCGCGCGGTTTCCACGTGGCATTCGTCGGCGACGGCCTCACCGACCGGTACGCCGCTGCGCACGCGGACACCGTCATCGCGAAGGACGACCTCGTGGGCGTCTGCGAGGCGGCCGGGATCGCCTACGTGCCCTGGCGCACCTTCGCCGACGTCGGGGCATGGCTCGACGACGTGCTCGCCGCGCCGGGCCGGCTGGCGCCCCCCAAGGACCGGCCGTACATCTGCGGCCCCGAGGTCTGGGGGCCCGGGGCCACAGTGCCCCCGGCCGGCTCGATCGACAACGGTCCCGTGCCCCCGACCCGGGGGAGGGGCGAGCCCGCCGTCTGACCCGACCGCGCTACTCGCCGATGACCTGGAAGTGGACCGTGCGGTCGCGCTCGCGGACGCCGTCGAAGTCGACGAAGTAGATCCGTCCGAACTCGCCGAGCTCCATCCGGCCGCCCACCACGGGGATCGTCTCGGAGCGGCCGATGAGGCCGGAGCGGATGTGCGCGTCCGTGTTGAGGCTCCAGACGGCTTCCTCGCCGAGGTTCCCCGTGGCGTGCGCGATGTGCTTCGGGCCCGGGTGGAGGTACTGGCCCTCGCGCCGGCATGTGGGCACGAGGACCTCGAGGCGGTCGAGCATGTCCTGCAGGAGGTGCTCGGTCCCGTCGTAGAGGCGGTCGTGCGACTCCTCCTGGATGATCACGCTGCAGGTGGTGTGCTGCGAGTAGACCGTGATCGTGCCCATCCGGACCCCGGATGCGGCGACGGCGTCGGCGGCCGCGGCCGTCACGTCGTGGAACATCGGCTTGTGCAGGTCGCTCCGGACCCCGACGGTCGCGTGGTGGACGGTCATCCCGTTCGATCCTCTCGTGCGATCTCATGCCGGACGGCCGCGTCCCCGCGACGCCGGCGGACGGCGGTCACCGCGTCCCGGCGCCCGCCGGGTCGGGGTGCATCTCGATCCAGGCGCGGCGGACGGCCTCGACCATCGCGGTCATCGTCGCCACAGGGTCGTCGGCGCGGAGGATCGCGCTCGTCGAGCCCGTCCCGTCGACGCCGAGCCGGATCATGCGGGCGGCGTCCTCCGGGGTCCGCACTCCGGCGCCGCACATGACGGCGATCCCCGGGTCGACGCGATGGACGAGCTCGACCGCCCGCTCGACGAACCACGGGATCTCGGTGGCGGCAGACCGGTCACTCGCGATGAGGTCCGGCGGCTCGGCCAGGACGACGTCCGGGCCGAGCATCGCGATCGCGGCTGCCTCCTCGGGGGAGTCGGCGCACACGACCGTCGACATCCCGAGCTCCCGCGCCCGCCGGATGGTCGCGGCGATGTCCGCCAGCAGGAGGCGGTGCTCGGCGTGGTTGAGGAGCGTCCCGACCGCGCCGGCCTCGCGCAGGGCCTCGGGAAGGACGTAGCCGGCCCCGCGCCCCACGGTCACCGGGTCCATGTGCTGAGCGAAGACGAGGACATTCTCGGTCGCGCGTGCGACGGCCGGGATGTCCACGTGCTGCGGGTCGAAGACGATCGTGACGCCGAGGTCCGCGGCGAGTCGGTCGGCAGCCTTCGCGAGGCGGACGGCACCCTCGCCGTACAGGTACCCCTTGAGGCCCATCTCGAAGATGGGCGGCTGGATCCGCCGGACGCGGGCGGCCATCGCCCACGAGGTGCCCGCCGCAGCCGCACCTCCGGAGCGGGCCCCGGTCGCCGGACCGGGGCCGTCCGCGCGGAGGGTCTCGCTCACACGACCACCGCTTCGATGCCGAGCATGTCGGCCAGGGCGAGGAGCTGCGACGTCCAGCCGCCGCGCGCCGCCCCCATGTGGTGCGTCGCGCCGGCCTGGCACCAGGCGTCGCACCATTCCGCGATCGGGAGGGCCTCGTGGCGGAACAGGGTCTGCGGGGCCGAGATCCCGCGCGGCGGGAACGGCAGGAGCTCGCCCTCGGAGATGACGAATCGCCAGCGGCCCTCGCCGACGGTCACGAGCGCGAGGTTCGTGATCGGTCCCGGCTCGTACGCGTACTCGAATCCGGCTCCGAAGCCGTGGACGCCCGAGTAGTAGATCGAGTGCTTCACCTTGACGCCGCCCGGCGTCCCCATGGCGGGGTTGCCGTGGCCGTCGTGGCTGAACATGACCGCCTCGTTGTCGAAGTCGATCACGTAGTTCTCGAGGGTCGTGGCGGTGCCGGCGAGCTCCTGGAGGATGAGCTGGGCGACCGCCGTGTTCACGTCGCCCTCGGGGGCGGCGGGGATGCCGATCTCGCACAGGCGGCCGGTCCCGTACGACGGGATGATCCCGACGCGCGGATCGGTCAGCCAGACCTGGTCGAAGGCGGTGACGGCGTCGAACGAGTGCTCCCTGGCCACCGATTCGAGCGCGAGCGCCAGGCGGACGGAGCGCTCGAACAGCGCCGGCTCCATCTCCACCGCGTACTTCGTCTTCTCGGCAGCGACGAGCGCATCCACGTCGGCCTGCGGGATCTCGCCGAACCGGACGGCGACCTTCTCCGGCTCAAGCGGCCAGACGACGGGGCCGATGTCCTGCCGGAGCGAGAGTCCGTCGAACATGAGGTCCGTCATCCCCTCGAAGTGATGCCCGACGAGGGCGACGCGCGCCTCGTTGAGGCGACGGCGGACCGCGGCCGCCTGGATCGTCTCGCGGATCCGGCGGCGACCGTCGGGGTCGTCCCAGTGGCTCGTGATCATGCTGAACGGGCGGCCGGTCCGGATCAGGACCGCCGTCAGCTCGGGCATCCCGGCCATCCCCGAGTTGAGCATGACGACGTCGAACCCGTCGGACTCGCCGAGGCGCCGGATCTTCTGGGTGTTCCAGACGAGGACCGGAGCCGTCGTGTCGAGGAAGCAGCGTGCGGGGACGAGTCCCTTGGTGTACGCGAGCTCGCACGCGACGATGATGTCGACGTCCTCGGCGTTGAAGAGGCGCGCGGCGGCGGCCGCCTGGTGCTCCTCCTCGACGAGTCCCGCGTGCACGACGTCGCCGTACTCCGCGAGCGCGTCGGCGATCTCCTGCGCCGCGGCCGTGGCCTGCGGACGCATGTGCGCCGTCTTGTTGTAGTCGTCCTCGAGCAGCGCCATCACCAGGACGCCGATCTTCGCCTTCGTCACCGTGGACCTCCCGACTGCCGCGTCGTCTGCATCTCGAGTCGCGTGGCTCAGCGTCCGTCCGGACCGAACATCGGGCGGACGGCGTCGAAGTACATGACATATCGGGCGTACGCGTCGTCGTACGCCCTCCGGTTGCGCGGGTCCGGCTCGTACCTGTCGAGGGTCGTCACCGCGGCGGAGACCGCGGAGTCGAGGTCCGCGAAGACCCCCGTCGCGACGCCTGCGAGGAGCGCGTCGCCACGGATCGCGGCGTTCTCGCCCTCCAGGGTGACCACGGGCCGGTCGCACGCGTCGGCCTTGATCTGGTTCCAGAGGCGGCTCCGTGCGCCTCCGCCGTGAGAGCGGACCTCGTCGGACCGCGCGCCCGCTCCTTCGAGCAGCTCGAGGTTGCGCCGGAGCATGAACGCGACCCCCTCGAGGATCGCCCGGACCATGTGCCCCTTGCCGTGCCGGAGCGTGAAGCCGTACGCGGCGCCTCGCGCCTCCGGCTCGTACTCCGGGCTGAACGCGCCCATGAGGTGGGGGAGGAAGGTCAGGCCCTCCGACCCGGCCGGGATCGCCGCCGCCTTCGCGGTGAGCAGATCGTATGCGTCGACCCCCTCGGCCGACGCGCGCGCCATCTCCTCGCCGCCGAAGCGGTCGCGGAACCACGTGAGCGCCATCCCGCCGGTGGGGCAGACGGGGCAGTAGAGGTAGCGGCCCGGTGCGGAGTGCACGTAGACCGGGGTCTTCCGGCTCGCGTCGCGGCCGTGGGCATCCACGGTGGCCTGCACGGTGAGGGCCCCGCCGGTGCTCTCGGAGACGATCCCGCCGGCGACGTTGCCCACGCCGACCGCACCGGCCCCCTGGTCCATGCCGGCAGCCACCACGGCCACGCCGGGGCGCACGCCGAGCTCCGCTGCCGCCTCGCGCGTGAGCGCTCCCGCGACCTCGCCCGGCCGGATGAGCTCGGGGAGGCGGGCGGCGTCGATCCCGACGGCGTCGAGCATCGGCTCCCACCAGCCGTGGCTCCGGATGTCGTAGAGCAGCGAGGTGCAGGCGACCCCGCCCTCGGTCACGAAGCGGCCGGTCAGACGCGAGATCGTGAAGTCCTCGACCAGGAGGAACCGCCGCGCGGCCGCGAAGCGCGACGGCTCATTGCGGCGCATCCAGAGGATCTTGCAGGCCGTCCATGTCGGGATGACCGTCGGGACCCCGGTCGCGTCGTAGACGTCCGCGTCACCGAACCTGTCGCCGATCAGGCGCGCCTCGGCGAGCGCCCGGTTGTCGAGCCAGACGATGGCAGGCCCCACTGCCCGGCCGCCCGCGTCCACCGGCACGACCGTCTCGCCCTGGCTGGAGACGCCGATCGCCACGACCGCCTGCGGGTCCACGCCGGGGGCCGCGAACGCGCGACGGAGCGCTGCCCGCGAGGCGGTCCAGTAGGCCTCGGGATCGAGCTCGGCGCGGTCCGGCGCCGGATGGCGAAGCGCATACTCCTCGACGGCGACCGACAGGAGGCGCCCGTCCTCGGCGACGACGCCGGCCTTGACGGCCGTCGTCCCGACGTCGAGGCCCGCGAGCAGTCGCATCGGACGGTCCCGGCTACGGCAAGCCGTGGTGGCTATGCGACGTCGTGCTTCGCCGCGGCCGCCGCCGGGTCCATGCCCCGCTTCACGACGTCCTGCAGTGCGTCGAGGAACCGCTCGGGGCTCCGCGCGCCGACGACGTTGCGCCCGAAGACGACGCCGCGCGCGCCGTCGCGGACGGCCGTGGCGGCGAGCTCGAGCGCATCCACCTCGCGCGGCGTCTTCTTCGCGCCGAGCGCCAGGATCGGCACCGGCGTGGAGCGGACGATCTCGCCGAAGCGGTCGCCGGTGTGGAACGTCTTCACGAGGTCGACGCCCAGCTCCGCGACGATCCGGCAGCCGATGGCGATCTGCTCGTGCCGTTCCTCGGGCGCGATGTCCTCGTGGCCCGCGGGGTAGACCTCGCCGACGATCGGGACGCCGACGACGCGCTTCTCGGCCACGCACGCCGCGACCTGGGCGACATTCTCCGCGTCCACCGCCTCCGAGCCGGTCTTGATCGACATCCCCACGAGCACGACATCCGCGCCGAGCGCGACGGCCTGGGCCGCGGAGATCATCGGGACGCTGCGGCTCTCGCGGTAGTCCCACTGCGTCGCGTACTGCGTCCCCCAGTTCAGCCGGATCATCATCGCCGGGGCGCCGCGCCTCTCGAAGACCGGCGCCACGTGCGGGGCCATCCCCGGGCTCAGGAGGATCGCGTCCGCGGCCCCCATCCGCGCGACCACCGGCCCGAGATCCTCGAAGCCCGGCCGCGGGCCGTTGTAGAGCCCGTGGTCGACGGCGACGACGACGACGTTCTCGCCGCCGTCGAAGAGCCGCCTGAGCCGGATGTCCTCGCCCGTTGTCACGATGGTCCTCCTCGCGGATGCGCCGTCCGGCGACGCCGGGCCGGGGCGCCCGCGGCGTCCGACCGATCCGGGGGCATGGGTCGGTCGGACGCGACGCAGGCGCGTGGGGTGCAGACTGTCTGCCGCGAAGGCTACCACAGGGATGTTCGTCGTCAAGCCGGATATGTTACGAATGTGTCCGGATTACCGTTCGTTTGATGTCCTATTGCGCTCGGCGGCCGTCAGCGGCAGACGTCGGCTGTGGCCGCGCGACGCCCGCTCCATGGCGCCGCGGCGGCGCCTCGAGCGGAGGCGTCCTCATCGTCGGCGGCGGCCGTCGGCGCCGATCGGGCCGTGTCATCATCCGGTCGATGCGCACGCCGATCCACGCCGGACGGGCAGGCAGGGCGGTCCCGCGAGCAGGGGCACTGATCTGATGCCGTTCGTGCCGCCCGGCAAAGGGCTGGACCTCCCCTTCGTCGACCTCGACGAGCTCGCTGCGCGGATGGGCGAGCCCCCGTGGCGGGCGATGCTCGTCGGAACCGGGGGTCTGCGGGTCGTCCTCCTGCGCTGGCCGCCGGGGTATGCGACAGTCCCGCACGTCCATCCGGGCGCCGAGGAGACCTTCCTCGTCCTCGACGGCAGGGCGGCCTTCGCCATCGACGGACAGCCCGAGCGCGAGGTGGGACCGGGGATCTTCATGCTCGCGTCGCGCGGCGTGCGCCACGCGATCCGTGTCCCCGAGGGTGCGGCGGTGACGCTGCTCGCGTCCGTCGCCCCGAACGAGGACCGCCCTGACGAGACGATCGAGCTTGCCGAGGCGACGTCGCGCGGTGAGGGCGCCTGAGGGACCCGTGGACGCGGTCTCGGTCCCGGACGCTCGCCCCGAGCTCGTCCTCGACGCGCGCGCGCGCCTCGGCGAGGGACCGCTCTGGGACCGGTCGCGGGGCGTCCTCTGGTGGATCGACATCCTCGCCGGCGAGGTCCACGCGTTCGATCCGCGAGCCGGCCGCGACCGCGCGTGGGACGCGGGAGGCCAGGTCGGAGCCGCCGTCCTGGGGGACGACCTCCGCATCGTCCTCGCGCTCCCGGACCGCCTCGCGGCACTCGACCCCGAGACCGGCGCGATCGCGGAGCTCGGCGACCTGCCGCCGGGTCGCGTCCCGCTTCGCTGCAATGACGGCCGATGCGACCCCGACGGCGGGCTCTGGTTCGGCCGGATGGCGCTCGACGAGGCGCCGGGCGAAGGGTCGCTCGTGCGCATCCTGCCCGGTGGCGGCGTCGCGACCGTCGTCGACGGGCTCGGCTGCCCCAACGGGATGGCGTGGGCGGCCGACGGCCGATCGTTCGCCTTCATCGATTCCCCGCGCCGAGCGATCGAGCGGTTCTCCTGGGATCCCGCCACGGGGACTGCCGGCCCTCCGACCCGGCTCTTCTCCCTCGACGCCACCGAGCTCCCCGCGGGTGCGATGCCCGACGGGATGGCGGTCGACGTCGAGGACCACCTGTGGGTCGCCGTCTGGGGCGGCGGCTGCCTCCTCAGGATCGCGCCTGACGGGCGGCTCGCACGACGCGTGGACCTTCCCGTCTCGCGGCCCACCTCCTGCGCGTTCGGCGGCCCGGACCTCGCGGATCTCTACGTGACGAGCGCGCGCGACGGCCTCGGCCGCGACGATCAGGCGCGCGAGCCGCATGCGGGCGGGCTCTTCCGCCTCCGTCCGGGCGTCGCCGGGCGTCCCGAGCCCCGCTGCCGGGGCCCCGTGCGCACTCGTGCGTGAGGTCATCGGGGGCGACCTCGTTGCGGATCCGTCTGAGCGTTACGAACGCTCGATGTGCACGTTTATGTTCGGATTGACGCGCCTCTCGTGTTCGCGTTAGTGTGCGTGGCGTGCGCGGCCGGCGTGTCCACGTGCGTCGTCACGCGGCGCCTCGACCGCGATCCCAGTGCCGGGCGGTGACTCCGGCGCGCAGAGGAGTGGGAGCCACACGAAGAAGCCGACGCGATCGCGCGGAGGACCCGTGCCGGAGCCTCGCGTAGCCGCGCCCGTCCGCCGGATGACCGGTGACGGGTCGCGAGCGACGGATGGAGCGGGGAGCGGGTCCGTCGACCGGACGGGCCGAGACCCGGCGCGATCGAACGGCCGCCTGGCGGACAGCCCCAGGCTGAAAGGAGACACAGTGCGTCTTCGCAGAGTGACCGTCCCGATCATGGGTCTCGTGATCGCGAGCCTTGCCCTCGCGGCATGCAGCTCCGGTGCGTCGCCCGCGCCGTCGCAGGGCGCCGCGTCCGCCGCGCCTGCCGGGTCGCCCGGCACCGCCGCGTCGCTGGCACCGGCCAAGCTCACGCTCTGGCACAACTACGGCACCGAGGCGAACGCGAAGGCGACCGAGGCGCTCGTCAAGGCGTTCGAGGCGAAGAACCCGGGCGTCACGATCGACATCGTGAGCCAGCCGGCCGACAACTACTTCGACCTGCTCCAGACGGCGGCGATCAGCAAGACCGGACCGGACATCGCGACGCAGTGGACCGGCCTCTTCGACCTCAAGTACAAGGACTACCTCGAGCCGCTCAACAGCTACATCCCGCTCGATGAGCTGAAGAAGATGAAGGGGATCGAGTACAGCTCGATCAACTTCAACCCGGACGACGGCGTCCTCGTGGTCCCGCTCGACCTCCAGTTCTACAACGGGTTCTACAACAAGGACCTCTTCGCGAAGGCCGGGATCACGACGTTCCCGACGACGTGGGATGAGCTCTTCAGCGCGTGCGACAAGCTCAAGGCGGCGGGCATCACGCCGTTCACGTACGGGACGGGCGGCCAGGCGCTCGGCGGCGGCTTCTACCCGTGGTACGACGTCAGCTACCTGATGATGTACCTCGCTCCGAAGGATTGGGTGAAGCTCTACAACGGGACGATCCCGTGGACCGACCCGGCCGTCCAGGCCCAGTTCGACAAGTGGGGCTCCCTCTTCACCAAGGGCTGCACCAACAAGGACGTCCTCACGAACCAGGATTCCATCGCCCAGTTCGAGGCCGGGCAAGCCGCGATGACGATGGAGGGGACGTGGCAGATCGCGGAGTTCCAGGAGAAGATGGGCGACAAGGTCGACGTCTTCGTCCCGCCGTTCTCCGACACCCCGATCAAGGGCATCGTCGAGTACTCCGGCGACGGCTTCTCGCTGACCAACTACTCGAAGAACAAGCCGCAGGCGGCCGCCTTCCTCGCCTTCATGGCCTCCGACGAGGGGCAGAAGATCATCGCCGACGCGGGCGTGATCCCCGACAAGGAGGGCTTCAGCAGCGACCAGCGGATGGCGAAGAACCTGCTCGACTTCGCGGCGAACCAGGGCTACACGCGCTATCCGATGATCGACAACGTCATCCAGCCCGACGTCAGCGACGTCGGGACCAAGGTCCTCAACGCGGCCTTCGGCGGCGCGCAGTCCATGAAGGACGCGCTGACGAGCATGCAGCAGGCGCTCGACGCCCTGCCGGCCGACCAGAAGAGCCAGATCAAGTAGCCGACGGAGTCGTGGGCCGGGACGCCGCGACGGCGACCCCGGCCCACGCCATCCCGGAGCCCCCCGCGTGAGAGACGCAGCCGCATTCGAGCGTGCCGTCGGGGGCGCACAGCACGACGCGCCGAGGAGCACGGGCCGGCTCCGCCGGTCGGAACGGCGCGCCGGGATGCTGTTCGTCGTCCCGGCGGTCGTCCTCTACGCGCTCCTCCTCGCGCTCCCGATCGTCCAGACCTTCTACTACAGCCTCACGCGCTGGAACGGGATCAAGTCGACCTTCATCGGCCTCGACAACTACGAGCGGCTCTTCACCGACCCCACCTTCTGGCGGGTCGTGACGAACAACGTGATCCTGCTCGCGGCGATCCCCTTCGCGATCCTCATCCCGCTCGCCGTTGCGTTCCTCCTCAACGAGCACGTGCTCGGCTGGCGCTTCTTCCGGTCGTCCTACTTCCTCCCGACGGCCATCAGCTGGGTGGTCATCGGCATCGTGGCGGTCCGGTTCTTCGCCCAGCGCGGGATCCTCAACAGCCTCCTGACGACCCTGGGGATCCCGATCCAGACCGACATGCTCGCCTCCGAATGGACGGCGATGCTCGCGGTCGCCATCACGTTCATCTGGTCCGTGTTCGGGACGAACACGATCATCTTCATCACGGGGATGGCGACCCTGGATCGGGACGTCTACGAGGCGGCCAGGGTGGACGGCGCAGGTGGGTTCTCCACGTTCCGGTACATCACCGTCCCGCTCCTCATGCGGTTCATCCAGTTCGCGTTCATCCTCACGCTCATCACCGGGTTCACCGCCCTCTTCAGCCTCATCTTCGTGATGACGACGGGCGGGCCCGGATTCGGCACGACGACGCTCGAGTTCTACGTGTACCAGACGGCGTTCGCGCAGGGCGAGTTCGGCTACGCCGCGGCCGTGGGCGTCGTCCTCTTCGTCATCGTCTTCGGGATCAGCCTCATCCAGCTGCGGCTCTTCCGGGACCGGAGCGAGTAGGAGGCCCCGTGGCACGCGCCGGACGTCGCATCAAGCGGTTCACGGTCTTCGCGATCCTGTGCGTCGTCGTCGTGGTGATGCTCTTCCCGTTCGCGTACATGATCGCGACGTCGTTCCGGTCCTACGACCAGTTCCTCACGGGCCAGGGCTTCTCGCTCGACAGCTGGCAGGGGCTCTTCGAGCAGCTCCCGGTCGTGCAGCAGCTGCTGAACTCGGCGATCGTCACGATCTCCGCGGTCGCGCTCATCCTCTTCACGAGCACCACCGCGGGCTACGCGTTCGCGAAGCTCCGCTTCCCGGTCTCGCCGCTGCTCTTCGTCGCGATCCTCGCGGGCATGATGATCCCGGTCCAGTCGATCATCATCCCCGAGTTCGTGAACGTCGCGAACGCGGGCCTGATCAACCAGTACCCGGGCCCGATCCTCGTCTATGCGGCGCTCGGCATCCCGTTCGGGACGTATCTCATGACGACCTACTTCCGCGGCGTCCCCAGCGAGCTCATCGAGGCGTCCCTCATGGACGGCGCGTCGTACCGCCAGATCTTCACGGGCGTCATGGTGCCCCTCGCGATCCCGGCCATCGTGACCGTCGCGGTCCTCCAGTTCATCCAGATCTGGGGCGACCTGCTCATCGGGCTCCTGTTCCTCAACCAGCCCGACGTCCGGACGATCACGGTCGGCCTCGCGACCCTGCAGAGCGCGCGGATCATCCCGGTCCCGATGATCATGGCCGGGTCGATCCTCAGCGCGCTGCCGGCCGTCATCGTCTACCTGTTCTTCCAGCGCCAGCTCATCGCCGGCCTCACGATGGGGATGGGGAAATGACCGTCGAGAACGGCGTGATCGCCGCACGCGAGCGGCGCCAGGTCATCGCGCGACTCCTCGACGAGGAGGGCCGCGTCTCGGTCGCCGAGCTCGCCCGGCGCTTCGGCGTGACGGACGTCTCGATCCGACGCGACCTCATGATCCTCGAGGACGCCGGCCGGCTCCGGCGGGTCCATGGCGGCGCCGTGACCACGTCACGGAACCGCCGCGACGGCGCCTACGCGACCAAGGCACGCGAGAACCGGGACCTCAAGACGCGGATCGGCCTGGCCGCGGCGGCGCTCATCCGGCCGGAGGACGTGGTCGTGTTCGACTCCGGCTCCACCGTCGCCCAGGTCGCCGTGCACACGCCGGCGGCGCTCCGGCGCGGGAGCGCGATCACGGTCGTGACGAACTCGCTGCCGGTCATCGAGGAGATCTCCGGATGGGACGGCCCCCACCTCATCGTCCTCGGCGGGCTCTACCTGCCGGACCACCAGGCGCTCGTCGGTCCCCAGACGATCGCCGATCTCCGCGAGCTGTCGGCGGACATCGGCTTCATCGGGTGCGACGGCCTGACCGAGGAGACCGGCCTCACGACGCCGCACGTCCTCGTCGCAGAGGTCGGCGCGACGATGGTGGGTCGCGCGAGGCGCGTGGTCGCGGTCGCGGACGCGACGAAGCTCGGCCGGCGCGGTTTCACGCCGATCGCCCCGCTTCGCGCGATCGACGTCCTCGTCACGAACGAGGAGGCCGATACCACCCAGGTGCAGCTCGTGCGCGACGCCGGGATCGAGGTGATCCTCACCTGACGGACGCCCGGGACGGCAGCGGATCGGCCGATCGGAGGCGGGAGTGGACGGAAGGCTCGCAGGGCGCACGGCGATCGTGACGGGCACGGCGCGCGGCATCGGCGCGGCCATCGCGCGCGCCTTCGTGCTCGAGGGCGCTCACGTCACGGGCGTCGACGTCCTCGAAGAGGCCGGCCTCGAGACGGGCGAGGCGATCGTGGCAGCGGTGCGGTCGGCGGGCACGGGCGGCTCGTTCGCGTTCGTGAGCTGCGACGTATCCGACGAGGCGCAGGTGCGCCGCACCGTCGCCGCCGTGCTCGCCGCCCACGGGCGCATCGACGTGCTGGTCAACAACGCGGCCGTCCAGAAGGAGGCGCTCGCGGCGGATGTCACCGTCGAGGACTTCCACCGGATCGTGGACACGAACCTCCTCGGCTGCGTCCTCTTCTGCCGCGAGGTCCTCCCGGCGATGGTCCGGCAGGGCACCGGCGCGATCGTGAACATGTCGTCCGTCAACGCGTTCTCCGCCGACCCGCTCCTGCCCGTCTACGGGGCGACGAAGGCCGCGATCATCGGCTATACGAAGAGCGTCGCGACCGCGTACGGCCCGCACGGGATCCGCGCGAACGCGATCTGCCCCGGCGACGTGGACACGGAGCTCAACCGTGCGTTCTTCGCCGCGCACGACGACCCGGCCGCCTTCCGGGCGCGGGTCGAGCACGAGTACCCGGTCCGCCGGATCGCATCGACCGACGAGATCGCACGGATCGCGGTCTTCCTCGCCTCCGACGATGCATCGTTCGTCAGCGGCAGCGAGATCGTCGTGGACGGTGCGATCACCGCGCGGATCTACGAGCTCTAGGAAGGGCGGCGCCGGCGCCGGACGTACGGAGGCTTCGGATGCAGGAACGGGTCGCGCGGACGATGGTCGACTTCGCGCAGATGAAGGCGTTCGCCGAGGATCCGCTCGTCCTCACC
The DNA here is from genome assembly GCA_021813655.1 of Chloroflexota bacterium. Taxonomy (GTDB): domain Bacteria; phylum Chloroflexota; class Limnocylindria; order Limnocylindrales; family CSP1-4; genus CAIYQJ01. Next base: position 17,608 of record JAKAJU010000028.1, on the reverse strand, counting down.
AGCGGCGCGGGCATCCGCGTGACCGACGTGGAGGGCCGGACCTACATCGACGGCCTCTCGGGGACCTTCTGCGCGAGCCTCGGCCATGGCGACGCGCGCCTCGCGGACGCCGGCGCGGCGCAGCTCCACCGCCTCGCGATGGCGGCGCCCACGATGGCGACGAACGACCGCGCGCTCGAGCTCGTGGAGACGCTCCTCGGGATGCTCCCCGACCGGTACGCCGTCGTGAAGCTCTTCTCGGGCGGCAGCGAGGCGACCGAGAACGCGATGAAGATCGCCCGCCAGTACCACAAGCAGACCGGACAGGCGGGCCGCTACAAGATCCTCTCCCACTACCGGTCCTACCACGGCGGGACCGGCAACGCCGTGGCCGCCGGCGGCTGGCCGGCGTGGCGCGCCCCGTACGAGCCGCTGGCGGGAGGGTTCGTCCATCTCCACACGCCCGACCCGTATCGGCCGCCCTTCGACGCGGCCCCGTGGGCGATGACCCCCGACCGGCTGGCCGCCACGTACCTGCGCCTCGTCGAGGAGGCCATCGAGCTCGAGGGGCCCGGGACGATCGCGGCGCTCATCACCGAGCCCATCCTCATGTCGGCGGGCGTCGTCATCCCGCCGGACGGCTACCTGCCCGGCCTGCGCGAGCTGTGCGACCGGTACGGGATCCTGCTGATCTTCGACGAGATCATCACGGCCTTCGGCCGGGTCGGGACGACCTTCGCGTCGGAGCTCTTCGCGACGTGGCCCGACATCATGTGCCTCGGCAAGGGGATGTCGGGCGGCTACGCCCCTCTCTCGGCGGTGGTCATGACCGCCGACGTCGCCCGCCCGTTCTGGGGCGATCCCCGCGACCTCGTCCAGTTCCACAGCGGCCACACGTACGGTGCGAACCCGGTCGCCTGCGCCATCGGTCTCGCGGCGATCGCCGAGCTGCGCGAGAAGGGGCTCGCGAAGCGGGCAGCGGCGCGCGGTGAGCGCCTCCAGGCCGGCCTGGCCGCCGTCGCGGAGCGCCATCCCGCGATCGGCGACGTCCGCGGCCGCGGTCTCCTGGTGGGCGTGGAGTTCGTCGCCGATCGCGGGAGCCGCGCGCGCTTCCCCGCGACGGTCGATATCGGCGTCCGGGTCCGTGACGAGGCGCGGAAGCGCGGCCTCCTCCTCCGGGCGAGCCACTGGATGCTCGTCCTCGCGCCGCCTCTCATCCTCACCGATGCGGAGGTGGACGAGATCGTCTCGATCGTGGGCGACGCGTGCGATGCCGTGCTGCCGGGACTCCCCGCTGCGCCGGGGGCCGGGGCGTGAGCGCCCGTCGTGCAGGCGACGCGGCGGCGGGCAGGGCGCGCGCGTCGCGCGGGTCGCAGCCGACCGCCGGAGACCAGCGATGGCCGGCCCGCTAGCTCGCGAGACCGTCCTCGACGGCCTCGACGCCCTCGTCCTCGAGAACGCGGCGCTCCGCGTCACGGTCCTCCCGGCGCTCGGTGGGCACATCCACGAGGTCGTGGACAGGGAGGCGGGCACGGACCTCCTGTGGCACAACCCACGGACGACGCCGCGCCCTGCGCCGTACGGGGCGTACTTCGACGACTGGTGGAGCGGCGGCTGGGACGAGATCTTCCCCAGCGGCGACCGTGGCGTCCTCCACGACGAGCCCCTGCCGTACATGGGGGAGATGTGGTGCGTTCCGTGGGCCGCGTCGCTCGCCGCGGGCGGCGGCGAGGCGTCGATCCGCGCCGTGGGCCACGCCACCGTGGCTCCGGCGAGGATGACGCGGACGCTCGTGCTCCAGGGCGACGCTCCCGTCCTCCGCGCCCGGTACAGGATCGACAACCTCGATGTCCGGCCGCTCCCGTACACGTGGGGGATCCACCCGGCCTTCGCCGTGACGCCGGATCACCGGATCGACCTGCCGGCGCGCGACGTTCTCGTCGGGGTCTCGTCGGACCCGTCGATGGGCGAGGCCGGCTGGACGTACGTGTGGCCCTGGCTCCCCGACCCCGCTGCCGAGGGCGGGCGGCGCGACATGCGACGCGTCCGCCCACGGGAGGCCGCGGTCTTCGCCGGGCACTGGGCGACGGACCTGCCGTCGGGCTGGCTCGCGCTGACGGACACGGTGGCACGCAGGGGGGTGGCGCTGACCTTCGACGCGTCCGTCTTCCGCCACGCGTGGCTGTGGCAGGTCTACGGCGGCTGGCGCGGCCATCACCACGTCGCGCTCGAGCCGTGGACGAGCCACCCGCAGCAGGTGGACGAGGCGATGGTGACCGGACAGGCACGGATCCTCGCACCGGGCGGATCGATCGAGACGGAGGTCGCCTTCGCGCTCCACGCAGGGCTCGACGCGGTCGCGTCCGTGGACCGGCTGGGCGACCTCGTCATCGTCCGGTAGGGAGGAACGCAGGCGACGCCCCTCGCGCGTCGCCCGGAAGCAGAGGGGGCGCCCGATGGACAGGCGGACGTGGCTCGCGGAGCGGCGGACGGCCACCCGCGCCGAGTACGACGCCGTCGCGGCCGACTACGACTCCCGCCGCTACCCCGTGACCCTCCAGGACGGCTTCGTCGCGCGGCTCGCCGCGACGATCCCTCCGGGCGGCGTCATCCTCGACGCGCCATGCGGCACCGGGAGGTACTTCGCGACCGTCGCCGCGGCGGGTCGGCGGGTCGCGGGGATCGACCAGTCGCCCGGGATGCTCGCCGAGGCCGCGAAGAAGGGGATCGCCGTCTCCCTCGCGGTGCTCGGGCTCCAGGAGATGGCGTTCGATTCCGCGTTCGACGCGGTGATGACGATCGACGCGATGGAGCACGTCCCGCCCGAGGACTGGCCGATCGTCCTCGCGAACCTCCGGCGGGCGGTCCGCCCGGGCGGACCGCTCTACCTGACCGTGGAGGAGCTCCGCGACGACCTCGTCGGCGCGGCGTTCGCCGATCTCGCCGCGCGCGGGCTCCCCGCGGTCCGCGGCGAGGTGATCGAGGGTGACGTCGCCGGCTACCACTACTACCCCGGCCGCGACCGGGTCCTCGGCTGGCTGGCGGCGGAAGGGCTCGCGGTCGTCGACGAGGCGCAGGAGTCCGGCCCGAACGGCGAGTGGGGCTACCGCCACTTCCTCCTCCGGTCGTCCCGGGCCTGATCCGGGCGTCGCCGCATCGGCGGGCTGTCCGGCCGAGCCGGCCTCCCGGGGCCGTCCCCCGGCCGCCGGACGTCCGCGCGTCGCACTGCAGGCACATCTGGCGCGAGCCGGCCGGATTCGGTAGCATCGGAAAAACCCCCGGAGGTCCCCAGCCGTGGCCAAGTATGTCTTCGTGACCGGTGGCGTCACCTCATCGCTCGGCAAGGGGATCACCGCCGCGAGCATCGGGCGGATCGTGAAGGCCCGTGGCCTCTCCGTCTCGATCCTCAAGCTCGACCCGTACATCAACGTCGACCCCGGGACCATGTCGCCGTACCAGCACGGCGAGGTCTTCGTGACGGACGACGGCGCCGAGACGGACCTCGACCTCGGGCACTACGAGCGGTTCATCGACGAGAACCTCTCGCAGCTGAGCAACGTGACCACCGGCCGCATCTACCGCTCGGTCATCGCCAAGGAGCGGCGCGGCGACTACCTCGGCGGCACGGTCCAGGTCATCCCCCACATCACGAACGAGATCAAGGAGCGGATCCAGCGCGTCGCGCAGGACGGCCGCGCGGACGTCGTGATCGTCGAGGTGGGCGGCACCGTCGGCGACATCGAGTCGCTTCCGTTCCTCGAGGCGATCCGCCAGATGCGCAAGGACGTCGGGCGGACGAACGTCCTCTACGTCCACGTCACGCTGCTGCCCGCCCTGATGGCGACGGGCGAGCTGAAGACGAAGCCCACGCAGCACTCGGTGAAGGAGCTGCGCGGGATCGGCATCCAGCCGGACATCATCGTCCTGCGCTCGGATCACCCGGTGAGCAGCGAGATCCGCGAGAAGATCGCGCTCTTCACGGACGTGGCCACCGAGGCGGTCATCCCGGCCGTGACGGCCTCCACGATCTACGAGGTGCCGCTGCTCTTCGAGGAGGCCGGCCTGGGCGACCTCGTCATCCGCGACCTCGCGCTCCAGGGCGTGGCGCACGAGCCGGATCTCGCGGCATGGCGCGCCATGGTCGACCTGATCAAGCGTCCCAAGCCCACGCTCGAGGTCGCGCTCGTCGGGAAGTACATCGAGCTGCCCGACGCGTACCTCTCGGTCACGGAGTCGCTCAAGCACGCCGGCTGGGCGCACGGCGTCGACGTGAAGGTCCGGTGGGTGGACTCCGAGCGGCTGACGCGCGAGGACGTGGGCGTGGCCCTCGGAGGCGCCGAGGCGATCCTCGTGCCGGGAGGCTTCGGGCACCGCGGGATCGAGGGCAAGCTCCTTGCGGCCCGCTACGCGCGCGAGCGGCGCGTGCCGTACCTGGGACTCTGCCTGGGGCTCCAGTGCGCGGTCATCGAGTTCGCGCGCCATCTCCTGCGGACGGACGACGCCAACTCGACCGAATTCGATCTGTTCACGGCGAACCCCGTGATCGACTTCATGCCCGACCAGCGGGAGATGGAGGACAAGGGCGGGACGATGCGCCTGGGCCTCTACCCGGCCCGCCTGACGCCGGGGTCGAGGGCCGCGGCAGTCTACGGCGACGAGGTCGTCTACGAGCGCCACCGCCACCGCTTCGAGGTCGCGAACCGCTACCGCCCCGAGCTCGAGGCTGCCGGGATGATCGTCTCCGGCCAGTCGCCCGACGGACGGCTCGTGGAGATCGTCGAGCTCCGCGACCACCCCTGGTACGTCGCGACCCAGTTCCATCCCGAGTTCCGGAGCCGGCCGGACCGGCCGCACCCGCTCTTCGACGGGTTCGTGGGCACGGCGCTCGCCCTGCGCGAGGGCCGCGAGCCCGAGCTGCGCCCCCGGCATGCCCTGGGGCGGGCGGTCGTGAGCCCGTCCACCGAGGACACCGAGCTCGACCCGTCCGGCGCGGCGGGTTGAGGCCGGACGGGCGAGTCCGCCCGCCCGCGCCCCGCGTCGTACACTCTCCGGCGTTCCGCACCGCTCTCCCTGAGGTCGCCGTCATGAAGCTCTTCCTTGACACCGCCGACGTCGCCGAGATCCGCACCGGCGTCCGCTGGGGCGTCATCGACGGCGTCACCACGAACCCGACGCTCTACGCGAAAGTCGGCAAGACGAGCTACGACGCGCTCCTCGAGGAGATCTGCACGCTCACCTCCGGGCCGGTCTCGGCGGAGGTGATCGCGGACGACGCCGACGGGATGGTCGCCGAGGGCCGCCACTTCTCGCGGATCGCTCCGAACATCGTCGTGAAGATCCCCATGTGCGAGCCGGGCCTCGAGGCGATCGCCCGACTCGCCGAGGAGGGGATCCGTACGAACTGCACGCTCATCTTCACGGCGAACCAGGGGCTGCTCGCGGCCAAGGCCGGCGCCAGCTTCCTCTCGCCGTTCGTCGGCCGCCTCGACGACATCAACGAGGACGGCATGATGGTGATCCGCGAGCTGTCGGACATCGTGAACATGCACGACCTCGACGCCGAGGTGATCACCGCCTCGGTCCGTCACCCGCGTCACGTCACGGACGCGGCGCTCGCGGGCGCGCACATCGCGACGATCCCGTTCAAGGTGCTCCAGCAGATGGTCCACCACCCCCTCACCGACAAGGGGATCGCGCAGTTCAAGGCCGACTGGGCGAAGGTCCAGGCCGAGCTCGGGGCCGCCTCGAAGGACTGACCGGCACCGGCGACGCAGCGCGGTCGGGCCTGACGGCTCGACCGCCCCCGAGCCAGCCGCCACCCGGGGCCCCCATGGCACCCGGGGCCCCCATGGCACCCGGGGCCCCATGGCACCCGGGGCCCCCATGGCACCCGGGGCCCCCATGGCACCCGGGGCCCCCATGGCACCCGGGGCCCCTGTGGCACCCGGGGCCGATCGGATCCGTGCCTACCCCGTTGACGCCCGAGAGTCGCCGCGGGTATCCTCACGGCAGCCCCATCTGTGCGTCGCGGCCTCGTCCCGTGCCGTCCTTCCCCTCCGCGCATCGGGGCACCCCGCAGGTGAAGCCCATCCCTATGCCTCCCATCGGACCGGAACAGCGTTCCCGCAATCGTCGTTCGCGCCGCCGCGGCCAGGGCCAGCGGCTCGTGGGTCCTGACCACGACGAGCTCGCCGAGCAGGAATCCGCCAACGAGATCGGCCTGCTCGAGCTGCGCGGCATGGGCATGGCCGAGCTGCGGGCGATGGGCCGCGAGATGGAGATCGAGCCGGCCGGCGCCGACCGGAAGGACGATCTCGTCGAGCGGATCCTCCAGCGCCAGAGCGAGCGCGCCGGGCACGCCTACGCGACGGGCATCCTCGACATCGTCGACGAGGGGTACGGCTTCCTCCGCCGTCACGGGCTCATGCCCACGCCCGACGACGTCTACGTCAGCTCGAGCCAGGTCCGGCGGTTCGGCCTGCGGATCGGCGATCGCGTCGCCGGCTCGATCCGCGCGCCGCGCGAGGGCGAGAAGTACTGGGGGATGCTCCGCGTCGATCTCGTGAACGGCGTCGACCCCGATACCGCCCGCCGCCGCCCCAACTTCGGCGACCTGACCCCGATCCACCCCGACGATCTGCTCAACCTCGAGAGCGACCCGAAGAACCTGTCGCAGCGGCTCGTCAACCTCGTCAACCCGATCGGCAAGGGTCAGCGCGCCCTCATCGTCAGCCCGCCGAAGGCCGGCAAGACGATGCTCCTCAAGAACATCGCGAACGGGATCACGGCGAACTACCCCGAGATCCTCCTCATGGTCGCGCTCATCGGCGAGCGCCCGGAGGAGGTCACGGACATGCGCCGGAGCGTGAAGGGCGAGGTCATCAGCTCGACCTTCGACGAGCCCACTGAGAACCACACGCACGTCGCGGAGATGGCGCTCGAGATCGCGAAGCGCCAGGTCGAGACCGGACGGGACGTCGTCATCCTCCTCGACTCGATCACCCGCCTCGCGCGCGCATACAACCTCGCTCTGCCGCCCTCGGGCCGGACGCTGTCGGGCGGCATCGATCCGATCGCGCTGTACCCGCCCAAGCGCTTCTTCGGCGCCGCCCGGAACCTCGAGGAGGGCGGTTCGCTCACGATCATCGCGACCTGCCTCGTCGACACCGGCTCCCGCATGGACGACGTCGTCTACGAGGAGTTCAAGGGCACGGGCAACAGCGAGCTCATCCTCGACCGGAAGCTCTCGGAGAAGCGCATCTTCCCGTCGATCGATGTCCAGCGGTCGGGCACCCGCCGCGAGGAGCTCCTCCTCGAGGAGCCCACCCTGAAGATGGTCTGGACGATGCGGCGGATGCTGTCGGCGGTCGGGACGAACGAGGGCATCGAGCTCCTGCTCAACCGCCTCGCCAAGACCGAGACGAACGCGCAGTTCCTCACGACCCTGACGAAGAGCGTCGACGCCAGGGACGCGTGACCTTCGCGCCAGGGTGCCCCGGCGGTCGGCCCGACTGCCAGTCGTCCGGGAGGTGCGTCGACGAGGTCGCCAAGGCGCGCTGGCGGGACGATCTGGCGGCGCTCGTCCGCGTCTGGTACCCTTCGGGCGCACTCCAGCGCTCCCACCGCTCAGGCGGGTGGGATACGGCAACGCGTCTACAGGACCAGCTGCATACCGCGTCCCAGGGCGGCGCTTCCCCGTAGCGCCGATCTCGTTCTCGCGCCCGCCCGAAGCAGGAGACCGTATTGCATAAGCCCATGACCGGGCGATCCGACGCGCACGCGCGTCGAACCACCGGCCACGCGGGCCCGCTCGACGGGAACCCCGCCCCGCGACCCCTCGACGATGGCGCCGCCACTGGGCCGCGTCGCGTGCTCGCGACCACCACCCGGGCGCTCCACCTCGCGCCCCGCCCCGAGACCGCCGTCCGCCCCGCTGCGGCGCGCCACGCCAGGAACGGGGCGCGACCCGTCACCGGTCGCCGTCTCCACGGCCCGATCCCGGGCCAGCTCGCGCTCTTCGATCCGAGGAGGTCCGGCTACCGCGCTGCCCTGGCCGGCCTCGGGCGCGCCATCATCCGCCAGGATCGGTCGATCGCCATCCTCGTCGGCGGTCTCGTCCTCCTCGCGCTGGTCACGGCGGCCATCCCGTCCACGGGCTCAGCCGCGGCGATCGGCGCGACGTCCGGCCTGGGCTACTCCCAGCGCCTCCCGGTCGGCGGGACCGCGATGGACGGGTCGATCGCATCGGACGGCGCCGGCCCCGACGGCGCAGGCCAGAGCACCACGACCACGGACGGGGGGCTCGTCGGCGTCGACGCCGGGATCGCGGGCGCTCCTGCGGCGGCGCTGACCCAGGAGGCCCCTGCTCCCGCCGGTGAGCCCGTGCCCGCGGCATCCGGCCAGGGCGCATTCCTCGCCGACGGCACGCTCCTCAAGCCGATCGCGGTGGACACGTCCGTCCCGGACGCAGCGAGCATCGTCAAGACGTACCGCGTGAAGCCCGGCGACACGCTCACGGGCATCGCCGCGAAGTTCCGCGTCCAGATGATGACTCTCTGGTGGGCGAACAACCTCAAGAGCAAGGACGCGCTCAAGCCCGGGATGAAGCTCAAGATCCCGCCGGACGACGGGATCCTCGTGAAGGTCAAGGAGGGCGACTCGCTCGATCGGATCGCACGTCTCTACGAGGTCGATCCGGCGCAGGTCCAGAAGGCGAACGACCTGAAGGACGACACCCTCTTCATCGGCCAGACGATCTTCGTGCCCGGCGCGTACGGCAACCCGTACCCCACCCCCAAGCCGACAGCGCGGCCGCGCACCGTCACGGGGAACTCGAACCCGGGCGGCGGCGGCAACTTCGTCAACGGCGGCGGCGACACGACGCCGTCCGGTCCCGTCCGCTATGGCGGGGGCCGGATGGACTGGCCGGTCGCCGGCGGAGGCAACTACATCAGCCAGTACTACCACTACGGCCACCCGGCGCTCGACATCGCGGGCTCGTACGGGTCGCCGGTCGTGGCCGCTGCGGGCGGGCGGGTCATCTTCGCCGGCTGGCGCTCGAACGGCGGCGGCTACCAGGTCTGGATCTCCCACGGCAACGGGGTCTACACGACGTACAACCACCTCTCGTCGGTCTCGGTGGGCGCCGGTCAGACCGTAGGCGCGGGCCAGCGCATCGGCTCGCTCGGCCAGTCCGGGTGGGCGACCGGGCCGCACCTCCACTTCGAGGTCTGGATCGGCTACCCGTGGGGCGGCGGCAGCCGGGTCAACCCGCTCGCGTACGTCCGCTGAACCGCGGGTGCGCGCGCTCCTGAGCGCGCGGGCGCCCGTGCGAGAATGACGCCGTGTTCCTCGACCGCGTGAAGATCTGGGTGAAGGCCGGCGCCGGCGGCGACGGAGCGGCGACCTTCCGGCGCGAGGCGCACGTTCCGCGCGGTGGACCGGATGGCGGCGACGGTGGCCGCGGCGGGTCGGTCGTGCTCCGCGTCGATGCGGGCCAGACGACGCTGCGCGACTTCCGGCATGCCCACCACTTCCGCGCCGGCGACGGCGGGCGCGGGGAGGGTGCGCGGCGGCACGGGAAGGCCGGCGCGCCGCGGGAGATCGACGTGCCCCCGGGCACCTCCGTCTACGACGACGCCACCGGCGAGCTGATCGCGGATCTCGTCGCCGCCGGCCAGACGGCCGTCGTCGCCAAGGGGGGCCGCGGTGGCCTCGGCAACGTCCATTTCGCGACCGCCACGCACCGCACGCCCTACCACGCCCAGCGGGGTGAGCCGGGCATCGAGCGGTGGCTGCGCCTCGAGCTGCGGCTCATCGCCGACGTCGGGCTCGTGGGGCTGCCGAATGCCGGCAAGTCGACGCTCCTCGCGGCGCTGACGGCGGCGACGCCGAAGATCGCGCCCTATCCGTTCACCACTGTCGAGCCGAACCTCGGCGTCATGGAGCTGGGCGCCGACGACGAGCGCCGGCCGACGGTCGCCGACGTCCCGGGCCTCATCGAGGGGGCCTCGTCGGGCGCCGGTCTCGGCCACGCGTTCCTGCGCCACGTGGAGCGCACCCGGGTCCTCGTGCACGTGGTGGATGGGAGCGATCCGGATCCCGAGTGGGACTACGACGTCATCCGCGACGAGCTGCTCGCCCATGACCCCGCACTCCTCGAGAAGCCGCTCGTCGTCGCCTACAACAAGACGGACCTTCCGGCAGCCGCCGGCGGCTGGCCGACGTTCCGCGATGCGCGCGTCGCCGAAGGGATCCCGTGCGTCGCCGTGAGTGCCGAGGCACGGACCGGTCTCGACGAGCTGCGTCGCCTCCTCGCAGAGGCGCTGCCGGCGGCCGGTGAGGATCTCGAGCCCGAGCCGGCGGGGATCGTCGTCCATCGTCTCGAGGCCCTCGGAGACGCGTTCTCCGTCACGCGCGACGACGATGGGGTCCTCCGGGTCTCCGGCCGCCGGATCGAGCGCATCGCCGTCCAGACCGACTTCGAGGTGGAGGAGTCGGCCGAGCGCTTCCAGCGCGACCTCGACCGGCTCGGGATCGACGCCGCGCTCCGCCGAGAGGGGATCGCGCCCGGCGACACGGTCCGGATCGGCAAGGTCGAGCTCGAGTGGGGGGGCGAGGCCTGGGAGGGGGTCGAGTGACGGCCGCCGCTGGTCGTCCGGCCGTCAGGTCCCCCACGGCCGGTCCGGTGACGATCGCCGCCTCCGCCGCACCAGCCGCGACGGTGCGAGGGCGCCTCGGGATCCTCGGCGGCACGTTCGACCCCATTCACCTGGGCCATCTGGCCATCGCGGAATGGGCGCGCGAGGCGCTCGGGATGGAGACCGTTCTCTTCGTCCCGGCCGGCACCCCGCCGCACAAGCCCGGCCGCCGGATCGCGCCCGCGGCCGACCGCGTGGCGATGGTGGAGGCCGCGATCGCGGGCAACCCCGCCTTCCGGCTCAGCCGCGTCGAGGTCGACAGGCCTGGGCCGTCGTGGGCGGTCGAGACGGTCGCGCTCCTCGCCGACGCCGAGCGGGACGCGGGGCGCGAACCGGACCTCTGGTGGATCATGTCCGCGGAGGCGTTCGCGGCGATCGGCGCATGGCGCGAGCCCGATCGTCTCATCGCGACCTGCCGGATCGCGATCGTGCCGCGGGCGGGCGCACCCACGCCGACCGCCGAATGGGCGGAGGGATGCCTGTCCGGCGCCTCCCGGCGCGTCGCAGTGGTCGATGGACCCGAGCTCGGCGTATCTTCCTCGCTCATCCGCGAGATGGTCGCCGCCGGACGTTCGATCCGCTATCTCGTACCCGACGTTATCGCCGCGCACATCGCGAACCACCGCCTCTATCAGGACCCTGCACCGAGGAACCAGCGACCGTGACCGACCCCGCGCTCCCCGCCACCCCTCGCACAGACGGGCTGCCCCACCGACAGGTGCCGGCCGCACAGCCTGCGGACGCCGTCTCCCCGCTCGAGATCGCGCGCGCCGCGGTCGAGGCCGCGGAGGACAAGAAGGCGGCGGACATCGTGCTCCTCGACGTCACGGGCCTCACGTCGATCGCCGACTACTTCGTGATCTGCTCCGGCGGGAGCGAGCGCCAGCTCGCCGCCATCGCCGAGGCGATCGGCGACCGGGTCGCCGCGCTCGGGGTGAAGCCGTACGCGCGCGAGGGATCCGCGCTCTCGCACTGGCTCCTCGTGGACCTCGGGTCGGTCATCGTCCACGTCTTCGCTCCGCCCGAGCGCGACTACTACCAGCTCGAGCGGCTCTGGGCCGAGGCGAAGACGGTCATCCGCGTGCAGTAGGACGCGCCGGCCGACTCGGCCGCGCGACGTACCACCCGCCCGGTACCAGAGGGTCATTCGCCGCGCCGGGGAGCCCGACTACCATCCTGACAAGACCGCAAGGTGACGGTCGCGGAGCGAGAGGTCGAGTGCATGTCCGTGCGTCGCGATCGCTGTCCCGAATGCGGCCGGCTGCTCCACGAATCGCGTTTCGATACGACATTCCGTCATCCCGACGGGAGTGAGCGGATCTGCCTCGATCTCGCCGGTGGGCTCTGCCAGTCCTGCAACCAGCTGTACGTGGACCCCGCCACCATCGAACTGCTCGACCTGCGCCGCGGCAGGTGCGTCTTCGCGATCGAAAGCGACTCCGTCCTCCTCGCGCGCGCCGCGCCCTTCGCGGACTGACCTGCCGGCGTCGGGCGCCGGCCGACGGAGATCAGGCTCCGGGGGACGGGTCTTCGCCCCCGGGTCGGCTCACCCGGCGGGCCCTGCGCCCGGGTCGGATCACCCTGCGGCGACGCACTCCACGACCCACAGCGCGAGCGTGAGCCGCTGCACGCGTTCGCTCGTCGCCGACCCGCCCTTCATCGCCGCGTCCACGGCGAGCAGACCGTCCATCGCGGAGGCCACCTCGCCCGGCGACCAGCGATGCGCCTGGCGGAGGAGGTTGTCGACCCGCCACTCCATCTTCGACAGGTCGCCGCGCCACTCGAGCGCCCTGGCGATCGCCGGGCCGCGTTCGCCGGATGCGACGAGATCCGCCGCGATCGCGATCTCGCGCAGGCGGCGGTGGATGCGCGCGACCAGGACGGGACCGGGGACGACGGCGGCAGCGCGATCGAGGAGCGCGACGGCTCTGTGGCCCTGCCGGGAACCGATCGCGTCGATGAGCTCGAAGACGGACGCCGGCACGCGCTCGGCCACGACCGTCCGGACATCGTCGATCGTGACCTCGACCCCCTCGCGGTAGAGGGCGAGCTTCGCGATCTCCGCCGCTGCGTCGGCGGCCACCGCCCGATGGTCCACGTCGCGGCTCCGGTCGAGCCCGCCGACCCGGCGCGCGAGCTCCGCGGCGGCGCCGCGGCCGAGATGCACGTCCATCCCGGACGCGGTCTCGTCGACCCAGTGCACCAGGTCGCGCGGGATCCGGGCCTCCCGGACCTCTCCGCCCGCATCCCGGACCGACCGCGCCAGGACCGCCGTGCCGGCGGGCGATCGCCCGGATTCATCCGCGAGCGCGAGGAGCGCGAGGACGTTGCCCGGCGCGACGGTGCCGATCGCGTCGAGGAGCGCGCGTGCCGCCGCCTCGACGCCCGCGAGCGCGGCCGCGTCCGAGACGATCACGAGGGTCCCGTCGCCGAAGAGCGAGCCGGTGGCCGTGGCCTCGAGGACCGTCGCCGCCCGCTCCTCCGCGAGTGTCGCGGGTCGGGCGACGCCGGCGACCCGGATGGTTCGTCGCTCTCCGGTCGACGGGATCGACGACGCGAATCGGTGCGCCTCCCGCTCGATCCCGAGCGCGTCGTCACCGGTGACGAGGACGACGGGCGCAGCGACAGCCGCGTCCGTCATGCCGCCGCCTCCCGCGCGACGCGCGCGGCCGCCAGGGCGCGTCCGGTCCAGCGCAGTCGTCGCACGTCGGCGGGCGTGACGCCGGCCCGCCCGCACACCGCCGCCTCCAGGAGGGCCGCGCCCGATCGCATCCGCGCCACGCTCTCGGCGCCATCGGCGTCGTCCGGGTCGATCGGGTAGCGGCGTTCCCACGCCGCGAACCGCGCGCCCATCGTCTCGAGGCGCTGGCCGGCGCGCTTGTCCGCGTACGCGACGATCCGGACCTCGTCGGGCGCCGCGAGCAGAACGGGCGCCGCCCCGGCGGCCGCGAGAAGCGTCACCGGATGCGCGGCGGCGGCGGCCGCGAGCTCGCCCATCCCCAGCCGCTCGAGCCAGATCCCGGCGGCATCGCCGTGCGGCGCCGGGCGACCGTCCGGGCCCTTCACGCGGACGAGCTTGTCCACGTCGTGGAGCAGCGCAGCCGCTTCGACCAGGCGGACGTCCACGGACGCGCCCGTCGACGCGGTCCGTGCCGCGAGCCACGCCGCGATCTCGGCGACGGCGCGCACGTGGCGGACGAACCAGGGCGGCGGGTCGAGGGAAAGGAGGAGCGCCGCGGAGGCGACGCGTCCGGGCACCGTCATCTGGCCGATGGTAGCCGAGGGCGGCAGGGGATACCCTGCGCTCGGCGCGCACGTCGAGACGCCCCATATCGAACGTCGCGGTGACCGTCCCCTCCCGGTCGGTGCGCAGGGTGCGGACGTGACGCGAGGCGAGGCGATCCAGCGTCGCCGGGCTCGGGTGGCCGTAGACGTTCCCCGTCCCGACGGAGATGACCGCCACCGCGGGTCCGAGCGCGTCGAGGAGCGCATCGGACGAAGCCGTCCGGCTTCCATGGTGGGCGACCTTGTACAGCGCGACGCGCGGCAGCCCGCGCGAGACGAGGATCGGGTCGACCGCGTCCTCTGCGTCGCCCGAGAGGAGGAAGCGCATGCCACCCGCCTCGCCGAGGAGGACCAGCGACGTGTCGTTGACGGCGTGGCCGTCATCCGTCGCGCGGCCGGAGACGGTCCCGGCGTCGGGCCAGAGCGCGCGGAGCGTCACGTCGTCGACCCGAAGGGTGTCGCCCGCGCCGACGATCTCCTCGCGGATCCCCTGCGCCCTCGATCGCGCCGACCACGCCTCCCAGCCGGGACCGTTTCCGAGAAGGCCGGTTCCGACGACCCGGCGGACGGCGTATCGACCCACCAGGCCGGCGAGCCCTCCCACGTGGTCCTCGTGGGGATGCGTGATGACGACGAGATCGATCCGCCGATCCCAGGGAGAGACGCGCGCGTCGAGCAGGGCGACGAGCCGATCCGGGTCGGGGCCCCCGTCCACGAGTGCGCGCGCGCCGCGGCTCCCCGTCACGAGGATGGCGTCACCCTGTCCGACATCGAGGATCTCGACGCGGGGATGCCCGTCGGGCAGGCGCGCGGCACCGACACCGAGCCCGGCGATCGCGACGGCCAGTGCCGCCACCACCAGGCGTCGGCGGCGCCGGTCGGGGCGACCGGGTGTCGGAGACGAATCGCGCGTCCTCCGCGGTCGCGTCGCCGCCCTGCCCGGGTCTGACGATGCCGTCACGCGCCGGAAGGCGCCCGATCGAGCCGTGGCGGCTCCGGCAGCGCCGGGACGCAGGAGACGGATGAGTCGCACCGCGATCCGCCGACCGCGCGCGGTCCCTGCGACGAGCAGGAGCAGAGCGGCGAGCGCGGCGAGGACGGCGTCCCATGGCGCGCTGACGGTCACGCTCGCGAACGGGACGCGCGCTCCGACCGACGCGATGGCGATGATCGACCCGAGGGTCATCCACGCGGGCAGTCCGGCCACGGCTGCGACCGCCGCCGGGAATCCCAGGGTGGTCGACGCGCCGCCGAGAAGCGCGACGGCACCGGCGGCCATCGACGGCGCGACGATCGGCGCGACGGCGAGGTTCACGATGGGCGACACGATCGAGACGCGCCCGAAGCCGATGAGCACCAGCGGCAGCGTCGCGGCCTGCGCGGCGAGCGAGACGCCGATCGTCTCGGCGATCGGCCCCGGGATGCGCCCGCCCCAGAGGCGACCGACCCGATCGGTCATGGCCGTCCCCCAGACGATGAGCCCGGCGGTCGCCGCTGACGAGAGTCGGAAGCCCTGGTCGTTCACCGCGCCGGGATCGGCGAGGAGCATCGTCGTAACCGCCCAGGCGAGAGCCGCTCGCGCCGCCGTCGCGCGCCCGAGGTCCCGGGCGATGAGGACGGTCGCCGCCATGAGGGCCGCCCGGACGACGGGCGGCGAGGCGCCGACGAGCGCGACGTACGCGCAGACGGCGGCAAGGGTCGCCAGCATCCGTGGACGCCGGCCGAGCCCGCGCAGGACGATCCCGAGCGCGGCGATGACGATCGCGATGTTCCACCCGGAGATCGCGACGACGTGGCTGAGGCCGGTGGCGACGAAGTCCGCGGTCACGGGCCTCGGGACGCGCTCCCGCATCCCGAGCAGGATCCCCGCGGCGAGGCCGGCCGCCGGCTCCGGTACCGCGAGCCGCAAGGACGCGTCCGCGCCGGCCCGCAGCGCCGCGAGCGAGGCGCCGGGCCCGGCGTCCGGCGAGGCCAGGCCGAGAGCCCGGATCTCCAGCGACCCGGCGATCCCACGCGCGACGAGCGACCGACCGTACCCGTCGTCGCCCGGCGGCCGCGCGCGGCCGGAGAACGCGATCCGCGTCCCCGCCCCGACCTCGGGATATCGCGGCGCCCGGGCGTCGAGCAGGACAGGGGGGTAGCTGACCTCGATGACGAACGACTGGCGGCCGTCGCGCGGCGCCGAGATGGAGACGACGCGGCCCTCACCCGAGATCGCGAGTGCCGACGTGCCGTCGCCGATCGCGCCCGCCGCGGCCGCAGGCCCCAGAGCGATGCGCCCGAGGACCAGCGCCGCGCCGACCGCAGCGGGGACGACGATCCACCATCGGCCCGGCGGGGTCCCGCCCCGACGAGGGCGGCTCGCCCATGCTGCGCACGACGCGACCGCGAGGCAGGCGAGCCCTGCCGCGACGCAGACGGGCCGGTCCGGATCGACCACGCCGGCGGCCAGAGCGGCGGCGAGCGCGCCGACGGCGGCGCGGACGGCGCGGGTCACGGCCCGACCGTGATGAGGCCCTCGATCTTCGCGTACGTGGCCGCCGACACCACCTTCCGGTCGCGGAGGTCCGAGGTCCGCGTGAACGGGGCCGCGGCGCGCGCGTCGAGGATCTTGCCCGCCGTCGCCGGCCCGATCCCCGGCAGCGTGTCGAGCTGCTCGGCGGTCGCGCGGTTGATGTCGACGAGCCCGCCCGACACCCCGGCCGGTCCGATCGCGCCGCCGGTCGCGCCGCCCGCGGTGACGCCGTCGGGGGTCCCGGCCGCGTCCGCGGCGGGCGACAGGATCGTCTGCGGGTCGCCGAGCGCGGGGATGCGGACGCGCTCGCCGTCCGCGACCCGCGCGGCGAGGTTCAGCTCCGACGCGGCGCGGGCGACGTCCACGGACGGCGCGTACCCTCCGGCGGCGGCGATCGCGTCAGCCACGCGCGACCCGGCCGCGAGGCGCACGAGCCCCGGTCGCGCGACGCCGCCCTCGACATCGACGACGATCGCCGACGCGGCCGCCCCGCCCGCCCTCTGTGACGGATCGCCATCGGGCGTGCTCACGCCGGTGGAGGCCACGCTCCCTGGCGCGCTGCCGTCGACGATGACGACGGAGGAGCCGGGTCCCGCGAGGGCGAGGGCGAAGGTGGCGGCGACCACGGCGCCCGTGACGGCCGCGAGCGCGAGCGGGACGAGACGCGGCGCGAGCGCACGGACCCGGTCTGTGCGATCCAGGTCCTCGGAGAGGCCACGCGCATCGGCGGCGTCGGCGGCGCCGGCGGTGTGCGTCGCATCCGGCGCCGTCTCGAAGCTGCGCCAGTCGGCGCGCGGAGCATCCATCGCTTCTCCCCGGCGGATTCGGTCGTCGGGCCGCACGCGGCGGTCCGGACGCGATCGGCGGGGGCGGTATCCGCCGCCGCGCGGGGGCAGGTGCGCGGCGGCGGACGACCGCGCTCAGTCTCGCCTGGGGCGATCGCCCGTCGATGGCCGCGCGGTCGATCCGGGATCACCCGGGAGCCGCCGGCACCGCCGAGGCAGCCGGCGCGGCTCGTGGCCCGCCACGGCCCTGGCCGGGCGGGTCACGAGCCCGGACGCGCTCTCAGAGTCCGTGAACCAATCGCCCGCGACGAGCGAGCGGGCTGGTGAGGGTGCGGTGAGCGGGG
>JAKAJU010000131.1 GCA_021813655.1 Chloroflexota bacterium | reverse complement strand
CGCCGTGAGGACCTTCGCGTCCTCGCCGAGGAACGGCATCCCCTGGCGTTCCACGGCATCGAGGCTCATCCGCAGGGCAGCGGTCTTCTGCGACGCGACCTCGCGGACGTAGGTGGCCTCCTCGTCCGCCGTCATGGCCCTGTCGCGGACCGCGTCGGGTGGGCGGCCGACCGAGAGCCAGACAAGGTGGTAGCGATCCATCGTGCCCCACGCCGCCGCGAGAAGGGCGTCGGAGGCGGCCAGCCACGACCGCAGGCCGTCGAGCGACGGCACGGCGTCGAGGCGCTCTCCGTCCTCCACGAGCGCCCGGGTCCGCGCGATGAGCTCGTCGCGGCGCATCAGGTCCGCCCGCGCGACGCGTGGTCGATCCATGCCTCGCGCCGATCGCGGAGCTGGATCGTGAGCGGCCCGGCCGCGTCTCGCCCGACGGGCTGGCCGTCGATCCGGCGGACCGGCAGGATCCCGGCGACGCTGCTCGTGAGCAGGACCTCGTCCGCGCGAAGGAGATCCGCGCGCGTCATCGGCAGCTCCTCCGGGGTGAGGTCGTGGGCACCGGCATGGGCGAGGAGCCACGCGCGCGTCGTCCCGGCGAGACACCCCGACGCCAGCGGCGGGGTCACCAGGCGGTCCCGCCGGATGGCGAAGATGTTCGCGCTCGTCGCCTCGCTCACGTGGCCGGTCGTGTCGAGGATGAGCGCGTCGTCGGCGCCCGCACGGTCGGCCTCCAGGCGGGCGAAGACGCTCTCGGCGCGCGATGTCGTCTTCACGCCGGCGAGCGGCGAGGCGGGGTCACGGCGGACGGACGACGCGACGAGCGTCAGGCCGTCGCGAAGGACCGACCCCCTCGGCGGGACGTGCGGCCACGCGACGATGACGATCGTCGTGCCGCTCGATGGCCCCGACGGCGCGAGGCCGCGCGACATGTAGGCACCGCGGGTCACCGTGATCCGGATCGCGGCGTCGCCGGGCGGATGCCCCGATGACCCGTCATCGTCGAGCCCCTCGGCCGCCAGGACGGCGGCGATCCCCTGCACGATCCCGGCGTCGTCCGCCGGCAGAGCGATGCCGAGGGGAAGCGCACTCGCGCGGAGGCGCTCGAGGTGTTCGTCGAGCTCGATGGCGACCCCCCGCCGTGCGCGCAGCGTCTCGAAGACGCCGTCCCCGAGGAGGAAGCCTCGGTCGAAGACGGTGAGGGCGGGGGCGTCCGAGGCTGCCAGGCGGCCGTCGATCCAGATGGTGGTGGGCATGCGAGCAGCCTAGCGCGGAGGCGGCCGGGAGCGCGAGCCGTGGACGGCGGACGGCCGTCGCGCGCGGCCCTACCCGGACGTCACGATTCCCACCCGTTCTGTACCCCTGACCCTATCGGGCGATGCACGCCGGTTCGGGCCATCCGGCCCGTTCGCGAAAGGGTGTAATCTCGCCACCATTCGCTTGGTTCCGGCAGGTATTGGTAGTTTCGGGAGTTTCTGGGTGCCGACACGGACGAAGCCGACGGGGCGCGCTCGCGAGTGGATGGGTCTCGGCGAAGCCGCCCGCCTGCTCGGCGTTGCCCCGACCACTCTCCGGCGATGGGCGGACGATGGGGTCGTACGGTCGTTCGTCACCCCCGGGGGCCATCGCCGGTTCCTCCGCTCGTCGCTCCAGTCGCTCATCCCGACGGCACGCACGGAGCGGCCGCCGCTCCAGCGGCTCGGTGAGACGCCGGAGCGGATGGCTCGTGCCTACCGGAGGAGCGCGTCGACCGGCGCGGCCGACCCGGCCTGGCTGCGCGGGATGGAGAGCACCGAGCGCGACCCGATGCGCGAGCGGGGTCGCGGACTCTCGACCGCGCTTCTCGCCTATCTGGACGCTGCCAACGAGGCCGATCGGAAGGCGCGCCTCGACGAAGCGTCCACGGCGGCTGCCGAGTACGGCCGCGTCGCGCGCCAGCGGGGGGCGACGGTCCACGAGACGATCGCCGCGTTCCTCCGGTTCTCCCGCCCGTTCATCGCCGAGATCGCGACGTTCTCACGGCGACGGAACCTGGACACGGCCGAGGCGACAGAGCTCCTCGAGTCCACGCTCGCGGCACTCGACACGCTCCTCCTCGTGACGATCGACGCCCACGAGACGACCTCCTCGGGTGGAGCCGGGCGGAACGACGACCTCGCCGCCGGCGCCGGGCCGCTCTCCTGCGGAGCGACCGCTCCGGGTGCCTTCCCGGAGGCGCTCGCATGAGCAGCCCCGCTCTCACCTCCCTCGTCGCCCTCACCGTCCACGCCCGGAACGTCCCGAGCCTCGAGCGGGAGGGCTTCGCGGCGCGCGCCGGCGACCTCGCGGCCGCGCGCGGGGCGATCCTCCTCCACACGTGCCACCGCGTGGAGCTGTACGCGTGGCTCCCGGCGCTCGGCGGCGACGCCCTGCCGGATCTCCCCCCGGGCGGCGTCCGGATCGATGGCGTGGAGGCCGCGCAACACCTCTTCACCGTGGCCGCCGGGATGGACAGCGTCGTCATCGGCGAGGACGAGATCCTCCACCAGCTGCGGGACTGCCTCGCGGCACGGCACGAGCACACGGCCGCGACGACGGGGGAGTGCCCCGCCGGCGGAGCCGCCGGCGCGGTCGGCGTCACCCTCGCCGGACGTACGGCGGCCCCCGTCGAGCTCGACGCGACCCTCGAGCGGCTCTTCCAGCAGGCGCTCCACGTCGGCCGCCAGGCGCACGCGTGGCGCGACGGCGCGCCGCGCTCGCTCGCGGACGTCGCGCTCGACCGGATCGGCCGCGACCTCCCGGCGCTCGAGGGCCGTTCGATCCTCGTGGTCGGCGCGGGCCGGATGGGCCGGATCGCCGCGCTCGCCGCGGCGCGGCGCGGCGCGCACGTCGTCGTGACGAACCGGACGGAGGAGCGCGCCGGCGACCTCGCCGAGGAGATCGCCGGGACGGCGCTCCCGTTCGCGGCCGGCGACTCGATCCCCGAAGTGGCCGGCGCCATCGTCGCTGCCGGCGGCACGTGGCCGGCGGACGCCGTCACCGTCAGGCGGATGGCGCGTCTCGGCGCGGTCGTGGTCGATCTCTCCTCTCCGCCCGCGATCCCCGTGGCTCTCCGATCGGCGCTCGGGGACGACTTCATCTCCGTCGACGACCTCGTCCACGCCCCCGAGGCCAAGCCGCACGAGCGTCTCCGGCGCCGGGTGGACCGCCTCGTCGGCGAGGTCGCCGCCGAGTACGAGGCATGGGCGGCGACGCGCGGCAGCGTCCCCGCGATCCGCGCGATCGCCGACCACGCCGAGGCGAAGAGGGCCGCCGAGCTCGACCGTCTGCTGCGCCGCGCGCCGACGCTCGAGCCCGAGGTCCGCGAGCTCGTCGACGAGATGTCGCACCGGCTCGTCGCCGGCCTCCTCCATGGGCCGCTCGCGGCTCTTCGGTCGGACGTCGACGGCGATCGCGACGCGCTCGTCCGCGAGCTCTTCGGGCTGTGAGCCACCCCCCGCAGGGTCCGGTGCCGTCCTCCCCCACGGCGGCGCGGACCCTCCGTCTCGGCACCCGCGGAAGCGCGCTCGCCCTCGTCCAGTCGCGCGAGGTGGCCGCGGCCCTCGGGGCGACGGGTGCCTCGGTCGAGCTCGTCATCGTCCGGACCGCGGGCGACGATCAGGCGCCCGACACCGCCTGGGGCGAAGGTGCGTTCGTCGGGGCTCTCGAGCGCGGCCTCGTCGACCGGTCGATCGACATCGCCGTCCACAGCGCGAAGGACGTGCCCACGACCATCGACCCGCGCCTCGCGATCGCCGCGTACCGTCCGCGGCAGGACCCCCGCGACGCGCTCGTCTGCCGCGAGCGCGGCGGCACGATCGCGACGCTCCCGCACGGGGCGCGTGTCGGCACCGACAGCCCGCGACGGACGGCGTTCCTCCTCGCAAAGCGCCCAGACCTCGAGGTCCACCCGCTCAACGGCAACGTGGACACCCGCCTGCGGCGCCTCGATTCGGGCGAGAGCGCCGCCCTCATCCTCGCGGTCGCCGGCCTGGCGCGCCTCGACCGCGCCGACAGGATCGACGAACGGATCGCGCCGGACGTCATCCCGCCCGCGCCCGGCCAGGGCGCCGTGGCCGTCGAGGTCCGCGCGGACGATGTCGAGGCCGTGGCGTCCGTCGGACGGCTCGACGACCCCGCCACCCGGGCGTGCGTCGAGGCCGAGCGAGCGTTCCTCCACGCGTCCGGAGGCGGCTGTCGCGCGCCGATCGGCTGCCTCGCGTGGCTGGACGGGGAGAAGATCGTCCTCCGCGCGGGCGTGTCGCGGGAACCCGTTGGGCCCGGGGCGCCCGTCGCGTGGCGCGAGGTCCGCGGCCCGGTCGCCGACCGGATCGCGCTCGCCGAGTCGCTCGCGGCCGAGCTGCGCCCGATGCGGGGCGCGGACGGGCCGGGCTCCGCCCGCCGCCCGATCGCCCTCGTCACCCGGCCGGCCGACCAGGCGGCGCCGCTCGTCGCCGCGCTCGACGTGCGGGGGATCGGCGCTGTCGCGATCCCGACGATCGGCATCGAGCCTGCCGACCCTGCGCCGCTCGACGCCGCCACGTGGACCCTCGCCGGGCTGGACTGGGTCGTGGTCACGAGCGCCAACGGCGCGCAGGCCCTCCTCGACGCCGCCGCGCGGACCGGGACCGATCCCGCGGGCGCGCGATGGGCGGCGGTGGGCTCGGCGACGACCGCGACCCTCCGTGCGTCGGGCATCGAGCCTGCGTACGTTCCGGACGGCGGCACCGCGGCCGCGCTGGCGGATGGCCTCCCGATCCGGCCCGGGGCGCGCGTGCTTCTCGCGCGGACGGACATCGCCGACGACGTCCTCCCGGAGCGCCTTCGGGCCGCCGGCGCGCACGTCGAGAGCGTCGTGGCGTACCGGACCGTCGAAGGTCCGGAGGCGTCGCGCGGGCCGATCGCCGACGCCATCCGCTCCGGATCGATCGACGTCCTCGTCTTCACGAGCGGATCGACGGCCCGTGGCCTCGTCGCGCTCCTCCCGCCCGACCTCCGCACGGTCGCCCTCGCGACGCCCGCCTGCTGCATCGGCGAGCCCACCGCCGCAGCCGCCCGCGAGGCCGGGTTCGCCCGCGTCCTCGTCGCCTCGACCCCCCGCGCCGACGCCGTCGCCGACCTGGTCGCGAGCGTCGTGGGCCCCGCTGCCGCCGCACCTCTCCAGGGAGCCGTCCGATGACCCTAGCCCTCGACCGACCCGATTCCGCCGTCGTCCCGACGGCCCCCAAGCGCCGCCTTCGCAGGTTCCGCCGGACGACGGGCCTCCGCGCGCTCGTCCGTGAGACGCACCTCGACCCGTCGATGCTCGTCGCCGGCGTCTTCGTCCAGCCGGGGAGCGGCCGCCGGGACCCGATCGGGTCGATGCCGGGTGTCGCCCGCCTGACCCCGGACCTCGTCGTCGACGAGGCACGCCGCCTCGATGCCCTCGGCGTCGGCGGCCTCATCCTCTTCGGCCTGCCGGACGCGAAGGACGGCGTGGGGACCGGCGCCTGGGCGCGGGACGGGATCATCCAGCGGACGCTCGGGATGCTTCGCGAGGCGGACGTCGCCGTCCCGCTCATCGCCGACACGTGCCTCTGCGAGTACACCGACCACGGTCACTGCGGCCCGCTCGCCCAGGACGGGAGCGTGGCGAACGACCTGGCGATCTCGCTGCTCGCCGAGACGGCCGTCTCTCAGGCTGCCGCGGGGGCGGACATCGTCGCGCCCTCCGCGATGATGGACGGGCAGGTCGCTGCGATCCGTGCCGCGCTCGACGCGGCCGGGCACGGCGAGACCGCGATCCTCGCGTACGCCGCCAAGACCGCCTCGGCCTTCTACGGCCCCTTCCGCGACGCCGCCGACTCGGCCCCGGCCTTCGGCGACCGGCGCGGTTACCAGATGGACCCGGCGAACGCGCGCGAGGCGATGCTCGAGATCGCCACCGACGTCGCGGAGGGCGCCGACGCGATCCTCGTGAAGCCGGCCCTCCCGTCGCTCGACATCCTCGCCCGGGCGCACGATCGCTTCGATCTCCCGATCGGCGCGTACCAGGTCAGCGGCGAGTACGCGTCGATCGCCGCCGCCGCCCAGAACGGCTGGCTCGACCGACGCCGGGCGCTCCTCGAGGCGACAACGTCGATCGTCCGCGCCGGCGCCTCCTTCGTCATCACGTATGCGGCCGCCGAGATCGCCGAGTGGCTGCGGGAGGATCCCCGATGACCGCCTCCACGTCCCGCGCCGCGGACGCCGCCGGCTCCAGCGCCCGCCTCCCGCACCACCAGGCCGACCTCGTCGCACGTGCCGAGCGGATCTTCCCGGGCGGCGTGAACAGCCCGGTCCGTGCGTTCCTCTCGGTCGGCCGCCCGCCGCTCGTGCTCGCCGCGGGCTCCGGCGCGCGCGTCCGCGACGCGGACGGCGCCGACTACGTCGACTACATCGGGGCGTGGGGGCCGGCGATCCTCGGCCACGCCCATCCGGCGGCGGTGCAGGCCGTCCGCGAGGCAGCGCTGCACGGCTTCGCCCTCGGTGCGACGTCGCCGGGCGAGGTCGTCCTCGGCGAGGCGATCCAGGCCGCGATGCCGTCGATGGAGATGCTGCGCTTCACGTCGTCGGGGACGGAGGCCGCCATGAGCGCGCTCCGGGTCGCCCGCGGCGTGACCGGGCGACCGCTCATCGTGAAGTTCGCCGGCGGGTACCACGGACACTCGGACGGCCTCCTCGTGGACGCCGGCTCCGGCGTCGCCACGCTCTCGATCCCGGGGAGCGCAGGCGTCACCGAGGCGACGGCCGCGGGCACCGTGGTCGTCCCGTACAACGACGCGGACGCGGTCGCAGCAGCCTTCGACGCGCACCCCGGCCGCATCGCGGCGGTCATCGTCGAGCCCGTCGCCGCGAACGTCGGCGTCATCCCGCCCGGCCCCGGCTTCCTCGAGGGGCTCCGCGCGGTCACCGCCGCGAACGGAGCCGTCCTCATCTTCGACGAGGTCATCACCGGCTTCCGCGTCGCCCACGGGGGAGCGCAGGCGCGCTACGGGATCGTCCCCGACCTCACCGTCCTGGGGAAGATCATCGGCGGCGGGATGCCGGTCGGGGCGTACGGCGGCCGGCGCGATCTCATGGAGCAGGTCGCCCCGCTCGGCGGCATCTACCAGGCCGGCACCCTCTCCGGCCACCCCCTCACGATGGCCGCCGGGATCGCGACCCTCGGACTTCTCGACGACGAGCTCTACGACCGTCTCGAGGTGTTCGGGGCGTCGCTCGAGGAGGGGTTGCGCGACGCGGCGCGAGAGGCGGGCGTGACGGTCGCGATCTCCCGGGTCGGCGCCCTGCTCACCGTGTTCTTCCTGCCCCAGGCACCGCGCGACGCCGCCGAGGCACTGAGGGCCGATCGCGCGACCTACGCGCGCTTCTTCGGTGCGATGCTCGACGCGGGCGTCCTCCTGCCGCCGTCGCAGTTCGAGGCGTGGTTCATCGGCGCGGCGCACGGCGGCCCCGAGATCGCGGCGACCCTCGACGCGGCGGTCGGGGCCTTCCGCGCATGAGCGCTCGCCGAGGCGGCGCGTCGGCGTCGGTGCGGCCCACCGGCCCCGCGGACGGCCGTGAAGGGTCCGCCGCGGGTCCCGAGAGCTCCGCGGCCCCTGCGGCCCCTGCGGCCCCTGCGTCCGTCGCGGTCGCAGCGGAGCCGTCCGCCCGGTACCTGCGTGCTGCGCGTCGCCTCCCCGTGGACGCGACCCCCGTCTGGTTCATGCGCCAGGCCGGTCGCTCGCTGCCCGAGTACCGCGCGGTCCGAGAGCGCGCGACGCTCATGCAGATCACCCGCGACGCGGCCCTCTGCGCCGAGGTCACCCTTCAGCCGGTCCGCCGGCTCGGCGTGGACGCCGCGATCCTCTTCGCGGACATCACGACGCCATTCGCCGGGATGGGCGTCGCCTTCGACATCGTCGAGGGCCGCGGCCCCGTCCTCGAGCGCCCCGTCCGGACCGCGGCCGACGTGGCCGCCCTCGTGCCGTTCGAGCCCGTCCGCGACGTGGCGCCGCTGCTCGAGGCGATCCGGCTCATCCGCGCGGAGTCGCCGGTCCCACTCATCGGCTTCGCGGGGGCGCCGTTCACGCTCGCGTGCTACCTCGTGGAGGGCGGTCCGTCGCGCGAGTTCGTCCGGACGCGGACCCTCATGCACGCGGATCCGAAGACCTGGTCGCGGCTCATGGAGATCCTCACCGACACGACGGCCCGGTACCTCGCCGCGCAGGTGGACGCGGGCGCGCAGGCGGTGCAGGTCTTCGACTCGTGGGTCGGCGGCCTCTCGCCCTACGACTACGCGCGCTCGGTCGCACCGTGGATGACGCGCCTCTTCGAGCGCCTCGGCCGGCTCGGCGTGCCCACGTGCCACTTCGGGACCGGGACGGCGGGGATCCTCCGCCTGCAGGCGCAGGCGGGCGGCGACATCGTCGGCCTCGACCACCGGATCTCGCTCACCGATGGGTGGGCGCTCGTCGGCGATCGTGCCGTGCAGGGCAACCTCGACCCGGTCCTCCTCCTCGGCCCGTTCGACGCGGTCGCCGACGCGGCGGCGTGGATCCTCGACCAGGCCGCCGGACGGCCCGGCCACATCTTCAACCTGGGCCACGGCGTCCTCCCGCCGACCGACCCCGACGACCTCCGACGACTCGTCGATCTCGTCCACGAGAGTCGGCGAGGAGCCTCCCGACGAACCCGAAACGGAGCGTCCCGATGACCCACCCTGCCGTCCTCCTCCTCGCGTACGGCAGCCCCGACCGGCTCGACGAGGTGGAGGCCTACTACACCGACATCCGGCGCGGCAACCCGCCGACGCCCGAGCTCCTCGAGGAGCTGGTCGCGCGCTACCGTGCGATCGGCGGCGGCTCGCCCCTCTCGCGGATCGTCGAGGCGCAGCGCGCCGCCCTGGAGGCGGAGCTCGCACGGCGCGGCCGGCCGATGCCCGTCTACGCCGGGATGCGCCACATCGAGCCGAAGATCGCGACGGTGGTCGCCGGCATGGCCGACGACGGCGTCACCGATGCGGTGGCGATCGCGCTCGCCCCACAGGCGTCCATGAGCGTCGAGGGCTACCGCCGGGCCGTCGACGCGGCGTGCGCAGCAGTCGGCGACCGCGCCCCGCGCGTGGCGTTCGTCGAGTCGTGGTGCCGGGAGCCCGACTTCATCGCCGGCCTCGCCGCGACGACGGGCGAGGCTCTGGCTCGCTTCCCGGACCCGGCCGCCGTCCGGCTCATGTTCACCGCGCACAGCCTTCCGCAGCGCGTCGTGGACGCGGGCGACACCTATCCCTCCGAGCTGGCCGACACCGCCCGTCTCGTCGCCGAGGCGCTCGGCCGCGCGACGTACGACTTCGCGTACCAGAGCGCAGGCCGGACGGACGAGCCCTGGCTGGGCCCCGAGATCCTCGCGGAGATCCGCCGGCTCGGCGCCGACGGCGCCACCGAGCTGGTCGTCAGCCCGGTCGGCTTCATCGCGGACCACCTCGAGGTCCTCTACGACATCGACATCGAGGCGCAGGGGGTGGCCCGATCGCTCGGGATCCACCTCGAGCGCCCGCGGATGCTCAACGACGACCCGCACCTCGTCTCGGCGCTCGCCGGGATCGTCGAGCGGACGCTCCCCCTGGCGGACGCGGCGGCTTCGACCCCCGCGGCCGGCAGCCGCTGATCCCGAAGGAGGACACCGTGGACCAGACGATCGCGGCCGCCCCGGCGCACCCGGCGCCGGACTCCTCCGACGCATCCACCGGCCACCCCGGGGGCCATCCGGGCACGGCCCAGGGCGGCCATCCGGGCACGGCCCAGGGCGGCCATCCAGGGGGGCATCCGGGCGCGATCCCGTCGGCCGGGTCCGTGCGCCCGACCGGGTACGCCTTCGAGCGCGCGCCGATGATGCTCTACTGGGAGATGACCCGCTCCTGCGGTCTCGTCTGCCGCCATTGCCGCGCCGAGGCGAACTCCGAGCGGCACCCGAGCGAGCTCACGACCGCCGAGGCCGAGGTGCTCCTCGACCGGGTGCTCGGGTTCGGGAACCCGATGCCCCACGTCGTCTTCACCGGCGGGGACCCGCTTCGCCGGCCCGACCTCGCCCACCTCGTCCGGGCCGCCCGTGCCCGCGGGATCGGGGCGTCGCTTGCGCCGGCCGCCACGCCCGAGCTCACGCGCGATGCCCTCTTCAGGCTGAAGGACGCGGGCGTCCAGAACATCAGCCTGAGCCTCGACGGGTCGAACGCGCAGCGCCACGACGGCTTCCGCGGGGTCGAGGGGACCTTCGACCTCACCGTCCGCGCCGCCGGCTGGGCCCAGGAGGCCGGCCTCCCGGTCCAGCTGAACACGCTCGT